>ONGM01000139.1 GCA_900317365.1 uncultured Planctomycetota bacterium
GTCGCCGCGTTCTCTCCCTCGCCAGCGTTCGCTGGGCAAGAACCGAGGGGCGACCGTAGGCGATTAGTCGGTCGATAAATTGCCTTTCATTGTTGGGCTTCGCCTGCCAACTCCGCAGGCTGATAACGTCGCCTTCTTTTGACTTCATGTTTTTTCCTAATCTAGGGGCTTGCCGCCGGAAACGGCGGCAAGTTCCATTCCCCGCCGACGTTCGTCGGGCTTCAACGGGGAACGACCGTAGGCGGTTAGTCGGTCGCTAAACAACGTCCGTCGCAACAGCGGACAATAACGCCGCCCCGACTACATCCCAGACTTCGTCTGAGGCGCGCCGTCGGAAACGGCGGCGCGTTTCTTCCCTTGCCCGCGTTCGCGGGGTTACCGCCAAGGGGCGACCGTAACGGTTAGTCGGTCGTTAAACAGTCACGGCTGGCGCCTCAGACTGCGCTATGGTTAGCTGATAACGCCGAAGGCATAATGCGCCTTTCAGGGCTTGTCGCCGGAAACGGCGGCAAGTTCTTTCCGACGCCTGCGTTCGCAGGACTCAACGTCGGGCGTCCCCCGCGCGTCGACTGGGACGTTAAAGAACTGTTTCCTTATGGAGAGACCTCCCGCTTATGGCCAGTTCCGTTCGTCGCGGCTTGTTCGAGCCGCGCTCCGCACGATAAGCCGCGCGTTGGACGTCGCCTGACCCGGCGGCGCGAAGTCGCCGGGTTTTTAATTCAATCTCAAAAAACGTGAGAAACGATTCTATGGCTACTTTTCAATCAACCGTCGATAGAGTTTTTACGTCTCCGGTCTTCAATGCGGAAAACACGCTCGGCATGATCGCGCAGGTTTCGCGCGGTAGCGGACTGTGCGTCGGATCGCCTGACGAGTCCGACGTTATCGAATCTCTTACGCCGTGGGAAACTCTTCGGCGTTGCGTCCTCAACGGGCACGACTCCGTTTTGGAGTTCGCGGACTTGTGCGTCTTTATTACGTGCCCGATCTTCGTTGCGCGTCAGCTCATGCGCTATCGTATGGCGAGCTACCTTGAAAGGTCGTTGCGATACTCGGAACCGATCGCCGACGATTGCGTCAACCCCAACGCCCCCGCCGCCGAGGTTTACAAGGAACACGAAACTGAATGCCGAGAAGCCTACGACAACTTCGTTACGCTCCTCCGTGAAGCTCCTGAAGAAGCGCGCGCCGTACTCCCGCTCTCGACCCCGACGCAAATCGTTATGAAGACGAACCTCCGGGAATGGCTTCATATCTTCGATCAACGACTCGCGCCCGGCGCGCAAGAGGAAACGCGCGAACTCGTTCGACAAATCTATGAGATCGCCAAGGACGAGTTCCCCGTCGTTATTAAAGCGTGGAGCGAACGAAACGCGCATTGATGAAATTGACGAAGCTGAATGAGAAAACGGACGGGAACGACATGCCCAACTACAACAATGACTACGATTCAGACGAGCTGTTTCTGGCGCGTATATCGAGACGGCTCCTTCGCTTCTATCCTCACAAGACAAACGTCCTAGACTACGACGACGTATTGCAGACCGCGCGAATAGAACTCTGGAAATGCGAGCGGGAAGGGTTGCGTGAGACGCTAGACGCTCACATGTTCCGCGCGGCGGTCTACTTCCGCGCGCGTAACGTATTGAACCTGCAAAACGCCCGCCGCGAAGTCTATCGCGTCTTTTCAACGGAAGACAGCTCGTTCGACTTACTTTCCACGTACGGTTGCGAGACGGACTTCGAGACGAAACACGACGTCGAGGCGCTACTGAAACGGCTCACAGACGATGAGCGCGAAGTCGTTCGTCTCCGATACTTCGACGACACGCCCGCCGTCATTATTGCGAAACGCCTCGGCGTATCGGCGCAGACGGTCCACAAGAGACTCCACTCCGCACTCGGAAAGATGGCGTCGGACTCGCCTCTCAGTACGGCGGCGGCGCGCGAGTTGCACGAAGGAAAGTACAGGAAGGCGCGGACGCAACGGGTAACAAAACGGGAAACAATGTTGCGCGCGACCGACGACCTTAGCGATCTCTCGCAACTAGAACGTTCCGTCGTCGAACTATACCGGAAAGGATTGTCGCTGTCGGATATATCGAAAACGTTAGACTTGTCGCGTAAGAGCGTGAGAGACGCTAGGCGTAGAGCCGCGAGTCGGTTGGAGAGACGACTAGCGCCCAGACGCAAAAGAAGAGAGACGCCGCGCGGCGTTAGCCGCCGACGACTCGAAAGAGAACATAACGACTAGACGTTAGAACCCTATGCAACTATTCATTCCATCCGCGCCTCCAACCGCGAACCGTATGTGGCGAAACGGTAAAGGACGCGAATATTTGTCCCCGGCGATGAAGATGTATATCCAGCTCGTAACGGTCGCCGCAAAGATCGAACGGTTCCGGATCCCGGCGAGCTGGGAATACGTCGACGTTGCGATCTACGTTTCCCTTCAACGCCGTTCCGGAGACGTCGACAATCGGATTAAGCCGGTCTTGGACGCGCTCACGCGCGCCGGCGTCTGGGAAGACGATAAGATCGTCGCTTCCGTCTCCGCGCGCTTGACGTCGCCGTCGAAAACCGGCGCGACCTGGATCCGTCTGCATAAGGCGGAAACGCCAAAGTTTGAAAGCTGGCAAAAGTTCGGATTGACGTTTCCGGATAAATGACGCGCGTCGCTACGGAACGCAATTTAGTCAAAAGAGAACGACAAAATGAATCTCGACGACGACGCTTTAATCGCGAAGATCATGTCGCTCGCGCGGCAAGGCGTCTTCGCTTTTATTGCGCGTTCGGGAGACAAAAGCGCTCTCCAAGATCACTTTCAAGACGCGTACTTGATCGCGTGGAACTTCGTTCGGAAACGTCGGAATCAACCTGACGAAGACGTTCTCCCGCTCATTCCGCAACGCGTCCTTTACGACCTTACGACAAAGCAAAGTCGAACAAAGAAAGAAAACGGAGCCGGACTCCTCACTGAAACGATCGGAAAAGACGAAGAGCCGCCGACCCAAGCGGAATTAAGCGAAGAGCGGCTTATTCTTCTAACCGTCCTGACGACGTTCGAGCGAGAAGTCTTTGAACTCCGCGCGCAAGGCTATACCTTTCGCGAAATTGAACGAGAACTCAATTTACCGCCGCGTAGCGCCGGGACGATCTGGCGCGCCATCGTTGCAAAAATCAAAGGGGAAAACAATGTCTGAACGTTTCGATAGCGCCGTTCGTCTTCGTCGCCTTCACGGTATGAGAGGGTACGGCGTTTACTGCCGAATCGCCGAACTAACGGCAAGTTCGCCCTCGAAAAAGATCAAGTACGACGTCGACGACCTTGCCTACGATATGCGCGAAGACGTTGCGTTTATTCGTCAGATCGTCGAAGAGTTCGGACTATTCGTTATTGAAGACGGCTGGCTTGAGGACGCGTTCAATCGATCTCCGGAAGCAAAAGAGCGCCAACGACAAGAGCAAATCAAACGCAATCGCTCCGAAGGCGCGCGAAAAGCTGCGGCGACGCGCCGCGCGAAGAAAGCGCAAGCGGCTCCGGATGAACCGGAACCGGAACCGGAAGAGGAGCCTGCGCCGGCGCCGACCGTCGAAACGATCGAAACTGCGGATCGCGACTCCGACTCCGCGCGCTTTGATCGTATCCGGGACGAATGGAACAACCGCTTTCGACGGTCGCGCCGCGCCGTCGTCGCGCTGACGCCTGACCCGATCACATGGCAGAACTTCAAAGAGTCCTCCGCAATCTACAGCGACGCCGACTACTGCGACGCGTTCGATCAGGCGCTTAACGATCAAAAATTCTCATGGCAATTCAAA
>ONGM01000082.1 GCA_900317365.1 uncultured Planctomycetota bacterium
CCGTCGATCGTAATCGTCGCGCTGGTTCCGCCGTAGATCGTCATCGCGTCGGAGATCGTGATCTCGCCTTCTTCAAGAAAGACGTCGCCGGGCTCCGCAAGATTGAACGTTACCGTTTGTCCAGTGTAATCGACGGCCGCGTCGAACGTTCGCGAGTCATAAGCGAAGTAGACTTCCACCGCTTCGCGGAGCGAAATCAGTCCGTCGTTCGGATCGACGACGTCGTCCGTCGTCGTTACGATAATCGACGGCGTTTCATAGGCAATTTGAGACTCGTATGCGCCAAGGTCGACGGTTCCGTTGAAAATGCGCGCTTCGCCGTCGAAATCCGTATCGTATCCGGCAATATACGAGTTATTGCCGCCGTCGATCGCGATCGCGCCCGCCGCCAATCCGTAGTCGCCGTTTGCCGCGTCGATAAAGAGCGGATCGCCGTCGGCATAGACGTAATTCACGGGGCTTGCGGAACTATTGGACCATGCGGTGAAGGTCGAGAGCGTATTGTTCGCGTTGACCGTGCCGTTGCCAATTTCGACGTCCGTTCCGTTCATTACGACGATCGTATTCTTCAGGTTGACCACGCCGTTTGTCGCCTTAACGCCCGTCGTGTTGCCAACGATATCGGAGTTGATAACTTCGATGGTCGGATTCGAAGCGGAGTTCGCGAGAATCCCGACGGCGCTGTCGGTAACGAGCGAGTTGACGAGTTTGGGCGTTCCCGCCAGAACGGAGAACGCGGCGCCTTGTCCGCCGCTAAGCGTGGAACGAGTAATTTCCGCATTGCCCATTTGGTTATACACGGCGGTTCCGTCGGCGTTGTCGTTGCGAATCACGCTGTCGGATATGGTTTTCGTGGAAGCGTTACCCGAACTGGCGAAATACACGGCGTGTTTCACGTCGTTATCTTCGGTGATCGTAACGTTCGATAACGCCGTGTTGCCTCTGGCGTAGACTACTGTTCCCGGGTAGACGTTGTTGAAAAGGGTATAATCAGACGAAACGTTCTCGGAAAAGGTCGAGTCATTGATCGTTAAATCGCCTTGCGTATAAATCGCGCCGGCAAAAACGGATTCGTTTTTGATAAAGTCGCAACCGTCAAAAGCGAGGGACGTGGTCGACGGCACGCTGGCGACCGCTCCGCCGCCTCCTTGATTCGTCTTGAGATTGATTGTGTTATTCTCGAAGAGCGTGTTTTCAAAAGTAACGTTTGTGTTGGTAGCGTAGACCGCGCCGCCCATCGCCTGCGCGTCGTTATTCGTAAAGATGGAATTGGAAATAACGGCGGACCCCAATTGCAAATTCAAAGCGCCGCCCTCGTAATTTAGATACTGAGTACCAATTGTAACCGAGGAAACGTAACCGTCGCGGCTATCAACATACCCGTTGTTGTCGAAGGTAACGTTTGTAAACGTCGAATTTCCCGAATTCGACACGTATGCGCCAAATCCGCCGGACAACATTCGGACGTACGGAATATTGTCGGCGAAGACGCAGTTGTCCACGTTGAGATTAAAGTTCAGTCCGGAAGCAACGGCATAGATAGCGGACGCGGAGGAGCCTCTACTTTGCGAGCCGGCGCCGGTAAGCTTTAATCCCTTAAATTCGACGGTCGAGGCGCCGCTTTTAAGCGCGTCCGTCGCACTGATAACGAAGATGGAGGACTGAGCTTTATTTGCAACGATCACATCTTTGTAGACACCGTTCGTCTCAACATAATTTCGGAACGCGGAGACGGTAATTCCGGGTTCCGCCGCTCCGCGATCCGGAGTCTCGGCGTCGCTAAGGGCTGTGGCGTCGATCGTCATGCCGTTGGTAATCGAGATGGGACCGCTGACCCCATTGAGCATGATCGTTCCGCCTCTGAGACTCGCGTCGAACGTGATTGTAAATCCGCCGCTCATGTTGGCGATATTGACGGCTTCACGAAGCGAAATCTTGCCGTCGGTATCGTCGACAACGTCTTCGAGAGTATCGACGACAAGAGTCGTCGCGGCGCCTTCGACTTCTTTGAGATCGATCGGCGCAATGTCGTCGCTTTGCGCAATGATCGCGGCGTCCGAGGTAAGTTCGGTCAACGCGGCGACTTCCGCGAGCGTGGAAGCCGAAAGAAGTTCGCGGGCTTCAAGATTTTCCAACCTGAGCTTGCGAAGCGACGTCTGACGCTTGTCAATCATGTCGCTTAAAACGCGACGTTTCGCAAATAAATTTTCCATTATAGTTTTCTTTCTCCGTTTATGAGTGAAAACTGCGTATGAGCAAGGAATTCTCTCAACGATAGACGTCGATTTTCGCGCGCACGAAACGAAATATGTTACAATGCCCTGTAAATTACGCTATTCCCGCAGCGCGCGACAACCTCGCAAACTGTCGTAACTTTTCAAAAGTCGCGACGTTGCATACGGTTGCTGAACGTAAAACCGACAACTAAGCGCTACTCGTCCGAATTCCTTTTCAACGCGTCAAAAAACGGAATATATCGCGCAACGAGCAATACTCGCAACGCAACTAAACACGGTGGACGCGCGTCCCAATGAGAGACGTTGCGTCAAAACACCTAACTTGCCCATAGTCATTATATCATACAAAGCGTTTTTGAAAATGAAATTAAAAGATTTTCAGTTATTTTCGGTTCGTTCATTACAAACGATTCGAGACGGAGTCGGAACCGTTCGCCGTGAGTCGCCGACGTTCGAGCGTTGGAGCATGCGAACGTTGAATACTGATTCACAACGCCGCGCGATGGCGATCGCCGTTTCCCGTTGGTCGCTTGTCATGGTACGACCGTTCGTCTTTTCGTGCGAAACAGAAACGAAAAAAAGGCGCCGCGTCCTTGGCCAGACGCGACGCCTCGTCGTCAACTACGACCTATCAGGTCGGTAAATCTTAGTCGAGTTCTTCAAAGAAGAGTTCGGCGAACGCTTCGTCGAGAAGCGAAGAGGACAGATCCTCTTCTTCGATCGCGCCGGTCGCCGGGTAG
This sequence comes from uncultured Planctomycetota bacterium, assembly GCA_900317365.1. Classification (GTDB taxonomy): domain Bacteria; phylum Planctomycetota; class Planctomycetia; order Pirellulales; family Thermoguttaceae; genus RUG369. The sequence goes on from ONGM01000082.1 coordinate 2,978, forward strand.
GATTCGCCGTCGATTTCGAGGGACGTCGCGTTCAGAGCGGAGACCGCAGTTCCGCGCGGCGCAACGTTGCCCGAGAAGGTCGTTCCGGAAATCGTCGACGCGCCCGCCCCGACGTACAGCGCGCCCGCCTTCGTCGTCGCTTCGTTCTCTGTGAACGAAGCGTTGGAAATCGTCGACGTTCCGTGAAGTTGGTAGATTGCGCCGCCCGCTTTTTGAGACGCGTTTTTGCTGAAGGTCGCCGACGAAATTGTCAGCGATCCGTCGACTTGCTCGATCGCGCCCCCGTAAACGGTCGCCGTATTCTCAGAGAACGTCGCGCTCGTAAGCGTCGCCGTCGCAGTGTGAAGGTAAAGCGCGCCGCCGTTCGAGGTCGCCGTGTTCTCGCTAAACTCGACTCCCTCGAATTCCGCGACTCCGTCCTTCATGTAGATCGCGCCGCCCCAATTGCTCGCCGAGTTCGTTGTAAACGTCGCGTCCGTAAGCGTAACGTCGCCGCCTGCGTAGATCGCGCCGCCAGTCTCCGCAACGTTGTGAACGAATTCCGCATCGACAACGTCCGCGCCTGCGGAAACGACGTAAATCGCGCCGCCGAACTTCTGCGATTCGTTCCCGTCGAACGCCGTCGCAGTCTCTACGCCGTCTTCTACTGCGGATCTTACGACGACTTCCGTATGGTACGAATAAACTGCGCCGCCGGAGTTCGTCGCCGTGTTGCCCGAGACTTCGACTCCTTTGAGCGTGAGCGTCTCGCCGTTAGAACTTGCGTAGATCGCGCCGCCGAATCCGCTCGTCGCCGCGTTGTCCGCAATATCCGTCAACTCGACTTCCGTCGAGCATTTCGACGCGAAAATCGCGCCGCCGGAGCTCGTCGCCGTATTGCCGATCAGTTGCGATTTCTGAACGATAATATCGGCGGAAACGCCGTAAATGCCGCCGCCGTAGGTCGTCGCCGTATTGTTTAGAATATCCGCCGTGATCGTCGCTTCGGAGTCCGCCGCGTAGATCGCGCCCCCTGCCGACGACGCGCTGTTCTTAAACGTCCCTCTCTCGACCAAGAGCTCGGACTCGTTCACTACCGCGATCGCGCCGCCAAACTTCTGCGTTTCGTTCCCGTCGTATACCACGTTCGCGCTATTGACGCTCGTACTCGCCGCGTAAATCGCGCCGCCGGAGTTCGACGCGCTATTGCCGGCGAACGACCCGCCAGAGATCGTCAGACTCGTCGTCGCGCTCGCGTTAATCGCGCCGCCTGCGACCGCCGCGTCGTTATTCTCAAACGTCGCGTTCTCGAACGTCGCAGAACCCACTTTCGCAAGTCGAATCGCGCCGCCGCCCGAAGAAAGCGACGAATTGCTGTTGAACGTTGCGCCGGAAACGGTTGCGTCGCATTTCGTCGCGTAGATCGCGCCGCCGGCTCCGACCGCCCTGTTGTTTGAGAACGTTGCGTCCGTCACGGTGATATCCTCGAGCGTATAGATCGCGCCCCCGTGCTCGTCCGAATCGTTATCCGTGAACGTCCCGCTAACCGCCAGCGCGCCGCTCGAATAGATCGCGCCGCCGGAGAACGTCGCCATATTGTCCGAAATGACGCCGGCTTTCACGTCGACCGTTCCCTTCGAATTGTAGATCGCGCCGCCGTATTGCGCCAAGTTGTAGGAGATAGCGATTCCGTCTGCGGTATTATTGATCGTAACGTCCGAGGTTCCCGCAAAAATCGCGCCGCCGAAACGTCCCGCTGTATTCACCGTCATATCGACGTTCGTCGCCGTCAGCGTCGCGTTCGCTACGGTGATCGCGCCGCCGCTCGCGTACTTCGCCTCATTGTAACAGAAGAACGAATCGTCGATCGTCGCGACTCCGTCCTTGAAGTAAAGCGCGCCGGCTCGGTCGGACTCGTTGGTTTCGAAAATGGAGTCGGCAACGACGAGCGCCGCGTTCGTCGAGTTCGCTCCGTAGAGCGCGACCGCGCCCCCTTGATACGCCGACTCGTTATGCGCGAATGTCGTGTCGGTAATCTCAAGGGTTCCGCCGCCGACGAAGACGGCGCCGCCAATATAACCGCTGTTGAGCATGAAATCGGAGCTTGCAACGGTAATCGCCGCCGTCGTCGCGTAGATCGCGCCGCCGTCGTACGCTTCCAACGCGTCGTCGTACGCGTCGCCGGACTCATAGGCGTCGATAATCGCGTACGCCTTGCCCTCGGTGAATTTTAGACCTTGGAAGTCGACGGACGCTACGTCGTCGGCGACCTTGAAAATACGCGACGAGTTGTCTCCGGAGATCGTAATCGTAGCGCTGGTTCCGCCGTAAATCGCCATCGATTCGGAAATCGTCACTTCGGAGCCGCCGAGCGTGACGTCGCCGGGAGTCGCAAGTTGGAAGGTTACCGTTTGTCCCGTCGAGTCGACGGTCGAGTCGAATAATCGCGATTCATAAGCGAAGTAGACTTCGACCGCTTCGCGGAGCGAAATCTTACCGTCGGAAGGATTGACGACGTCTTCCGTCGTCGTAACGATGATCGACGGCTCTTCGAGAACTTGAAGTTCGTACGCGCCGGCGTCGACGATCGAGTTGGCGACGCGATGATACGGCGCTCCTCGGAGGTCGAAATCAATTCCGGCGACGTAGGAGTTGTCGCCAATGTCGACGGCGAGCGAACCTTCGACGAGAGTGTAGTCGTGGTTCGCCGAGTCGGTGAAGATAACGGCGCCCCACGTGTAAACGACGTTGTTCGCGTAATCGTACGTCGTCGGATAAACTTTATTGAGAACCGAATTGCACGCGCTGTCGACCGTAACCGCTCCGGTATTGAGACCGTTGTTGGGGTTGCCGGGGTTGAGAATCGAATTCTGAAGCGTGACGCGCCCGCGAATGGATCCGCTCGTATCGCCGGTGATATCGTATTGGACCCACCCGCCGTTATTGGCGATCGTCGCGTTTGTGAAATCAGCGGTCGCGTTCGCACTGATGAAGAATCCGGTCGAATTTTCGACGGCGAGCGCGTTCACAAAAGTCGCGTAAGCCGAACTACTGAGGTATCCGGCTCCACCGTTGGGCGCCGTATTAACAATCTCGCTGATGTTCTGAAACTGTACGAACGTCCCATTGCCGCTCCCGGAACCGGCATACCAAGAGCCGCCGTTTGTATGCGCCGAATTCTGACGGAAATTCGAGTTTTTGACGACGTGGTTCGTTCCGTCTTGGAAGTAGATCGCGCCGCCGTTATTCGAAACGCTGTTCTCGGTGAATTGGATATTGTCAAAGAGAACGGTCGACAGGGACGCCATATAAACCGCGCCGCCGTCATTCGCGTGGTTGTCGTAAAAAATGCTGTCGGTAACGGAAACCCTCGACGAATAATTCGACACGTAAACCGCGCCGCCGTCGACTGAGGCGCTGTTGTTTTCAAATTCGCTACCGGCAATGGTAAGCGTCGTCGCTTGCGCCGCGTAAATTGAACCGCCGTTCATCGCGTGGTTGTCGTAAAAAATGCTGTCGGTAACGGAAAGCGTCGTCGACGAAGACTTCGTGTAAATCGCGCCGCCGTCCTTAGACGCGGTGTTGTCGATGAATTCGCAACCGTCGACGGTAAGAGTCGTCGACGACTCCGCGTAAATTGCGGCGCCGTACGTTGACGCCGTGTTGCTGTCGAACACGCTGTCGGTTACGGTAACGTTCGCCGCGCTGTTGATATTGAGCGCGCCGCCGCCGCCTTTATTGTGCGAATTGTTCGAATTCTCCGTGAAGACGCAGTTCGTTACGGTGAGAGTACCGTTAGCCGCGTCGTATTTTACCGCGCCATTCTTGTCAACGGCGCCGGTAATCACGAGATCCTTTAACACGACGTCGCTACCGGAGATTAAGAACGCCGCGCCGTTCCCGTTAGCGTTGACCGTAACGCGGTCGCCGCCGACTCCGCCGTCGATCGTTACGTTACGTTGAACGTTAAGCTCCGTGTCGAGCATGATCGTCGCGCCTGCTAACGACGAATCAAAGACAATCGTTTCGCCGCCCGTCGCTGAGAGAATCGCCGCGCGGAGAGAACCTGAACCCGCGCTTGCGGTGGAGGTAACGACGATCGTGTCGCCTACAGCGTTGGAAAGATCGATTGGCGCGAACGCTTCTTCCTGTTGCGCGAAGACCGCCGCGTTCGACGTTAGATCGGCGATGGCGACCGCTTCCGCTAATGTGGACGCCGAAAGAAGTTGACGCTCTTCAAGATTTTCCAACCCCAGTTTTCGCGAAGAAACATGACTCTTATTCGATTGAGACAGCATTCTTGATGCGAGGCAACAGTTCTTGATTTTTTTCATGGTTCCTTTGGCTTTCTCGTCGTTTGTGGACGCCAATTTTCAAGCTTGTTACGTAACCAACGTGACAACGAAGTTCTCTCATCGGATGATTTTAAACGAAGCGGCTGCGCTTTTCGACGAACCGCAATCGTTGACGAGTCATCGAGCAACTGCTCTCATCGACGCTCTATTCGCTCTGAAGGTCTTAGACGCAATCGACGAGTCTGCGTTCTTACATTTCTACAGATTCTTAATAACAATGGCGTGGGACTGAAACTGTGAACCGACCAAAAGCGACGCCCGATCTATCGCTGCTCATCGGAAACTCTAAGTTTAAACGCAAATAGTATACGGAAAAAACCGAACTCTGCCCATAGTGTACCATATAATGTAAAAATGAGGAAGAGATATATGATAGAATTTAACGCTTAAAAAGTTTTTTCTTATTTTTCTTTTTTGCAAAATCGCGCGGCGACCTTAAATGTTAAAAAAGAGGTTGGAAGAGAGTCTAGCCTTGAATAAAAACGGCGCCGCGTCCTTGGGCTAGACGCGGCGCCTCGTCGTCAACGACGACTTATCCGATCAGTAAAACTTAATCGAGTTCTTCAAAGAAGAGTTCGGCGAAAGCTTCGTCGAGAAGCGCAGTCGAGAGATCCTCTTCTTCGATCGCGCCAGTCTCCGGGAAGGCTTCTCCGTCGATTTCAAGGGTCGTCGCGCTGATCGCGGCGATCGCGGTTCCGCGCGGCGCGACGTTGCCGGAGAAGGTCGAGCCGGAAATCGTCGACGCGCCCGCCCCGACGTAAACCGCGCCCGCTTTCTTCGTCGCCGCGTTCTCCGTGAACGAAACGCCGGAAATACTCGACGTTCCGTGAAGCTGGTAGATCGCCCCGCCCGCGTTTTGCGCGACGTTCTTAGCGAAGGTCGACGACGAAATCGTCAGCGAACCGTTGACTTGATCGATCGCGCCGCCGTAGACCGCCGCCGTATTCTCCGAGAACGTCGCGTTCGTCAGCGTCGCCGTCGCCGTGTGCAGATAAACCGCGCCGCCGTTTGCGGCCGCCTCGTTCGCGCTAAATTCGACTCCTGTGAAATTCGCGACGCCGCTCTTCATGTAGATCGCGCCGCCCCAATTGCTCGCCGAGTTCGACGTAAACGTCGCGTCCGTAAGCGTTACGTTGCCGCCCGCGTAGATCGCGCCCCCGGTCTCTGCGGCGTTATAAACAAACGTCGCTTGATCGACGTCCGCGCCTGCGGATACGACGTAAATCGCGCCCCCGAATTTCTGCGATTCGTTCCCGTCGAAACGCGTCGTAGTCTCTTCTGAGTTCTCGTCGACGGCAACCTCAATCACGACGTCGGTATGGTACGCGTAAATCGCTCCCCCGGAGTTCGCCGCCGTGTTGCCGGAAACGGCGCCGCCTTGGATCGTGAGCGTATCGCCGGAAGAAGTCGCGTAGATCGCGCCCCCGAATCCGCTCGTCGCCGCGTTGTCCGCAAGATCGGTAAACGCGACCTTTGTCGAGCCTTTCGACGTGAAGATCGCGCCGCCGGAGCTAGTCGCTACGTTGCCGATCAGTTGCGAATCATGAACGCTAATATCTGTCGAAACGGCGTAAATTCCGCCGCCGTAAGTCGTCGACGTATTGTTCAAAATATCCGCCGTAATCGTCGCTTCGGAGTCCGCCGCGTAAATCGCGCCCCCTGCGGAAGCCGCGCCGTTCTTAAACGTTCCGCCCTCGACCAAAAGCTCGGAGCCGTTGACTACCGCGATCGCGGCGCCAAACTTCTGCGTTTCATTGCCGTCGTATTCCGCGTTCGCGCTATTGACGACCGTGCCCGTCGCGTAAATCGCGCCGCCGGAGTTCGTCGCGCTATTGCCGGTAAAGGTTCCGCCGTCGAGCGTCAGACTCGTCGTCGCGCTCGCGTTAATCGCGCCGCCCGCGACCGCCGACTCGTTGCTCGTGAACGTCGCGTTCTCGAACGTCGCCGCGCCGACCTTCGCAAGTCGAACCGCGCCGCCGCCGGACGACGTCGACGAATTGCCGGTAAACGCGGAGTCGGAGACGGATACGTCCCCCTTCGTCGCGAAGATCGCGCCGCCGGCGCCTGTCGCCACGTTGTTCTCGAACGTCGCGTCCGCTACCGTTAGGTCGTCGTTCGCGTTAATCGCGCCCCCGTTCTCGCCCGACTCGTTCCCTGTAAACGACCCGGAAACCGTTAGCGCGCCGCCCGAATAGATCGCGCCACC
>ONGM01000174.1 GCA_900317365.1 uncultured Planctomycetota bacterium
CCGGCGAGTGGACCAAGTTCGATAATATGATCCGCCTGCCGCAGAACGCGGACGTCGTGATCGACCAAAACGATCGAGTTTCCGTCGGCGATAAGGGAGTCCATAACGCCCATAAGTCCGTCGATATTGGAAGGATGCAGCCCGATGCTCGGTTCGTCGAGGACGTAGAGAACGCCGGTCGTTTCGTTTCGAACGGCGCGAGCGAGCTGGACGCGTTGACGTTCGCCAGTCGATAGCGTGGCGCTTGCGCGATCGAGCGCGAGATAGCCTAGCCCGAGGTCGTTGAGGCGTTTGGCGTTGTCGAGAAACGATTGAATAATGGCTTCGGCCATCGGACGCAATTCGTTCGGCAGCGTTTCCGGCGTCGACTTAATCCAGGGAATGAGTTCGGAGAGCGTCATTGCGGAGGCGTCGGCGAGGGATTTACCCGCCAATTGCGAAGAGCGCGCTTTTGCGGAGAGTCGCGATCCGCCGCATTCTGGGCACGGCGCCTGGCGGAGAAATCTCTCGACGCGCTTCATTCCTTTTTCGTCCTTCACCTTAGCGAGCGCGTTTTCGACCGTGTAGACCGCGCTGTAATACGTGAAGTCCATTTCTCCCGCAACGTTCGTCTTTTCATTGACATACAGAATATGCCGTTTTTCAGCGGGACCGTGAAAGACGATTTCCTTTTCCTTCGGCGTTAGGTCGCGGAACGGTACGTCGGTGCGCACGCCCATATCGCGCGCGATATCTTTCATGAGGGACCACATGAGGCTTTGCCACGGGGCGACCGCGCCTTCGTCGATCGTGAGCGATTCGTCGGGTACGAGTTTGGACTCGTCGACGGCGCTGACGATACCCGTTCCGGAGCATTTCGGGCACGCTCCTTCCGAATTAAAGGCGAGTTCTTCGGCGCCGGGACCGTAAAACTCTTCGCCGCAGACGGGGCATTTCGTCGGGAGCATGAGCGCCACGTTCATATTCGGCGGGCAGAGGTGTCCGTTCGGACACGCGTGGCTACCGAGTCGGGAAAAGAGAAGGCGGAGACTATTGAGGAGTTCCGACGAGGTGCCGAACGTGCTGCGGATTCCGGGGACGCCGGGACGCTGATGCAACGCCAGCGCGGCGGGAACGTGCCGAATTTCGTCGACGTCCGCCTTGCTCGCCTGCGTTATGCGGCGGCGCGTGTAGGTCGAGAGCGCCTCCAGGTACCGCCGCGAGCCTTCCGCGTACAACGTCCCAAGCGCCAGCGACGATTTGCCCGAGCCGGAGACGCCGGCGATTCCGACGAGCCGCCCGAGGGGAATATCGACGTCGATACGCTTTAGATTATGAACGCGCGCGCCGCGAACGATGATATTTTGAGGCGATTCGACTTTCTTGCCCATGCGTTTTCCCTGCCTTTCTTTGCGTATGAAACGATTACGAATTAAACGATCGCCGCGAGTCCCTTGGCGACGCGCGTTGCGAAGTCTCGGAAATGGTTTCCCGGGTTGAGTTCCCAGAGAACGTCGTAGCCTAGCCTTCGATAATGTTCGACGATTTCTTCCGTATTGATTTGGACCGTTTTGATGAGCGGGTTCTTCGCCTTCGCCTCCTGATCGCCGAGGGAAAGGTAAAGTTTCGCGGGCGCGCGTTTCACGGCGCGGTTAAGGCAGAACTCTTTGAAGTTCGGGTACCAAAGGGAGCCGGAGACGCACGCCGCCCGATCGAACGCCTCGCATTGATAGAGAGCGTAGAGCGCGAAGAGCCCGGCGAGGGAGTAGCCTGCAACGCCGACGCCTGAAATAGCCCGCCCGACGAGTTCCCTCGCCTTCGGTAGGATTTCTTCGAGCGCGATTTGGAGGTATTCGTCGGCGCCGCCTGGGTCGTCGGGCGATTTCGTCACGAACGCAGGCGCCGCCCAAGGCGTCGTATCGCGTTCCCAATCGAGCCCGGAGACGCAGAGAAGGTGGAATTCGGGCGCCTCCCTCGCCTGGAGCGCCTCCATAACGGCGTCGCCGTCGTCGGAATAGCAGTTCAAGAGAACGAGCGGGCGATTCTCCTGCTCCGACGCGTATAGGGTCGCGGTTTTATTGCTGAAGGTGAATTGGTGTTTGATCATTGGTAACGCCTGTTGTTTTCATAGCCTGGCACAGCGTTAATCTAACGGATCAAGGGCTAGACGTCAAGTTGGGGATGGGCGTGCGCGAACTGCGCGCGAGAATCGCTTGCCGATACGAATCGGGACGACGCTTGCGACTATTTTGAGTCTTTATCCACTTTTTAGTAGGTCCTTCTTGTTCGATCAAGAATAGAACGTACAATGAGCGCTTTAAAGCTCAGAAGACGGCTTAGCTTTACGGGCTGAGCATGAGTATGACTTTTGAGCCGAAAGAATCCCGAAGAATAACAAGATAGGTAGATTCATGAAAGCTTTGGCTTTGAATGTGTTGAGTATGCTTTCAAGTCACGACGTTACATTCTTTATTCCGCCGTATCAAAGAAATTACGAGTGGACGACGGAACAGTGCGAGATATTTCTAAACGACGTCAAAACAACTTGCCAGCTGAACGCCGAAGGAAAGAATACGGAACATTTCTTTGGTACGATTATTTATTTTAAGGCGAAAACGGCGTATGGTCAACCGGACAAGCTGGTCCTGATCGACGGTCAGCAGCGCATCACGACAACGATGCTCTTTTTAGTCGCGTTGCGCGACATTCTCGGAACCGAGCGCGGCGGTAAATTTATCGATTCAAAATTTCTTAAAAACAACAGCGTCGACGGCGACGAAGAACATAAGGTCAAACTGAAGCAAGTTGAAACCGACTGGGGCGCGTATAAAAAGCTCATTCTTGCTGAGAAATTGTCGGACGACGAAAAGAAATCAGCCGTTTATCGAAACTATAAATACTTTCTTACTAAACTTTCCGCAGATAATCGAGGCTCGGTCAATCTTACGGACTTCATCGAAAATGGTCTGGAGAAATTCAGCGTTGTTACGATCGAATTAGAGCCGGATAAAAACAAGTGGGAAAATCCCCAGGAAATCTTTGAGTCGATGAACTCGCTCGGCAAGCCGCTTTCTCTTGCCGATCTCGTGCGAAATTATCTTTTACTGGGAATGGATCCGGAAACGCAAAACGAATTGTACAGTCGGTATTGGACGCCGATCGAAAAGGCAATACCGGGACGTTTATCCGATTTTATCCGCGATTATATGCAGTATCGCGAATGTCAGTCCTTCCTGAAGGCTACGGAACGAAACTATAAAGAACTCTATAGTTTGTTTAAGAAGATATTCATTTCAGCGGACGCCAAGAGTCTTCTCGAAGATCTTTCTCTTTGTTCAAAGATTTATTCATGGTTATTGCCAGGCGGAACTTGCGGCAATAAGGAAATTGATCGCTTATTGGAAGACCTCGGTCGTATGAACGTAACGACGGCGTATTCATTTTTTCTCGCCGTCCTGTGCGCGTGGCAAAGGGGCGAGTTTAACGATCGAGAAGTTGTCGACATATTCGACGCGTTCAGAATATATACAGTGCGAAGACGAATATTAGGCTTGAATGCAGCGGAAAACAAATCTTTTCCTCTATTGACGAAGTATATCCTCGATTTGAGAACCGTTTCGGATAAGAAGGAGAGGATGTTTGAAATACTTTCCGATCGCGAAAGCAATCTCCGTCTACCAAACGACATTGAACTTTCAAGATATCTCGAAACGATGAACTTTTACAATTTCGCCCATAACAAGTTTATCTTTTCCCTAATCGAAGAGTCGCTTAGCGGCAGTCTTCCTGAGGTTGAAGATAAAAATCTTCAGATTGAGCGAATCATGCCGCACACTCTTAATGAGACATGGATACGAGAGCTTGGTGAAGATTACAACTCCGTTCGTGAAGAACTGGAAAACACTATTGGCAACCTGACGCTAATCCATAATAAAACGGAGCTAAACAATCGAACGTTTGCGGAAAAAAAGAAGTTTTACACTGAAAGAGACGATCTTCTTATCGCTCAATCATGGATAGTCGACCAGGACGTTTGGAACGAAGACGCGATACGCAGACGAACGGCTTTGGTAACTGAATATCTATTGAAGACCGTGTTGCCAATCCCTGATCGCATGAGGACGACAAACAATTTTTCGCAAAATCAGAAGTTCCATTTTTCGTTCAAAGACCTTGACCTCATCGGCGAAGAAATCCGATTCCGAGACGATCCTTCATATCGCGCGATTGTCGTGAGTCCCTCGGAGGTTGAATTTGAAGGGAAAAAATGGCGACTTTCTCCTTTGACGCGTGAAATCCTTTCTCGTCTGGGCAAGGTCTCGCCGTCAGGCTCTTACCAGGGTTCGCGTTGGTGGGTCTTTAACGGCTATGTTCTCTACGATCTCGCAATAGGAATGGCTGACGGCGAGAGCGACTGATTTTGCATAACCGGAAAATAGGGCGCCGAAGGAAAAGCGCTTTTCCTTTCGCACGCCTATGAGAGCCGTTTGGGTATTGCAACGCTTTTCTCTCCAGCTCGGGGAGAGGAGCGTTTTAATCTTCAAGTTCGAGGTAGATCAAAACGATGAAAGGTCGATCATGTGGAGGAAAGTGAGAGGCGTTTCGATTTTTCGTTCGAAAACCGCCGTTAAGGGGGTAACTTTTGACATTTTTTCAAAAGTTACCCCCTTAACTGGCAAATAACGAGGTTATACTGAGGGGAGGTGTTGTCGTCGAGAGAAACGGGAGGCCTTCTCATGAGACTGTATAAAAGGGAGAATTACCTGAAGAAGATTCGGGGTTTTTACCACGACGTCGGGCTTATTAAGGTCATAACGGGGGTGCGCCGTTGCGGGAAATCTTGTCTTATGAAGACGATCGTCGACGAGCTTCTAGAGGCGGGAGTCTCGTCTGACAATATTATCTATCTCAACCTGGATCAGAGGGGATATCGCGGAGTGAAAACTCCGGATCAGCTCGACGCTCTTATCGCGGCGAAGTCCGTTGGGAAAGGAACGAAGTATCTGTTCGTGGACGAAATTCAGAATGTGGTAGGTTTTGAAGAAGTCGTCAATGGTTTTTGCGAAGAGGCGGAATACAGCATTTTTATTACGGGTTCAAACTCGTATCTACTAAGCGGCGAACTCGCGACCAAACTTACTGGACGTTACTTGGAATTTGAACTTTATACCCTGAGTTTTGAGGAATACCTTGAGATGAAGGCGTTTTTAGGAAAGGAGGTCTCGTCCGATTTGACCGCCGAGTTTGACAAGTACGTTTATGACGGCGGTTTTCCGAAAGCGCGAAGATTATTTACCCATGTCGTCGTTTCGATTTGAAATCAAGAAAATCCCTCTCGGGAGAACAAAAATACTATCTCGCCGATCTTGGTTTCTATTTCGCTCTTAATACGGACAAACGAATTAACTACGGACCTGCGTTGGAGAATATTGTCTATATCTACGCGCGTTCCAAAGGATACGACGTTAGCGTTGCCCGAATCGGCAAACTCGAATGCGATTTTATTCTCGAACGCAATAATACCGACTACGCCTACGTTCAGGTTTGTATGACGATCATGAACGATCAAGGAACGGAAGATCGGGAATATCGCCCGCTCGAAAGTATCCGCGATAATTACCCGAAATACCTTCTTACCCGAAACGATCTTATTCAGCGTCGCGGAGGCGTCGAACACTGCAATATTGCGCCTTTCATGAAAGAGAATCGAACGTTTTGACGCGAATCGTGTTTTGACCGTCGGACAAGTTTGCGTTCCCTCTCAATTCAACAACGCGGAATAAAAAGAAAGTCGAACGACGAAGAAGGGCGCCGTTCGACTTTTTCTTTATCTTTTGCCGATTATTTGTCGGTAAAACGAATTACTTTTTCGCAACTTTGCTCCAAGAATCGCGCAGCGAGACGGTGCGATTGAAGACGGGGGCGTCTTTCGTCGCCGTCTTATCGAGGGTGAAGTAGCCAATGCGCTCAAATTGGAAACGATCGTCGAGCGAGGCGTCGGCGAGGGCGGCTTCCAGTTTGGCGCCTTTGACGACCTTGAGTGATTCCGGGTTCAGGTAATCTTTGTAATCGCCGAGATTGTCGGGGTCGTCCGGGTTGGGCACGTTGAAGAGTCGGTCGTAGAGTCTGACTTCGGCGTCGATCGCGGTTTGCGTGTCGACCCAATGGATCGTACCTTGGACTCTTCTTCCGTCGGCGCTCTGACCGCCGCGCGTTTCCGGATCGTATTCGCAATGGACCTCGACGACGTTGCCGTCGGCGTCTTTTACGCAACTTTTGCACGTAACGTAATACGCGTATCGCAGACGCACTTCGCGCCCCGGGGAGAGGCGATAGTACTTTTTCGGCGCGTCTTCCATGAAGTCTTCGCGCTCAATGTAGAGCGTCTTCGAGAAGGAAACTTCGCGAACGCCGTCGGCTTCGTTTTCCGGATTGTTGACGGCGACGAGCTTTTCCGTTTGTCCCTCAGGGTAGTTGTCGATAACGAGTTTGATCGGATCGAGAACCGCCATTCGGCGCAACGCTTTCTTATTGAGGTCTTCGCGCACGGCGTTTTCGAGAACCGTCGCTTCGATCGTACTGTTGAATTTCGCGACGCCGATCGTTTTGCAGAAGATGCGCAAGGATTCCGGCGTGAACCCTCGTCGCCGCAGACCGCAGATCGTCGGCATACGCGGGTCGTCCCACCCGTCGACGTAGTTGTTCTTAACGAGTTCGAGCAATTTGCGCTTGCTCATCACGGTATACGTCAGGTTGAGTCGCGCGAACTCGATTTGTTGCGGGTGATAGACGCCGAGTTCGTTTAGGAACCAGTCGTATAGAGGGCGGTGATGCTCAAATTCAAGAGTGCAGATCGAGTGGGTGATACCTTCGATCGAGTCTTCTAGTCCGTGCGCCCAGTCGTACATGGGGTAAATGCTCCATTTCGTCCCTTGACGGTGGTGGGGCGTGTGGAGAATGCGATACATGACGGGGTCGCGCAGGTTGAAGTTCGGGGACGCCATGTCGATTTTAGCGCGCAGCGTTTTCGAGCCGTCGGGAAATTCGCCGTCGCGCATGCGTTTGAACAGATCGAGGTTTTCTTCGACGGAGCGGTCGCGGTACGGGCTCGGAGTTCCGGGTACGGTCGCGGTACCGCGCGTTTCGCGAATTTGTTCCGCAGTCAAATCGCAGACGTACGCCTTGCCTTTCTTAATGAGCTGAACGGCGTATTCGTACATTTGCTCGAAGTAATCGGACGCGAAGAAGAGGCGATCTTGCCAGTCGGCGCCGAGCCATTTGACGTCTTCTTTAATCGACTCGACGTACTCGACGTCTTCCTTCGACGGGTTGGTGTCGTCGAAACGAAGATTGAAGAGACCGCCGTATTGTTTCGCGATACCGTAGCTTAGAATGATCGCCTTGGCGTGCCCGACGTGCAAGTATCCGTTCGGTTCCGGAGGAAATCGAGTGTGCACGCGGTTTCCGAAGCGACCCGACTTGGCGTCGTCTTCGATGATTTGTTCGATGAAATTAAGGGAGCGCGCAGGCTCTTCCGAACGCTCGTTTTGATCTTGGCGCGGATTAGATTCTGGGGTCGACGTCATGGTAAATGTTCCAGGTCGCCTACGACGCTGCGCAGGCATAAAGATCTAGTGAAGGTAACGGTAAGGACGCGCTAGTTGAGCGCGTCGATTCTCTTTCTGAGTTCCGCGATAAACGCCGGAGTTGTTCCGCAACATCCTCCGATGAAGGTCGCGCCTTCTTCGAGGAGCGTCATGGCGCCGTCGGCGAAATTTTCGGGCGTTTGGGAGTACGTGGTAACGCCGTCGACCGTTTGCGGCAATCCGGCGTTGCCTTTCATCCAGAGAGGACGATCGGTCGCTACTTTCATGCGTTTGCAGATTTCGACAAAACTTTCGATTCCGCGACCGCAGTTGGAACCGACGACGTCGGCGCCGGCGGAGACGACCGTTTCGATATATTTCTCCGGGGTCGCGCCCATCATGGTGCGATCCTTTTTGCGTCCGCTGTCAAAGACGGCGGTAACGGCGACGAATAGCCCTAACTCTTTCGCCGCTTTAACGCCTTGCGCGGCTTCCTGCGGGTCGCTCGACGTTTCCAAGACGACGGCGACGACGCCGCCTTCTTTGAGCGCTTCAAACTGTTCGAGATACGCGTCGAAGATTTCGGTCTCGGAGACTTGACCGAGCGCCAAAATAACGCCGGTTGGTCCGGCGGAGGCGAAGACGACGGCGTCGCGCGCGGACTGTTCCGCAGCGGCGAGCGAGATTTCCGCGCCACGCTTATTGATCTCGGCGAGCTTGTCGACGGCGCCGTGCTTCTCGAGAACGAAACGATTGGAGCCGAACGTGTTCGTTAAAATGACGTCGGATCCTGCGTCGACGTACGATTGCGCGACTTGACGCACGACGGCGGGATTGTCAAGGTTCCACAAGTCCGGATGCGCGCCGATCGGAAGCCCGAGCTTTTGGAATTCCGTTCCCCAGCCTCCGTCGAGGAGGATCGTTTTTTGGGTTAAAAGTTTTTTGAGGGCGTCTTGTTGCGACATATACGCCTTTCTATTGGTTTCTCTTCGCGAGCTTTTCGTGAGCCTTTCGACGTTACGTTGCGTCGTTTGAAAGTTGCGTCTCGACGTATTCTCGTATATTATAACGCGTCGCGCAGAAAACAAAGTAGGGGACGCCTTTTGACAGGAGTCCCCTAGCGAGAGTGGGAAGTCGCGTTATTTGCGGAAACGCGGATCGATTAGTAGATGGGCGACGCTTCGGGAACGAAACCGCCGGAAACCGTTTGAGGTTCGTAAATCACGTTTGAATAGGGATTTGTATTCGAGTCGAAGGTGATGTTGTCCGCAGGGGCGTCGTATTGCGGGGCGGACGGGAGTTGTTGAGCGTCGAAATTATACGCGAGTCCGAGCGCAGGCTCCTGTTGTTCGGCGACAGGTTGCCGATCCGTTTGCGTTTGAGGATAATGGGACGCGTTCTGTTGAACGGCGGAAGCGTGAGGCGCGGCCGCGGCGCCGCTGACTTGCGCGATCGGATTGTACGCAGGCGGATTATACGCAGGGGACGCGTAGAGATTTTGATTCGGCTGTTGATTCTGCGCGGGAGTCGTTTGAGGCTGAGTCGCTTGAGGCGGGTTAGCGGCGTAGAGATCGGCGCTAGCCGGAGCGCTCGGGAACGGGGCTTCCGGGAACGGAGCTTCGACTTCGGGGAAGGACGAATCGACGGTCGGGAAGGGCGCGTTGTTCGCGACGGCGCTCGGGGCCGAGGCGTCGTTGTAGACTTGATTGGTCTGCGTTTGAACGGGCGCGACGGGGGACTGAGCGGCGTAGGTCTGCGGGGACGTTTGCGGAATTTGTCCCAGCGCGGGTTGGCTCGATTCGCTCGGGAGATTCATCGTTCCCTGTTGAGTTGAGCCGACGCCGCCGGCAAGCGCGTTGACGTTGTCGTTTGCGTTCGGATTGAGAGTCTGATAGCTTTGAGAATAGTCGGCCGTTTTGAAGTTTTCGAGCGGCTTGTCGTCGGACTTCATTGCAACTTCGGCGGTTTTCGTAGCCTCGGGTTCCGGATCGTATTTTCCGCGTTGAGCGAGGGACGACGTTTTTTCGGACTTCGCCGTCGAGTCGTTTGAGGTGTAGCTCTCCGGCGGCGGGGTAATGTCGTTGAGTTCGTCGAGTTCTTTAAGTTCCTTGGGTTCTTGCGCGTTCGACGCGTCCGGCTTGCGCGAGAAAGGATTGCTTATCTTCCATCCGGAGCATCCAATTCCGCTCGCAGCGAAAATAAGAGTCGCAATGAGGGCGACTTTAACGCCGTTTTTCGTTTTCATCGATCCGATTCCTTTCGACTTCCCTGTCTTAGAATTTCGACGTTCGCTTCCGCGAGCGGACGTTTGGGACGATTATCCCATCAAAACAATCGCGACCGAGGCGCGCCGCCGCTTCCATGCGGGGTAGCGAGCGTCGGTTTTTGCGATCGTATTGGTTGTATCGGCATTTCTGATTGTTATGGCGCAATCATTTGAAAAAAATTTTCAAATTTGCTTTTTTTTCTAATCGTCAACCGGGGCGTTTCATCGTCTCAAGCGTCGCCGATCACGTTGCGACTGCGGTAAGATACAAAAAGAATTCGGGTTTTGCAATAGGGATTCGGGACGCGTATAATTACGATTTTGTCGGAAATAACGATTTTAGTCAAGAAGATTCGTCTTTTGACGATAGAGATAGGTAGGAGCGTAGCGCCGAGGTCGAGTCGGCGTCGCTTCATTACATGGCAAATTGAAATTCGGATTGATATTCGGAGCGCATCGCCGATGAACGATAGGAATCAGAACGAGACGACACTGCGCGACAAGATTATCGGGCAAGTGTCGAAGATGGGGCGCGCGATCTCCACGCGAGTGGCGCTTGCGGGCAACCTTGCCGTTTTTTCCACGTCGACGATCTTTTGGCTTTTTGCCAAACCGCCGAAGAAGGAAACGCTGATTAGTTCCTTTTTCAACATTGGGGTTTTAAGCCTTCCGGTCGTCATGCTGACGGGAACGTTTATCGGCATGGTATTGGCGGTACAGGCGTTTCCACAGTTCAAAGTGATCGGTATGGAGACCCGAATCGGCGCGGCGATCAACCTTTCTCTTGTTAAAGAACTTGGTCCTGTTCTTGCGGCGACGATGCTCGCCGGTCGAGTCGGTAGCGCGATAGCGGCGGAGCTTGGCACAATGAGGGTAACGGAACAGATCGACGCGCTTTCGAGCATGGGAGTGAATCCGATTCACTACTTGGTGGCGCCGCGTTTCTTCGCGTGCCTGATTTTGATTCCCGGACTGACGCTTTTTGCCGATCTCATGGGGGTCATCGGGGGCGCGTTTTTTAGTATTAAGCTTCTCGGCGTCGACTGGAGCTACTATTGGGAATACTCACGTCATACGGTCGCGATGTTCGACGTATTCGCCGGAATGTTTAAGTCGGTATTTTTTGGGGGCGCGATCGCGTTGATCTGCTGTCATCAGGGTTTCCGATGCGGCGCAGGCGCGGAAGGGGTCGGCAAGGCGGCGACGAGTTCTTTCGTTTTGTCCTTTGTGGCGATTCTCTTTTTGGATCTTTTGCTCGACGTGTTCCTCGATCAGATTCAAACGATGGTGTTTGGAACTCGCGGCTCGGTAATGTAGGCGTTGCGGAGCGGAGGAGCGGTCGAGACGCAAAAGGATTAAGTAGGATTAAGCGTTCCGCGCGTCGGAGCGCCGATCGGAGACGGCGAAATGTTCGGACGTAAGAGATCAACGCGGTCAGAAGAAGCGGAAGCGTACGCGCGCGACGCGCACGCGGAAGCGTCGATCGAGGAGGACGAAGCGCAATATCGTTCTCGCGATTCGATCGTCGGTTCGACGTTTATCGCGGAAAACGGGACGAGAAAGGTTCTTCGGCGTCGTCCGCCTCTTCTTGAGATCGACGATTTGAACGTTATCTTTGGCGAGAATCAGGTTCTTCGCGATATTAACCTGAAGATCCGTCGCGGCGAGACGGTGGCGATCATCGGCGAGAGCGGGTGCGGTAAGACGGTTCTTCTCAAGACGATGATCGGACTCGTGGCGCCGACGACAGGTCGCGTGTTTTTTAAAGGGAACGATTTGGCGACGCTTTCCGATAAGGAGCTGACGGAGACGCGCGCGCACTACGGTTTTGTTTTTCAAATGGCGGCGCTATTCGACAGCATGACGATAGCGGAAAACGTCGCGTTTCCGCTTCGCCAGCATCGCAAGGAAATGTCGCGTCGCGAAGTCGCGGAGCGCGTCGAGTTTTTGCTTGAAGAAGTCGGCTTGAATCCTCGGATCGTGTCGAACAAGACGCCGTCGGAGATATCCGGCGGTATGCGCAAACGCGTCGGTTTTGCGCGCGCGCTTGCGATGGATCCGGAGATTATGCTCTACGACGAGCCGACGACCGGACTTGATCCGATCATGAGCGACGTCGTGAACGAACTCATGATCTCGGCGCGCGATCGGCACAAGGTCGCCGGCGTGCTCGTAACGCACGATATGAAGTCGGCGGTCAAAGTGGCCAACCGACTCGTCATGCTGTATCCGCATTCAATGCTTTCAGCGGAGCAGCCGCAGATGATCTTCGACGGATCCGCCGAGGAGATTTGGCGTTGCGAAGATTCGCGCGTTTCCCAGTTCATTCGCGGCGAAGCGAGGGATCGCGTTAGGGACATGTCGATGGGGAAGTGAGGCGCGGCTGTTTTAACTGGAATCTTGAGAAAAATTGTCGCAATCGTTTAAATCGCTAAATAAATCAGAGTCGCGGACGATAATACCAGTATAGAATCGTCCGCACGACGTATCGCGGACGTTCGCACTTCGTGAACGTCCTTGTTTGTTTCTTGCGGTTCGATCGTTAGAAGCGCCGCCGACAACAAGGCGCGCGAAGGTTCAAACGACTTCATAGTCGAGCAAGGAGCGCGGATCATGACGTCCAACCGAAGAATGGAGTTTTTCATCGGAACGATGGTGATAGGGATTATCGCCGGCGTTTTTGTTATGACGATTCTGTTCGGATCCGAGAAAGGGTTCTTTGTCGGATCCTCCGGCGGCAAGCGTCTCACAATTCTGTTTGAAAAGGGGAGCGGCATCAGTCAGAATTCGCTCGTCTTGAAGAACGGCATTAAGATCGGCCGCGTGTTTTCCGTCGAACTCGACGACGAGCCGGAGAATTCTTCCGTTCGCGTTTCCTTTGAGTTGGAGCCGCAATACAAGATCTACTCGAACGAGTACGCCAAGATTAACCGCACGCTTCTCGGCGACGCTTCGATTGAATTTGTCGACGATCCCGATTACGTCGGCGATATTTTCGAGATCGTCGATTCTGACGACGTGATCAAAGGTCGCAACACCGGCGACCTTATGGGGACGGTCAGCAGTATCGAAGGCGATCTCGCGCAGGCGTTGCAAAATATCAACACGGCGTCGCAGGGCGTAACGCGTTTCATGGAGAACGTCAACGATATCATTGGCGACGAGACGGAACTTCAACTGAAGAAGGAACGTCTTCAAAACGTCTTTTCGGAACTCGAAGGCGCGCTGTCGAGCATTCGGTCGTTGGCGTCGAATATGGACGCGGTCGTTTCCGATCCCGAAATTATCGACAACATCCGTCGCGCGACGAGCGAAGCGCCGAATATTCTCGAGCGAGCCACCGAATTGACCGACGGCGCGAAAAAGTTCATGTCGGACGCGAACGCGATGAGCGCCGACATTCGCAAGACGTTGGCGCGCGCCGAGACGACCTTCGACCTCGTCGATAAAAACCTCGACAATGTGAACGTTTTCACGACCTCGCTCGCGGAAAACGGACCTGAAATGATGACCGCGCTCAACGAGAGCTCCGTTGAGATCAAAGAGACGATCAATAAAATTAGCACGGCGGTTATCAATATTTCCGATCTCGCCGCAAGTTTAAACGAGAAACTCGACGATCCCGATTCGATCTTCGGAATGTTGCACGACGAAGAGACGACGAAGTCGATTAAGCATATCGTTAAAAACGCCGAAGAGATCACGCAAAAGCTGTATCCGATTCTGGACGACGCTCGCGTGTTCTCGAACAAGGTGGCGCATAAGCCGAGTTCGCTCATTTGGGACAAGACGACGACGAAAGGCGGTTCCGGAAACACAAAGTACGGTTTCCAGTCCCTCTCTCCTACCGGCGGATTGACGTCGTCCCTCTTTCGTCAGACTCCGAACGGTTCTCGGATTCGCGAGAGAAACTATTACGAGCCGCTCGCCGACGAACGCTTCATGGACGAACGCACGAAGAGCGCGTATCAAGAGACCCTCGCGCGACTAGATTCGAGTCGCGCCGCCAATCGCGCCGTTCGCGCGCAACGCCTTTACCCGGACAACTACTCGCAGCTTCTTCCGCCGACGTCGGCCGATCGCGACTACCGCGCAGGATACGGGGACGCGTTCAGTCCTGCGGCGAAGACGAACCGCGTTAAACGCTGTCTGGAATCCTTCTGGGATCGCATGGCGTTCTGGCGCCAAGATTCGAAGTCGACCGACGCCGCGAGCGCTTACGCGATGCGCGAGTACGCTTACGCCAACGACGACGCCGAGCTTTACGGCGACGAATACTGCGACGAATACTACGCCGACGGAACGGAAGGGAGCGACTTCGGCGGCGAAGACGACTACGGCATGACGCTTGTCGGTTACGACTCGGGCGTCGACGGCGCTTACGGACTCGGGCAGCCCTCCTATGAAACGTTGAATAGCGCGCCCGGTTGCGCCGCGCCCGGTTGCGATGTTCCCGGTTGCGATGTTCCCGGTTGCGATGTTCCCGGCGGCGGCGCGTCAAACGGTCGAGCGCCGAAAGCGTCCTTCCTCCAAGGCGGCTACGGTAATCGCGCGGACGATCCTCGCCCGGCGGGAGCGTACGGCGTCCCGTTTGCAGGCGAAAAATTGGACTTCTCGCTCGCCGACGACGAGGAAGGCGAAGAATACCAAGAAGAATACCAAGATTACGCCGAGGAAGGCGAATACGAAGAACTTCCGACCTCGATCAATCGTCGCGCAAAATCGCCTAAGGTCGGCGCGGATTCGCCCTTTGAAGACGACGGTCTACCCCTTGAATTTGCGCCGCCGACTCGCTAAGAAACCAATTTCAAAGAACGTTTAAGACCGCGCGCCTTAGTCGCGGAGATAGAGGAGATTGAAGAATGACCGTCGAGGTGGAAAAACTCGCGATTATCGGTAGCGGACCGGCCGGGTGGACGGCGGCGATTTACGCGTCGCGCGCCGGGTTGAGCCCGATCGTCTTCGAAGGCGCCTTGACGGCGGAGAATCAGGAGGCGGGGCGATTGCCGATGGGTCAGTTGGCGACGACGAGCCTCGTCGAGAATTATCCAGGGTTTCCGGCGGGCGATCTTCGGGCGTATCTCAAGGACGCGTTGAGCGAAGAGCGGCAATACGCGCTTCCGCTCGACACGTTCGACGAGGAGTCTTATCCTCGCGGCGCAACGGGACCGGCGATCGTCGAGCTCATGCGTCGACAAGCGGAGAATTTCGGCGCGCGCGTCGTATCCGAAGACGTCGTTAAGGTCGATTTTAGTCGTCGTCCCTTTAAGCTGACGGACTCGGAGGGCGGGACGACGTTGACGGAGACGGTGGTCGTAGCGACGGGCGCTTCGGCGCGCTGGCTCGGTTTGGACTCGGAAACGCGCTTTAAGAACAACGGAGTGAGCGCGTGCGCGGTTTGCGACGGCGCGCTTCCGCGCTATCGCGAGCGCGCGGTCGCGGTCGTGGGCGGCGGGGACGTCGCGTGTGAAGACGCGCTCTATATGTCGCGTTTTGCAAGCGAGGTTTACCTGATTCATCGTCGGGACGAACTTCGTGCGTCGAAAGCGCTCGCATCGCGCGTCCTGGCGCATTCTAAGATTCGCCCGGTGTGGAATAGCGTCGTCGCAGAGATTCTCGGGGACGACGAGCGCGGCGTAGTCGGCGTCCGAGTCAAGAGCGTGGGACGGTCGGACGAGGAATCGCGCGAGCTCGAGGTTTCCGGCGTCTTTGTCGCGATTGGTCGTCGTCCCAACGTGGATTTTTTAGACGGCGCGTTAGAGTTGACGGAGAGCGGCGTCGTTAAGAGACCGACGCCGTTTTATTCCGGTACGAGCGTTTCGGGCGTGTTTGTCGCCGGAGACGTCGCGGACGATCGTTACCGCCAGGGCGTCGTTGCGGCGGGGTCGGGCGCTTGCGCGGCGCTCGACGCGGAACGCTTCTTGAACGAATATTCCATATGTTGAGTTATTTCATTTTGTTTCCTCTTAGTGTGTTGGAACGCTTCTTGAACGAATATTCCATATGTTGAGTAAAAATAGCTTTTTTTATAAGCAAATTGGTGCGATTTGGCTATTTTTTAAATATTACGCTTGAAATAGTGCGATAGAACGCTTAAACTTTAGTGGTGAGCGTTGGCGACGCGCACGAGATTTGATTCCTTTTTCGGTTGCTCAGCCCCTGATTTTCAACTTACTTTTAGGATCAAGACAAAACGCGTCAATCCTTTGAGTGATGAAACGTAACTTTGTCGTGAAGAAAACATGAAAAAGTTTTACTACGTATGTCCCCGTTGCGGTCGGAAATGGCGATTTTATTTCCGCCAGAAGACGATGAAGTGCCCGTTTTGCAACGAGGAGTGGAATCCGTACTCTTCGCGCTATTCGAAGCTCACGACGTCGCGTTTCTCTTTTACCGCGACGTTGTTCTGCCTTGCGGTTCTTTTGGCGATCGCATACGGCGGGCTAAAGGTTGCCGGATATGACGGCGTCGTAATCGAACGAGTGAAAGTCTTTTTAGACGAGCACGGGATCGCGCCGCCTGAGAAGAAACCCATTAAGAAAGCGGACAATTCCTATCGTCCTTGGGAAACCAGAGACGCCAACGGCGTGAAAAAGGAGAATAAGAGCCCGAACGCCGCAGACTCGGCAAAAGACTCGGAGACCAACGTCGACTCGAAAACGGAAACTCGCGAAGAAACCGGGTCCGTTGACGATGAAACGCCGGACGAAACGTTCTTCGACGCCGAACAAGACGGCGCGTTGGACGACGAGGAGCAACAGGTCGTTCCGAGCTCCAATTCCGACGACGAATGGTAGCGCACAATTTTTCGATTAAAAAAGCGTCTGCGTCTCGCGCGTTGGACGCTTTTTTATTGGTTTAAACAGAGTAATCGTTATAGCCGGCGCCGTTTTTCTATTTGTTTTTCTCGAACATTCTTTTTGACGTTGCTTTTTCTAGTTTATATAATATACCTATCTTAAGAGCTTCTCCGTCTTGCGGTATGACGAATAAATCGCGGGAGTTTGCTTTTTGAGTTGTTTATTCGATCTAACGGCGAAAGGAGTCGGTATGACGACGCGTTACCGGTTATTGATTCGGTTTATCCTCTGTCTGACGATATGCGCGGCGTCGACGGCTTCTTTTGGCGCGAATAAATTGCCATCGGGATCTTGCGTGAACGACGTCGGTCGGGGCGCGCTTTTGTGGGGGACGTCCGACGAGGTAACGACGTATTCCGCGCCTTATTTAGGGCTGCGTTCGCCGCAGATATATCGAATTCCGTTGACGTCGGAATCCACGACGACGTCGACGGGAAACGCTTCGGAAACGCCGTCGAGTCCCCAAGGGAATTGGCGAGAGAAGCTGAAGGAAGTGGGCACGATCTATGGGACCGACGGTAAAGTCTACGAATATTACTTTGTCGAAGGCAAAGAGCCTCGGCGCATCGTCGAAACGCAACGGGTTCATGAGACGCCGAAAGGCGGAGTCGCTCCGGTTTGGTACAATAAGACGGTGGAGCGCATCGAATGGGAGCCGGTCTTGATCCGCGTTTTGCGCCCGGTCGGTACGACGGAACGTCAGCTTAGGGCGGAGACGACGTCGAGTCAAAAGTCGAGCGCGTCGTCGTCGACTCCTGCGCCGTGCGAGCCGCTCGGGTCGGAAGAGCCGCGCACCTTTGCGGACGACGACGAAGGTTCAGAGGAGAGTTCGGGCGTGAAATTGGCGGACACGTCGAACGGTATAACGCCGTCGGTGGTCGGCGCGGAACGTCGAGACGCGGAGAACGCGGCGATCGACGCGGCGAACAACGCGCGGGCGTCGTCGCGCGACGGCGCGAAGACGGCGGACGCGAACTCTTCCGGGCAGTCGCAGGAAGAATCGCCGACGTTTGCCAACGGGATCGTCCGAGTCATTATACCGGATCGCGCGCCGAGTCCGGCGCCGCAGCCGCTTGTCGTTTTGCCGAAGTCCCTTGAGAAATTGGCGACGACTGAGAAATCGGCGACGGCGAAGTCCAAGACGACGCGTCGATAGATTTCTTGTCTTTTTTTGCTAAAAAGCCGCCTTTCTTTAAAGTTTTTCTTGAAGATCTCCGTTGGAGGTTTGGCGGCTTTTTTATCCGTTCTCTTGCGTTTTTTTCGGCGCTTTTTGATAAACTTTTCCAGGTCGGGGACGATAATACTAGTAACGCGGGTTGAACGTTAAGTTCATATCCTACCGGCACGAATAGCGCGGGCGCGGAAAGCTAGAAGTTTCGGCGTTTTGAATTGCGATTCGAGCGAATTATTCGCGAGTAGTCGGCGGGAGTTGCGCGGGGTTGGCGACGCGAAGATCTTTTGCGTCGTATCGAACGTTGTAATACCGAGCGTTCAAGCGCGGTTATTCAAATGCCAGCAAGGAGTCTCATCGCCAGGACGGCGTGAATCGACGCGCGTTCGAGAAGTGTTTCATTGATCGCCGACGCTGTTTTCAGCGCGAGCGACAGGGTCGCGTTGCGTAGCGACGTCGTCGCGTCGTTAGCGTTCGGAGGAAACACGGTTCGTTCGCGCGCGGAGAGTCTTAAGTATATCGCATAGTCTTTCGACGTTGCGTCAAGGAGGAAATTACATGATCGCGACTCAGTCTGATCCGGAAACGGTCGCTCGCACTTGGCAAGAGTTTATCGCCGATCGATCGAACCAGACGTTGCGCAACGCGCTTATCGAGCAATACCTTCCGCTCGTGCGTTACCACGCGGAACGAGTTTGGTCGCGACTTCCCGACGAAGTCGAGCTTGACGACCTGACGTCATCCGGAGTTTTCGGGTTGATGGACGCAATCGACGCGTACGACCCGTCGCGCGGCGTTAAATTCGAGACGTACTGCGTACCGCGTATACGCGGCGCCATGCTCGACGAACTTCGCAATATGGACTGGGTTCCGCGCTTGGTTCGATCGCGCGCGAGAAAACTTTCCGAAGCGAATAAGGAACTGTCGAATCGTTTGGGACGCATGCCGTCTCAAGAAGAACTCGCGACGCATCTTCAGATGGATCAAGCGGAACTTGCGCGCGTTATGAACGACGCCAACGCCGTTAATCTCGTCAGTCTGAACAAGAAGTGGTTCGAGACCGACGGATCGAAGGACGTCAGCGAAATCGACCTTGTCGAAGACGAGCGTAGCGAAGATCCGACGAGCAATTTGCAAAAAGCGGATCTCATTCGCATGGTTACCAAAGGGTTGAACCGTAACGAACGTATGATCATCATTCTCTACTATTACGAAGAGATGACGATGAAAGAAGTCGGAGCGACGCTCGACCTTAGCGAAAGCCGGGTGAGTCAAATGCACAGCGCCATTGTCGCGCGACTTCAGCAACAACTGAAAGATCGTCGCGCGGAATTCGTGTGATTCGTCTCGACGCGCGTTTTATGAGTCTTGTAGGCTGCGAGCTTAACGGTTCGCAGCCTTTTTTGTTATCGGAGCGGCGTCGGCGGTTTCAATCGTCCCTAGGTTGCATTGAACGCGCGGGCGGGTACAATGACTCAGAGATTTCCTTTTCGTTGCGGCAAGCATGAGCGCGATAACTCAGGTGAATTGGGATAGATTGATGAAGAGGCAGCCTGCATTCGCAAATGACGTTGTTCCGGAACTGGACGCGGAATCGACGGAAGACCTCGGCGAGTACGCTCCGACTCAGGTTGTCGACGACATTTTGCTTTCCATGATCGACGGCGTAGGAGCGGTAACGTCGCAAAAACTCTACGAGCGCTTTGGCACGGCGACGCGCGTTTTGGACGCGCCGCTTTCCGAGTTGAAAGATTGCGTGTCGGCGCGTTTGGCGCAAAGTATCGCGGACGCGCGCGAAGAGATCGACGCGTTGGCGGTCGCGCGCTTTTGCGAAGAGAACGATATCAAAGTGTTGACGCTTGCGGACGCGCGTTATCCGGCGCGCCTGAGACCGTTGAGCGCGCCGCCGCGACTTCTCTACGTTCGCGGGGATATTCTTCCGCAGGACGTTCACGCAATTTCGATCGTCGGCACGCGCCACGCGACGCGTTACGGTATCCAACAGGCGACGCTTTTGGCGCGATCGTTGGCGGAATTAGGCTTTACGATAGTGAGCGGGCTGGCGTTGGGAATCGACGGTAGCGCGCATCGCGGCGCGCTCGACGTCGGCGGGCGAACGTTTGCGTGTCTCGGCAGCGGAGTGGCGCGCATCTATCCGACGGTGCATGAGGATTTGGCGGGACGAGTCGTTCAGAACGGGGCGCTGATTAGCGAGTACCATCCGTTGATGGAGCCTTTGTCGGGTAATTTTCCGGCGCGGAATCGCATAGTGAGCGGGCTTTCTCTCGGCGTTCTCGTCGTCGAATCGGACGTTAAAGGCGGGTCGATGATTACGGCGCGCATCGCGGCGGAGCAGAATCGGGAGGTCTTTGCCGTTCCCGGGCTGGTAACGAGCAATTATTCTCGCGGTTGTCATCAATTGATCCGTGAAGGGGCGGCTCTTGTCGAGACAGCGGAGGACGTGATCGCCGCGTTGCCGCATTACGAGCGTCCGTTGCGCGCGCCGATCCCGGCGGAGGAGTCGGCGCCGGGCGCTCTCGGCATTTCCGCGTCGTCGATCGCGTCGATTTCGCGTCGCAAAGACCCGTCGGAGAAGAAATCGCGAGGCGCTAAGTCGTCGAAGAAAGGAGAGTCGAACTCGGATGAGCGCCAGTTGTCTTTCGATATGAACCGACCGGTTTCCGTCGACGAATCGTCGAAGAGTGAGGCGAAGAATGAGTCTTCGTCCCCGGACGCTTCGGAGGCGCCGGCGTCGAGCGCGCCGCTTCCGGCGGTCGCTCTTTCTCCGGACGAGCGTCGAATCGTGGACTTGATCGGCGAAACCGAAGTCCACGTCGACGACGTGATTCGAGGCACGGGATTGCCGACGGCGCGCGTGATCGCTCTTATCGCGGGCTTAGAGTTCAAGCAGGTTCTTATTCGTCTCCAGGGCAACGTCGTGTCGAGAGCGAAGTAATCGAAACGTATTTAACAAGGTCGTATCGCGTTGACGCAGAATGGTCGAGCGCGGCGCGACGAAATTGGCGCACGACAGGTCGTCGTTCCTATGAATTTTCGTATTATTAGTTCCTATTTAGGTTTAGTCGCGACGCTTATGGGCGTTGCGATGCTTCTTTGCGTCCCTTGGGCGATTCCGTATTGGGACGGGGGCGCGAACGAACTTCGCGGCGTGTACGCGCTTGTTAAGAGTTCTTTGATTAGCTTTGCCGTCGGTCTGGCGTTCATTCTTTTGTCTCGGAATACGACGCGTCGCGAGCCATTTTTGCGCGAGGCGATGGCGGGGGTCGGACTCTGCTGGTTTTTGGCGATCATCCTTGGCGCCATGCCGTTTCTTTTGGCGAACGTTCAACGCGACGTCGGCGAGCCGATCGGAATATGCGACGCGATTTTCGAGTCGGCGTCGGGGCTAACGACGACCGGCGGAACGATCTTCGGCGAACTTGAGGATCCGGAGCTTTTGCCGAAGACGATTCTCTTTTGGCGCGGTCAGACGCATTTTATCGGCGGGCTTGGGATCATCTGCTTGTTCGTGCTGTTTATGGGGCAAGGGGGCGCGGTCGGCGGCAAGGCGATTTTGAAGGTAGAGCATATTTTTTCGGAAAACATGCCCTTCTCGAAAATGCGTCAAGTCGCGAAATCGTTGCTGAGCGTTTATCTCGCACTCTGTTTGGGGTGCATTCTTTGGCTTATCGCGTGCGGCGCGAGCTTGTACGACGCGTTGTATCACTCGTTTTCCGTCGTGTCTCTCGGCGGATTCAGTTCGCATAACGCGAGCGTCGCATATTTTTCCGCCGATCCGAACGTGAACGGTCCCATGGTGGAGACGGGACTCATTCTCTTTATGATTCTTTCCGGCACGAATTTCTTTTTGCTCTATTGGGTCGCGCTCAGAAAACCGCAGAAATTGTTTCGCGACTTTGAATGGCG
Source organism: uncultured Planctomycetota bacterium (assembly GCA_900317365.1). Classification (GTDB taxonomy): domain Bacteria; phylum Planctomycetota; class Planctomycetia; order Pirellulales; family Thermoguttaceae; genus RUG369. Next base: position 21,790 of record ONGM01000174.1, read on the forward strand.
ACTCTTTATCACCGCGCTGTTCATGACGGCGGCTATTTCGACGTGTTCAGGTTATTTTAAAGGGGATTTCCAAGCGCCTCGCGGAGCGACCGTTGCAGAAACGACGGAGATTGCGAGGGACGCTTTGGAAGGGAGCGAACCCGATCAAAGGACGGCGGACGTTGCGACTTCGGCGGACGACGGAGTTGACGGGGCGCCGAAGGTTCGCGCTAAGTTCGGCGCCGTTGCGATCAGACTCGTTTCAGCGTTCCGAAGCTCCCTCTTTCACACAACTTCTTTGGCGACAGGCGCGGGACTCATTGCGGATCAGTACGAACTCTGGAATTCCACTTCGGTCATACTGTTGTTGTCGTTGATGTTTATGGGCGCGTGTTCCGGCAGCACGGCGGGAGGAGTCAAGGTCTATCGCGTTTGGCTTGCGTTCAGTTCGTTGGCGCGCGAGGCGGAACGGCGCTATCGTCCGTCCTTGGTTCGCGTAACGAAGGTGAACGGCGAATTTGTTGCGCGCGAGACGTCGAACGCCGCGATTCGTTATATCGTCGCCTTTGCCGGACTCATTCTTTTGACGACTCTCGTCGTCGTGTCGATCGAACCGGATCACGCATGGCGTTCGTACGATCATTATTCGATGGAAAAAGTCGTCGATTTAGGCACCGGAACGCTGGCGATGTTCGCGAACGTCGGCGCCGCTTTTGGCGAGTTTGGCTCGCAAGGCAATTACGGCGGCCTGACGAATCTGACCAAGCTCATTTTCAGTTGGGCGATGGTCGTCGGACGCCTTGAAATCTGGTGCGTTCTGGCGCTCTTTTCGCCTCGCTTTTGGTCGAATCGCTAAGTTTGCGTTTTCAATTGCGACGTCGCGCGACGATAAGCGCGCGACGTCGCGCCGTTGCGCCTGCGGTTGCGTTTAACTAACGCGTAGCCGCCAACGTTTTTTTAACGGCGTCTTTGGTTTGTGAGTCGAAGAGGGACGTCGCGTCGACGAACGATTCGACTTGAGCGTCAAATTTTTTCTGGACGCTCTTTTCACAAAGATTAATCAGTCCAACGAGAACCGCGACGCCGTATCCGGCGACGGAACCGGCGAGAGACGACGACATGATTCCGATGGACAAAACGCAGAACGCGATCCAAAAGACGACGGTACCGACGCGCTGAAGTCTCTTCAAATGAGCCGCGCGTTCCGGATGGTTATGAAACGCCAGAGCGCGTCCGCCGGCGCGAAGAGCGAGAACGACGGAGTTGACGTCGACGCATCCGATAACGTCCAGACTAAGCTCGATCGACCCGGTCTCGACGTTGTAGTCGTTATACGTATAGTCGGCGCTTGGAACAACGCTGACGTCGTTGAGCCCGTTCGCGTTCAAGAACTCTTTGAGAGCCGCGTCGGCCGTAGTTGACGTTACGTTCTCTGAGGCTGATTTGACGATCTTTTGAGAGAAGTATTGAAGAAGCCATGCGACCGTGAAGATAACGGCGACCGGAATCGCGTACAGAACGCCGGCGGGAATCGTTGCGAATATCATGTGAATTTCCTTAAAAACTTTAGTTCGTAACCTTGAGACGTCGTCGCGATTTGACGACGCAACGTCTCCTTTAAGCGACTTTGCGGACGTTTGAGCGACAAGAGAAAGTTTTGCTCGAACGCCGCGCGCACGAGGCGAGCCGTCGATTAGTTTCTAAGGGTCAAGAGAAGAATAAAGAGCGCTTCGTTAGGTTTGCGCGGAGTGAGAAAGTTTCGCGCGAGGAAGTAAGGAGACCATTGCGTTGCGCGCGAAATTGGATTCGAGCGGACGGAGCCGACTTCGTTCTCGTTTGAACGCGAGGATCTCCAACGTTCGGAGGCGCGAGTCAAACGGATATTAACGCGCAGAGACAACGTTTGAGAGTTCGACTCGCACGCGTTGACGACTCGTCGATCCGGAATTTGCGCAAACGCGCGTTGTTCGCCGACGCTTAGAGTCGCCGACCGTCGCGGTTGAGAGTCGCGGTCCTTCTTCGCCGTCGCGGCGGGGTCGCGATGGAACGCCGACGCCGCGAACAAGAGCGCAAGCGACGCCAATAGCGTCCAAAAGACGACGACCGTTTTCGTTTTCATTTTTGAATTGCGCGACAATACGAGTGTGTTCGGCGACTATTTACGCCAGGTTTTTACGAGTTCGACGAGGAACTGAACGTTCTCAACCGGAGTCTCTTTGAGTATACCGTGTCCAAGATTAAAAAGGAAGCCCGGTTTATCGCCGACGGATTCCAGGATTCGCAACGTTTCGCGTCGAAGGACGTCTTGCGGCGCGAGAAGGGTCGCGGGATCGAGGTTGCCTTGGACGCAACGATCCCTGCCGACGAGGTCCCACGCTTGCGCGATCGGCGTTCGCCAATCGACGCCGACGCACGCGGTTTCTAGCCTGGCAAATTCCGGAAGTAAGGACGTCGAACAGGTTCCGAAATAAATCACGGGAACGCCGGGCTTGATCTTGCGAACAAGTTCGCGCGTCGCGGGAAAAACGTATTCTCTGTAGTCTTCAACGCTGAGAATACCGGCCCAACTGTCGAAGATCTGCACGACGTCCGCGCCGGCGTCGATTTGCGCGTTTAAATATCGCGCGGCGGATCGCGCAAGTCGCGAGACAAATTCAAACCAGACGTCCGAATGCGTCTTCATGAACGTCTTCGTGCGATTGAAACTCCGACTCGTTTCGCCTTCGATCGCGTAGCCTGCCAGCGTAAACGGCGCGCCGGCAAAGCCGATAACCGGTAACGGCGCGACCGCCTTTTTCGTTTCGACGACCGTTTCAAAGACGTAATCGAGCGAGGAAACGTCCTCTAGTTCGCGCGTTCGACGGAGGTCGTCCGGCGCGCGGAACGGATTGGCGATTTTGGGACCGTCGCCTTTCACAAAGGAGAGGTTGAACCCGATCGGCTCGAGGATAGGGAGGAGATCGGAGAAGATAATCGCGGCGTCGACCCCGATTTTCTCGACGGCCGTTTGCATAACCGACGCGCAAAGTTTGGGGTCTTTGCACAGCTCGAGGAACGTTTTGCCTTCTCTCACGGCGCGATACTCCGCCATGTACCTTCCGGCCTGACGCATTAGCCAGATCGGCGGGCGCGGCGTTTCTTCGCGTCGGAGCGCTTTGAGCAGCAGTCTATCGTCCATTATGAATTCTCTTATGAAATCTCCGCGTTATTTTTCAGTCGCGGAGTCGTCGGCGCCGGTTTGCGCTTCTTCTTCTAACTTTGCGTTCTTTTTTCGTTCCTTTGCGACGAGACCGCAGAAGTACGCGGCGGCGAAAAGCGCGATGAGCATGAGCGTGCGCTTGACGGCTCTGAGCGCTTCTCGACGCGCCTGGATCGCGCGTTCGACGCTCCCCGGAGGGAACGGTTCCTTAGGCGTCGGCATTCGTTATTCTTCCTCTCAAAATTCAACGCGCGTTGCAAGGAACGCGACTTTGCCGCGAATACATTTCAATACAAGTATACTCGAATCGTCGGCGTTTTCAACGTCCCGTCGACTCTTTTGACGCCGCCTGCGTCCGCCGTCCCGGCCTTTTTGAGTTTTCGGCGAATTTCACGTTCGTCTCAAGCGCCTTCTTAAGCGCCTGTTGAATTTGCTTTGGATTGCGCGTATACTCGTATTGACGTAGATCGAGCGAGTTTCCACACCTCTTGCGATAAGGAGAACGTTATGTCGAGTTCAAAGAGCGGAACCTGTCGTCGAACTTTCATGAAGACCGGCGCGGCGAGCGCGCTAGGGTTTGGTCTTGCCGCGTTGCAGACGGAGACGTCTCGCGCGCAAATTCTCGGCGCCAACGAGAAAGTTCGACTGGCGTTCGTCGGACTTGCGAATCGCGGCGGACAGTTGCTCACGGCGTTTTCTAAGTCGCCTGACATGCGAATCACCGCGTTTTGCGACGTCGACTCGAAACAGCTCGAGACGACCGCCGAACGTTGGGGTGACGGTTCTCAGACCCTGACGACCGATTTCCGCACGCTCTATGATCGCAACGACGTCGACGCTCTCGTCTTGGCGACTCCGGATCACTGGCACGCGTACCAGACCGTCGAGGCTTGTAAGGCGGGGTTGGACGTCTACTGCGAGAAGCCGCTCGCCACCTCGATCGGCGAAGGAAGAATGATGGTTCAAGCCGCCAGAAAGTACGATCGCGTCGTCCAGATCGGTATCCATCGTCGAAGCGCCCCTCTTTATCAGCGACTCTTCAACGAGCTCGGACTCGAAAATAAAATCGGACGCGTTACCGTCGCGCGCACCGGGCACTGCTCCAATATGTACCCCAACGGAATGGGCAAGGCGAAACCGACGGCGCCTCCGGAGAATCTCGATTGGGAGCTTTGGGTCGGTCCGCGTCCGGCTCAGGAATATCAGGAAAATATCACGCCGTACAAGTTCCGTTGGTGGGGAAATTACAGCTCGCAAATTGCGAACCAAGGCGTGCATTTCTTCGATTTGATTCGTTGGGCGCTCGGAGAAAAAGCGCCGTGTTCCGTTTGCGCGATGGGCGGAAAGTACGTCGTCGACGACGACCGCACGATTCCCGACACCATGTCCGCGTGTTTTGAATTTGCCTCCGGACGACTCGTTACCTTCAGTCATTTTGAGAGCAACGGCAACCCGATCATGGCGACGGACGAAAACTACCGCGCGCTCGGATTCGTGGAGTATCGCGGAACGCAAGGTTCGTGCTACGTTTATGACAATCGCTACGTTGTTAAAACGGAAAAGCCGGGACAATTCCAAGAGAAAAAGGCGCGCGCTCAGGAGGAAGTTTATCAACTCGAAGGGGACGCCGTTTTGAACGCGGACGCGACGGCGTTGCACGCTCAGAACTTTATCGACTGCGTCAAGAGCCGCAAGCGACCGAACACGGACGTCGAAGAGGCGCACTACAGCACGACGATGAGCCACCTTGCGAATATTTCCCTTGCGACGCGACAGCGAATCGAATGGGACGCGGAGAATGAGCGCGTAACGAATAGCGAAGAGGCGAACGATCTTTTATTCGCGCCGTATCGCGATCCGTGGAAACTTACGGTTTAAGGCATGCGAATGGGCGCGGAGAACTCACGTTTCGCCGTTATTATTCTGACGGCGGGTAAAAGCAGTCGTTGCGACGCGGAGAAGGCGTCGGGACGGCGGCTTGTCGGGATCGAGAAGAAGAAGCCTTTTTATCCGCTGTTAGGGCGCGGCGTTTGGCTTTATAGCCTCGCCGTTTTCGCGCGACGGAGCGACGTCGTTCAGATAATTCTCGTCGTCGCGTCGTCTGATCGCGCCGAGGTGGAAGCGCGTTACGCGCGCGAGATCGCGTCGGCGAACGTCGTCGTGGTCGAAGGCGGCGCGGAGCGCTTTTTATCGGTGGAGAACGCGTTGAAGCGGGTGGACGCTGACGTCGATTACGTAGCGATACACGACGGGGCGCGTCCTTGCCTGACGGACGATGCGGTCGATCGAGCGTTTCAAAGCGCGCGGGAGTACGACTCCGCCGTTTTGGCGGTTCCGATCGTCGGGTCGATCAAACGCGGCGAGTTGACCGAGAATGGCGCCGTCGTTACCGAGAGCGTTCCGCGCGACGGGCTTTGGGAGGCGCAAACGCCGCAGGTCTTCAAACGCGAGCTGATTTTCAAGGCGTATCGGGATCGTTCGCCGGACTTTTCTCCAACGGACGATTGCGGGCTCGTCGAGGCGCTCGGCGTTCGCCCGCGCCTTGTCCTCGGGGATCGTTTTAACTTGAAGATCACGTCGGAGACCGATTTCGCGTTCGTCGAGAACGTTTTGAAATCGCGGGAACGCGACGGCGCGTAATTACGCGAGTTCCGTTGGGAACGCGACGACCTCGCCGATATTTGTCGCGCCGATGAGAACCATCAGAAAACGATCGACGCCGAGCGCGCATCCGGACGAGGCAGGGTACCCGGCGTCCATAGCGGCGAGAAGTCGCGATTCGCGCGGCAGGGTCGGGGAGCCGTCTTTTTGGCGCGCTTGCGAGATCGTTTGAACGCGATCGCGGAGAACGTCGGGATTCGTAAGTTCGTCGTATCCGTTGGCGAGTTCGACGCCTTCGACGAATAATTCGAAGCGTCTCGCGACGATTCGACCGTCGGTCTCCGCCGTTTGCGCGAGTTGAGAGCTGTCGCCGGGATAGTCGTAGACGATCGTCGGCGCGTCCGAGCCGAGATTCGGTTGAACGAGTTCGGAGAAGATGAGATCGAGCCAGTCGTCTTTTTCGGCGCCGTCGGGTTCCAGATACGACTCGGGGTAGGGGACGTTGCGTTCCTTAGCGAGTTCGACGAGGTCGGGCACGGTTGCGGAAAAGGGGTCGAGACGCGTCGCGGAGAGAAAGGCGTCGGCGAAAGTTGTTTCTTGCGCGCAATTTTGGAACGGCGCCCGCGCGCCGAGGTTTAACGCGTCGTAAAAGCGTCGCGAGACGGTTTCGATTAGGGACGCTAAAAACGCCCGCCCCGCCTCGTATGCAACGTCGCGTCGATACCACTCCAACATGGTGAATTCAACGTTGTGAAAGTCGCCTCGATCGCCTTGACGGTACGCAGGCGTCATCTGGTAGATCGCGTCCATACCGGCGGCGAGGAGACGCTTCATCGCGAATTCCGGGGAGGTTTGGAGGTAGAAGGTCGTCGCGTTTTGGGTCGATTCGTCGGGATTGGCGAAGCGCGCTTTTGCGAATTCGTCCCGCTCGATCCAGCATTTTTTTAATTCGACGGGAACGGATTCGACGAATCGATCGACCACGACGTCGCGGGATAGGGTCGGAGTCGAGACTTCAAGGTAATTCTTCTCGTCAAAGAAGGCGCGCAGGACGCGATAGAGTATCGCGCGCCGCCGAATGTTTTCGAGAGGCGCCGTCGGACGGAATTGAAAATCGGAACGATTGCGAGAAGAGCTTGTGGTCGTCATTCTGACGAGACGTCCTGATGAAATGTCCTGATGAAATATCGATCGCGCGCCGCCGAAACGCCGCGCGATCTTCGTAAGGATTATTCAAACGAATATTCGAAAAGGTTTCCTTTGAACTGACCGCCGACGACGTATTGGCGCGCCGTTTCGGAGAACTGATCCTCGTAATCGACGTGGAGGTGCCCGCAGAGGAGCGCCTTGACGAGGCGTTGTTCTCGGAGCCATTCGACGAAACGATGCGTCGCCTCGTTTCCGAATTGATACCGGTATTTTTCTTGATTGTACGCCTTAACCGCCTCTTCCGGCACGCCCGTTACCCACGCGCAGCGTTCCTTTCTCTCTTCGAGCATGAACTTGTAGAGTCCCGGCGTATAGAATGGGACGTGGCACAACGTGACGATCGGGTATCCTTTGGCGACTTCCGCCTTCATTCTTTCGAGCAGATCGTCTGCGACATAGTAATAGACGTCGTCAAAGGCGACGAAATTGACGCCGTTGTGAATGCGGGAGCAGAACTTCAAATTATCGGGAAAGGCGCGTTGAACGCGGTCGTAGCTGAGCGCTTTGTAGGCTTCGTCTTCCTTAGCTTCGCCGAGGTAATGACTGAACTCGTGATTGCCGGCCGATTGAAGCTCCGGTTGCGATTCGACGTTTGAATAGAAATTGTGTACGTATTCAAAGTTTTTCTCGCTGACGAAGTCGATGAGATCGCCGGTGTGGAGGAAGATCGCGTTCTTTTCTCGCGCGTATTCTAGTGACGCGAGCAGGAATTTTTCAGAGTCGCCGAAATATTTGAGCCGATCGGCGGCGAGTTTCTGTTTGCGTTCCGTTTCGCGTTCGTCGGCGAAAGTGAGGTGAGTGTCCGACACGTGCACGGCGGTGAACGGCTTTTCAAGTTCGCCGACTTTAACGGTGAATTTTGTGATTTTCATTTTCTCGCGCGCGTCTTCCGCCATCGCCGGCGAGAGTCCGTTGAAGCGCGTCATCGTTGCGGTGAAGCAGGCTCCTAGCCCGAGTTGAAGAATTTGTCGTCTGTCGAAGTTCATCTTGCGTCCCTTGATTTTTAGGAGTGGCGTTTGGTCGGCGTCGCGCCGTTTGGGTTTAGTATATATGTCGTTCTCTGCGGCGTCAATCTTTTGCGTCGCGAGGAGTCGAGGGAACCGCGCGCTTGTGTCCGTTTCTTTTTTTATCTTGACGCATTTTCTTTTTTTGTATAGTTTGCAACGATAAGCGTTCTGCGCGTGGTTCGGACGCTTTGTTTGTACGGACGCATTAAGGCGCCGGTCGCGAGGATCGCCGGCGAAAGAGAGATCATGACGAGACGGAGACTGATGTTGCAGACGCTTATTCTGACGCTTTGCGTCGGATTTTTCGCGTCGTGCGAGTCTTTGCGTCTTGAAAAGGAAGAAGTGGCGCCGATCCCGGCGGAACGCAAGCAGCTTCAGCGCGCGGCGTTGGCGCCGGACGCGGTCGTCTTTGACGCGATCATAGCGCACGTTCCGTATAACGATCGCGAACTTGCTAAGGAGTTGTGGAAGGACGTCGACGAGCAGGAGTTGGCGCCGTCGAGTCGTCGCGCGTTGAACGAACAAGGGTTTCGCGTCGGTCTCATCGGCGCGGCGCCTCCGGACTCTTTGACGAAAATCTTGTCCCTTAAAGGACGCGGTTTACGCTCTTCCGTCCTGGAGGAAATCGATTATTCCCGAACGGAATCGACCCTGGACCCGATCTCGTATTCGAAGCCGGTGAACTTGCGCGAAGGAATGAAGAGCGCCGTCGAAATGCGAGACGAATTGATACCGTCGATCCCGATTTTAGAGCGCGATCGCGACGGTTCGCTTTGCGGCAAGACGTACGCGAACGCGTCGCCGATCTTCTGTATTGCGATTAAACGTTCTCAGGACGGATCGGTTCTTTTCGACGTGGCGCCGCTTCTTCGTTACGGAGCTCCGCAGTCGGTAACGCGCTACCGGCACGGTCAACTGGTTCGCGCTCAAGAGCGACCGACGAAGTCCTTCGACTCGCTCCGGTTTTCCCTCGCGCTCAGACCGGGGCAATTTTTGGTTATTGGCGCGACCGATTCGCGAACGAACGCGTTGGGCAAATACTTTTTTTCCGACGGCGGCGAAGATTTCGAACAGACCTTTCTCGTCTTGCGACTCCTCGTTACGCAGCACGACGAGCAGTTCGATCGCTTCTCCGATTTCAACGAGTTGATCACGAGCGACGCGCAAAATCGCGACTCGGACGTCTTGGACGGCGAAGACGAAGTCGTGGTTAAGTTCGAGCGCGAAGATCGACGGAAAGAGGAAGGTTTCGCCGACTACGAACTTGACGCGGATCACGTCGAAACGACGGACGACCCTCCGCTCGACGCGATGAAAGAGGACGACGAACCGAACGAGGAACCGAGCGACGAAATTGAACTGACCGACGAGTAGCGACCGGGATTTTTTATGCGAAAAATTTCCCCTTCGTTTAATTTTGACTTGTCGTCCCCATTTGCATCGGTAAAATTATAGCATAGTCTAGCGTCGACTCTTGCGACGACGCTACAAGCGCGTTGCGCGCGACAAGGAGCCGCGATTTACGCGCAAAATTCGATTCCCCCATATTAAGAAAGGCTATTCAGCAAAAACATGGGCTATAGGAGGATGGACGCAAACGGCGGTCGCAGCGGTAACAACGGTCCGCGCGTCAACGAGCAAATTCGTATCGCGCAGGTTCGCGTGGTCGCTGAAGACGGCGAGCAACTTGGTATCATGCCGACTCAAGAAGCTCTTGCGACGGCGCGCGCTCAAGGTCTCGATCTTGTCGAGATTGCGGCGCAAGCGAAGCCGCCTGTTTGCAAGATCATCGATTACGGCAAGTACAAGTATCACCAACAGAAGAAGCTTTCGAAACAGCAGTCGACGAAGACACAAATCAAGGAATTGCGTTTGCGTCCGAAGACCGGCGCCGGGGACGTCATGATTAAAGTGAACAAGGCGCGCGAGTGGCTGGTTAAGAAGGACAAAGTCATCGTTTCGATCTTGTACCGCGGCCGCGAATTAGCGCACCTCGACGAGGGCATGAAGGTCCTGGACACGGTCGTTAGAGAGCTTGACGACGTCGCCAAAGTGGAAGCGGCGCCGAAGCAAATGGGTAAACGACTCATTTGCACGCTTGCTCCCAAGTAATTGTTTCGGTATCCGGCGCGCGCCGGTATCGTTCGCGACGCGCCGTCACGACGACGGGCGTCGCGACGCCCTTTGGAATCATACGAAACCTGAAAGGATTCGGGAAATCGTTATGACTACTCACACAGCGTCTGCAACGTCTTGCGAGCGTTCGCGTCGCGCGCATCGATCGTCGCGCCGGAACGTCTTCTTGCGAATAGGCGGCGCGATTGTTCTTTTTGCCGCGTTTGTTTTCTTTTCCGTCGACGCTTTCGGAATCGGAAGCTCGGAGGACTCCGCCGTCAACGAAACCGGCCGATCTTGGTATGGGAGCGACGCGAATTCTTCCGAGAATCTCAATCTGCAATTTCGGGTCGACAGCGTGTCGCGCTTTATCCGAAACGAACGCGTTGCAAAATACTCGTCTTCCTCCGTCTTCTGCGACGACATGGCGTTCGATTTCGTCGGCGACAACGGCGAAATTGTGATTTACTCTTTTCGGTTCCAAAAATTCACCTTGATTGATCCGATCCGTAGGATTCGCACGGAAATTGACGAGTCTGAAGTCGATCGATTTATTGAGCGCATCAAGACCCTTTTGCGCAATAAAGACGACGGGTTCTCCGTTTTCATGACGAAGCCGTCCTTTGAAGTTTCCGAGAAGGAAAACGAGTATTTTTTCCAGAGCAAATGGATTGACTATCGTGTGACGACGTCGCCTATGGACGACGAACAAGTCGCCGACGTCTACTTTCGCTTTCTTGACGCAATGGGGAAATTGAACGTTTACCTCAATCCCGGCGTGATTACTCCGCTCGCGCGAATGGAAGCGAATCGAAAGTGCATGCAAGATTCTCGTTTTCCTGAGAAGGTCGTTTCTGAAATTTACCCTAAGGGAAAGAATATTTTCACGAAAACGTACCAGGTGGAAAACGAGTCTTCCTTGTCGCGCCGGATCTCGGATCGAGATCGCAACCGCGTCAATCGCGCGGCGCATTTTTTCGAGCAATTCCCATTTGTAAGTTTTAAAACCTACGTTGAAAAGACCGGCGGCAAATAGCAGTTTGGCGTCGATTTGAAACGACGAAAACGACGAGGTAGGCGAAACGAAGGTAATCTCAAGAGAAAAAGCGATCCGCATGACGTCGATATTTCTCATTCGATAGGACGTCGCGCGCAAATTATGTAAGAAACGTCGAGCGCCGCTGGGCGTTTCGGCGTTTTTTTAGCGATTCTTGCATTCCTTTCTCTTACAAGTTAAACTGAGAGGCGCGAGGCGTCCTGTTGCGTTGCTCGTTGGCGTCGTCGACGGCGCCGTCGCAACGTTTGGCTCGATCTGAAACGTTTCCATTCGACAGACGGAGGATTTGGAATAAATGAACTCGTTTTGCCGCTCTTTGACGATATCGACAGTCTTGTTTTTTATTGCGAACGTAGCGTTTTCATTTGAACCGGTTCAATCCAAGGTCATGCGCGTCAACACGCCGGCGCAGGAACTTTCGGTTGAGCTTAACGGCGCTCGCGACCTGTACCTCTACGCCGACTTCTCCGGGGATTCCTACGATTGCGACCAGGCCATATGGGGCGAGCCGACGCTTATTAAGCCGAACGGCGAGAAAGTCGATCTGACGACGTTGGCGCCGGAGTCGGCTCAGACCGGTTGGGGACAGCTGATCGTTAATAAGAATCATGTGAACGAACCGTTGCGCGTAGGCAAAACGACGTTCGCGTCGGGGTTTTGGGCGCACGCGCCGTCCCTTCTGCACTTTAAACTCGACGGCTCTTTCAGTCGATTTACGACTTCGGTCGGCCTCGATACTCACGGCGTTCGCGGTTCCGTCGTTTTCCACGTCTTGGATCGACCCGTCAAGTTGCCCGCTCGCGAAGAATACGATCGCGTCGACGTTCAGATGAAACTGCCTCCGATTCCTCCTGCGAAAGATTCGGCGTTTGAATTCAATCCCGAGGCGGCGAAACAATTGCTCGACGAAGGAGTCGAAAAGCTCCTCTTTGTTCGGCATTACACGTATAACTCCAATCATGTGTACACCGACCACGTGAATTCCGACTGGTTGCCCGGCGCCGGCTTTTGCGAGCTTAATCTCAAAACCGGCGAAACGCGCGATATTTTATACGACGAATTGCGCAACGGTATGATTCAGCGGTTCGACGTGTCCTACGACGCCTCGAAAATCGTGTTCGACTTCCGTCCTTCCGTCAATGAAGGCTACCATATTTACGTCGCCAACCTCGACGGAACGGGGCTTAAACAGTTGACGTTCCCTGTCGAAGAGGAGAAAGAACTGCAACGCAAGTATCGTCGCGGAACGTATATGCACGGAACGGACGATATGCACCCGTGTTTTCTCCCCGACGGCGGGATCGCGTTTGTTTCGACTCGCCCGCAGTTTAGCGTGCTGTGCGATTCTTCCGATAACTTTACGGTGACGAACCTCTATCGCATGGACGCGGACGGAGGAAATATGCGTCCTCTGACTTTCAGCGCCCTCAACGAATGGTGCCCCGCCGTTCTGCCGGACGGAAGAATTATTTACCACCGTTGGGAATACGTTGACAAAGCCGCTGGCAACGCGAAGGCTCTTTGGGCGATTAATCCGGACGGAACCGGCGCCGCCGAAGTCTACGGCGACAATATCTCGTTCCCGGAATCGATGATGTATCCGGCGCCGATTCCCAATTCGGACAATAAGATCGTCTTTCTCGGCGCCTCGCACTGTTGCCCGAATAACGCGCTCGGCACGGTTATCATTATCGACGCGAAAGAAAACGCGCGCGACGTCGCGACAATGCGCTATATTACCGACGACGTGCGGACGTACCATCATAACGGATTCCATTTCCGCGACGAAAACGGCGAGTATCGGCACGACATGACCGGCGTTCCCGGGCGACTCTTCAAAGATCCTTACCCGATTTCCGAGGAGCTTTTTATTGCGTCCCGCAAGGCGCCCGGCTTGTCTTGGTCTGATCCGACCGGTTACGATCTCATTCTTCTCGACGATCAAGGGAACGAAACCCCGCTGCTTTCCGACGAAAACGCCTCCTGTTGGCGCGCTTATCCGATCGTGGAACGCGATCTTCCGCCTGTCCGATCAAACGCGCTCGACGACGAGCTTGCGGCAAAGAATCTCGCGCTTTGCGCGGTGACGAATATTTACGCCGGAATGGAACATGTCGAGAAGGGGACGATTAAATATATTCGCGTTCTTGAGCAGATACCGCGATCGTGGAGCGCGCGCAAAAGTTGGGGGGACGACCACGAGGGAACGACGCACGCGCACAGCGCGGTTGCGAACGGATCGTTGAGCGTGAAGATTCAGTTGGGGATCGCGCCGGTCGAAGAGGACGGGAGCGCGTGTTTCTACGTTCCTGCGGATCGGGCGATCTATTTCCAGGCGCTCGACGAGCGGTTCCGCGCGGTTCAGACGGAGCGCACGTACGTCAACTACCGCCCCGGCGAGCGCCGCGCCTGCGTCGGATGTCATGAAATGCAGAGCGACGCCCCGGCGACCGCCAGTCCGGTAACGCCGGTCGCGATGACGCGGGAACCGAGCGTTCTCATGCCGCAACCTTTCGCGGACGCGCCGGAAATGACGTTCGATTACGATCGTCAAGTCCAGCCGGTTTGGGACGCGCGGTGCGTGCGATGTCATAACGGAGAGGAAAACGCGCCTGCGCCGGATATGCGCGGAACTCCGCAGGGGGTCTATTCGACCTCTTATTGGAATCTCGTGAAACTTGGAGATTCCAGCGTTCAGCTTCTGGGGAATCGCGCGCCGCGCAACGAAGACGCCGCGAGCGCCGGGATTGAATACGAACCGGCGTGGCGAACCGGAGCGCTTTCCAGCCCTCTCGCCGCCTGGCTCTGCGGGGACGATTTCTTAACGGACGCCTCCGACGGCGCGCAGTATGAGCTCGCGCGCCTCGTCGACCTCCACAAAGACGCCGACGTCCAGCTGACGGACGCTGAACGCCTCGCGGTAACCAACTGGCTCGACGTGAACGCGGCGTATCACCCCTCCTACTTCGGCCGCCTCCACGAGAAATTCAAGGATCGCCTCGATTTCCGCCCGAGCGTTACGCCCGAGGAGGCGAGGTCGAGAACGTTGCCGGAACGCATTCGTAAACTCTACGAATCCGCCGACGGTAAGAAGTAATCTAAACGGCGAAGCGGAGCGAGCGCCTCGCCTGTGTCGTCTGCGGAACGGCGGGGACTTTTGCGTCCCCGCCTGACGTTGGGCGTTGCGTAACGTTGTTAATGGTTTTTAAGAATTGCCGCCTCGATCATCGTTTACAGTAGTACATCATTCAGGTATAGATATGTCCAATTCCACGTTTGCTACGCTCGTCAGTAAGCGTCCGTCATGCTCCGAAAAGAAACGCCAAGCGCCGCAAAGCCGCGTTATGCGAATTGAAAAGCTGGAAGCTCGCGAACTCCTGAGCCTTGCTCCTGAAAACGCGTTCTACGCGCCATTCGTGTCTGCCGACACTGGAATGATCCCTGCCGTTCGCACTATCGAAGAAGTCGAACCCGTAAACGACGTAATCGATATAACGGAAGCCGCTCTCGACGTTACGGATTTTTCGACAGAGACGACTGCGCGTAGTTCCGGCGATTATCGAGAGACAAACGCCGTTCTCGAGACCCCATCGACAATCGTTACGACTACGGACGATGTCGTCGACGATTCCGACGGATTGATTTCTTTGCGCGAAGCGTTGCTCTACGCCGACCCGGGAGAGACGATTACCTTTTCTAGCGCGCTGAAAGACGGGACGATTAAACTCAATGGGAGCCAACTCAACATTAGGAAACCTGTAACGATCGACGCGTCCAATCTTTGGGACGACGAGTCGCAAACGCCTGGGATTACGATTGACGCTGGTGGAAAATCTCGTGTTCTTTCTGTTATTGGTGATTCGTTGATTATTGGTCTTATGCTTACCAATGGCTATGACTCCATTAACAGTGTCGGCGGAGTGGCTGCTGGCGAAGGAACCGTACAGTTCGAAAAATGCCTGATTATTGACAATAAGGGAATTGGCGTGTCATTTGGTAATGGAACAGGAGTTTTTTCGAATTGTGTAATCAACGGTAATAGCAAATATGGCGTGCGTATTAATTATGGCGTTGGTACTTTTTTTGACTGCACGATTAGTGATAATAGTAGCGGTGGAGTGTTAGTAGATAGAGACGGTAAATCTGGTCTATTTACAAATTGCACAATTAGCGACAATTCGGGTACAGGCGTGGAAATTTGGGGAAAAGGTGTTTTTACTAATTGCAAGATCACAGAGAATGGTAGTGGAGGCGCAGTAATATATGGATCGCAGGGAGAATTTACCAACTGTGTTATCAGTGGTAATAGAGGAAGCCTATATGGTGGTATAAGTTTGGGCGCTGGTAGTTTTGTGAATTGTACAATTTCCGGAAATTCTTGCTACGGTGTAACAACACCGAACGGAAGTAATAGCGAGTCTTTGGTTTCATTTGTAAACTCGATAATAACGCTTAACTATGGCGGTAACGTTTCTCCAATGATCTGTTATAGTTCGATGAATACGTTAATTGGCGAGAATCCCTTATTTGTCCGTGCACCAATATTTGAGAACGGCGTCGTAACAAACGTGGATGAAATTGACCTTCATCTTGCCTCTTACTCGCCTTATATCGATTATGTTGAAGACGGTTATCTTGGCGCATACGAGTTTGATGGGCAAAAGACACAGAGAAAGCTGTATAACGTTGTGACGACGCTAGACGACGAATTCGATCTTACAAACGATGTTGTCTCCTTGCGCGAGGCAGTGTATATGTCGACGAGTGGCGACACGATTGAATTTGCCCCTGTTCTTTCTGGGTCTATTCAGCTTAATAGTGAGTTATACGTCGAATCTGCAAAGATTGACGGGGACGGTCGCATTACGCTTGATGGACAGAAAAAGACCCGTGTTCTCTGGGCTGATAAGCTCGAATTACATAACATATGTATTACACATGGCAAATCAGATGGGAACGGTGGCGGAGTCTTCATTTGCGAAAGTGGAACCTTTGTAAACTGCACGATTAGTAGTAATATAACTCTGAATAATGGCGGTGGTGTCTATGGAGGAGTAAACGTATTTAAGAATTGCACTATTACTGATAATGCAGGGAGTATTTATTCAGTGACCTACGGAGGAGTATCCTGTGGAACTGGTATATTTCTGAACTGCACGATTAGCAATAATAGCGGCGGCGGAGTATCATGTGGTGTGGGCGAGTTTACGAACTGTGTGGTCTGTGATAATGATGGCAATGGTGTTACCGTTGTAAGTGGATTTCTTACGAACTGTTCAATTAACGACAACAGTGGAATTGGTGTGCAAATATCTAATCAACATGACAAAACTACAGGCGATATAGAAAATTGTGTAATAGTTGGAAATCAACGACATGGTGTGTATATTTACCAAGGAATCGGTACATTTTCGAACAGCAAGATTGCCGGTAATCGTGGAACTGGCGTAGAAATATTTGGTGGATCCGGCATATTTATTAACTGTGATATAACACATAACAACGGTAGTGGCGTGCATGTCGGAAAAGGTAGTTTTACCAACTGTACAATTTGTGGCAACACTGATGGAGGTGTTGCCAAACCACGTAGCCAGGGCGGAGCGGGTATTTTTTCTTTTGTTAATTCAATTATAGCGTTTAACCATGGGGACGGTAATATTTACTTTAGTGATGAGTATACGGCGACAAATTCTTTGATTGGCGAGGAAAGTAAAGAAAGTTCTGATAACCTGGTATACGACTCTGACAAGCCCTTGTTCAATGACGCTGCTTCCGGCGACTACACGCTCGCTGAAAACTCGCAAGCTATCGATATAGGGGACAATTCCTACGTGACGAGTGACGTCGACCTTTTAGGAAACCCGCGCGTCTCGCATAAAATCGTCGATCTCGGCGCCTATGAGTATCAATTCCGGCGAACGATGCTCGACTCGCCGAAAAATCTTCGTGAAACGAAAACTGAGACGTCGATTTCAGTTGACTGGGACGCCGTAGCGAACGCGACCGGCTACGAACTAATCTATAAGAAATCGACCGATTCAACCTATACGTCGATAGGACTCAGCGCCGCACAAACCGGGTACTTGCTTACGGGACTCTCGGAAAGCACGACCTATCAGTGGAGCGTTCGCGCGCTCGGCGACTGGGACGTATATTTAACCTCGGATTACGCTACGGCACGTTCCGTTAAATTGCCGAAAAAGCTCTTCGTTCCGACGATTATATCTACGTCCGTTATAGCTGATTCGATAACGACGTCGTGGAAAGCCGTTCCGAACGCGTCGCGTTACTGGGTGTACTATAAACTTGCCGACGACCCTACATGGTCTGAGATCGACGTCGATTCTGCGCTGAGCTTTACGGTAACAGGTCTCAATCCTAATACGGAATATAACATCTGCGTTGCGGCGTTCGGAGACGGCGAATCCTATATTGACTCTGAGTGGAGTCCTATCGTTACGGTGAAAACGCCGTCTCTTTCGTCGCCTTTGATTGTGCCGAAGAACCTCATGGAAATGGCAAAAGGGGAGACTTCTTTTACAGCGTCTTGGGCGGCTTCTGAAAACGCCGTCGGCTACGAGCTGTCTTATAAGAAATTTTCGGAAAAGGTCTATACGACTATTCAAATTGACGCCGCGACGACGCGGTATACCTTTTCCGATCTCGACGCCGCCGCTACCTACAACTGGCGGGTGCGTGCGCTCGGCGACGGTTACTATTACGCGACTTCAGCGTATTCTGCGACTCGGGTTGTTAAACTGCTTCAAAGGCTCGTTCCGCCCTCGAACCTGAGAATCGTCAAAGAAACAGAATCGGTGCGTTCTTTTGCTTGGAACGAAGTTTCGAACGCTATCGGTTATCGTGTTGTTTACTCCGTCGGTGAGGGCGACGAAACGACAAAAGATCTCGACGTTGGGACAACTGAGTATACGATTACGGGACTCGAGTCTAACGCGCTGGTCTCGTTCAGTGTTTGCGCTCTCGGGGGCGGGGTCGGCTATTCTGATTCCGACTTTGTAACGTTCGCGCCGGAGCCGATCGCAATAGGCGCGATTCAATACGTTTGCCAATCCCTTTCCACCGACTCAGGCGCGACCTTTGCCGAGGCAACGTCTACGGCGCGAACGTGGATTGACGAGTGGTCGAACTTCTATATGGACGTCTGGACGAACGGTAGCGGGGAAGCGGTAACGAGCGTTTTAGCGTCACTTTCGTATGATCCGGCGTATTTCAAGGTTGCCGACGTCAAGGCTACGATGGGCTATACGGTTTCGTATAAAGACGAACCGGGCACAGTAACGGTAACGGCGAAGGGGAAGGCTTCGGCGGATTCGAACGGCTGGACGCTCGTCGCGCGGATTCAGTTTACGCCTGTCGGCGCGGAAGGAGTTCACATTCCTGTGAACGGCGTTTTGACCGCGCAGAACGCAGGGTTCTTCGCCTCGGCGAGCGAACAGACTGTGAACGGTGGTTTCGTCGAGACGGTAACGCTTCCGACGGGTTTAAAACTCTATCCGTGCGTTTTCGACGTCGACGAGAACGGTTCGCTGAATATGAACGATCTGGCGTATTTCGTTTCCTACCTCGGGGTGAGCGTCTGGAATATTTCGCCGACAAAGCATCGCGTTTTCGACTACGACCTGAACGACGTGATCAATATGAACGACCTTGCCTACGTCGTCTCTTTGCTCGGCAAGTCTTCGTCGTGCGAACTCGAGTCGATCTACCCGTCGGAACCCGCGACCGCCTCCGCAAGTTCTTCCATGATCGACGACGTGTTTTCGTATTTCGTTGAGGACGACTCCGACGACGCGACGTTTCTTGATTTCGACACGCCTAGTGTTTTGGACGAGACGTTTGAAACGTTTGAGATTGATTTTTAACGCCGTTCGATTGTCAATGAAACGATAGGGGCGCGGCGGTAAAAATTGTCGCGCCCTATTTTACCGCGCGGTCGACTCGGGTTGACGTCCTCGCGATAAAAATAGGGTCGCGACCGTCGTTACCCTTTAAAGATAAAGAAGACGGCGCCTAAAACGCAAAGGGTCGCCCAGAGGTAATTCCAGCCGATGGGCTGCTTGGCGAAGAGGACGGCGAAAGGAACGAATACGGATAGCGCGATCGCTTCCTGCATGATTTTGAGCTGCGGTAGCGTGAGCGTTTGAGCGCCGTAACGATTCGCCGGGACGGCGATCATATATTCAAAGAACGCGACTCCCCAACTTACCAACGCCGCGAGATACCACGCCTTCCCCTTCATCGACGAGAGGTGCCCGTACCACGCGTACGTCATAATGCAATTTGAACAGACTAGTCCCAATGCGGTAATGATGATTCTCATAACGTGTTGTTACTTTGATCTTAAACTTGAACGCGAATCAAAACGGAACGACGTCGACTCCCTGCGAACGTATCGACACGACGTCGGAACCGTTAATGAGCAGTTGATATTGAGTTCCCGCGCGACCTTCGATAACGAGGTCGTTTCCGACTCTTTTCGTCGGATACGGTGAAACGACGCGCTTGTCCCCGACGTCGACGACCGCGACGTTCGTATGCCTACCGTCGATCAGGCGTCGCAACATATTGAGATCGCACGGATTGATATTTAACGCGTTGCGACACTGCGACGGCACGTCGAAATAATCAGGCAACAGTCCGGCGTATTTTCCGTCGGGATAGACCTGTCGTTCGGCGCACACGACGATTCCTTCAGCGATTTTTCGCCAATCGACAGAGTCGTCGATTTCCGCCAGCTCAAGGAGCGCCCTGGCGTAAACGAGCCCGCACCATTGCACCGGCTTGCCAATCCAGCACGGGGCGATCCAGTCCGTCGTTCCGAGCGTTGGAATCGTCGCGTACGGCATCGTCGGGTCGCCGTCGGGAGTGATCGTCTCGTCTTGCCACAGGTAAACGAAGGGAACGCCGTCGAGCGCCCAACGCCTCGCCTGATCGGCGTATCGAACGTCTTTCGTCGCCTGATACGCGCGGCAATTGCACAGGCAGCAGTACGCGGCGGCGAGAAGGTCAGGCGCCTGTAACGACAGCTCCCACGTTTGCGCGCCTCGAGGCGTTTTGAGTCGATTGACCCCTTCCAGCCCTCTGAGCGCGCCGTCGAGCGCCTTTTGACTTCCCGAAAGCCGCCATATTTCCGTAAGTCGATAGATCTTTTCCGCAGAGTAGCCTGACGCGTAGTCCGGCTCGCCTGGTCGCGCGTACTTTCCCGAATAGTGAAACGACCCGTCTTTGCCTTGCTCTTCGAGAACCTGTCTCTCCACGCCTTTAAGCCACGCCCCGAGAAGATCGGCGCGATTCAGTAGGAGAAAAGACGCGAAATTCGTTTGGTACGAGCCTCCGACGTCGATTCGCGGCGGCGTTTGGATCTCCCCTGTGAGTTCGTACTCCGTCGATAGGAAATCGGACGCGTAATGGTCCCCGCGCGTTTCTAATCCCGAGCCGACCGCCGTCGCCCAGGTTCCCGACGGGTTCTTTAACGTCTTTAGGAGCGCCGAACGATAAAGCTCCTCCTGCGCCTCCGTTGAACGCGGACGACGCGGCGTTTCCGGAAGCGCGCGGCGGGAAAGGAACCAACTTATGGAATCTTCTATCGGCGCAACCTCGGAAAACCGAACGCGCCCGCTTGTTCGACGCCCGCTAAGACTCATTTGCGAAACGGATTCGTCCCCGTCGATAAAGTCCGGAGCCGCGAAGTAGATCGGCGCTTTCGGCGCGTCGGACAGAAGCGCTGCGGAGACGCGGTCGGTGTGGATCGTCGCAAAGGGCGCCGTTCTCACGATCGGATCCGGCGCGAATCGTACTCGATCGGCCGCGCTTACGTTTTGTATCGAAGAACTGCGCTCGTCCCCTTCCAGAAACTCGACGCCTGAAAAGATCGCCTGCGAACGCTCGCCGAACGCCTTGACGACGGGACACCGGACGTCAAAGGGCGCCTCGACTTGAAATTGAATCTCGTCCTCCTCCGCGACGAAGCGCAACGACCCGATCGCGGCGTCGCCTGAATAGAGGCGAAACGTCGCCTGACGCGAGTCGGACGCCGAAAGATCGAGTTTCAGCTTGTATGAACGAACAAGTTCGTCGACTTCCGCTTCGCGCGGTTCGTCGATTTGCAGAGGTCTGATTCTCGAGGAGCCGACGTCAGGCGAGAGCAGAGGAAAGAGTAGCGCGACGAGGCGACCGGAACGATACGCGCACGCGCCGAGGCCGTCTTGCGAAAACCGAATTTGCAACTTGCCGTCGCCGATTGCGAATAGCGAGTCGTCGACGTCGACGAGCTTTTCCTGCGAAAAGGAATAGCAAATTCTCGAGGTCTCGGCGCGACTTGATCGCGCGCGAATCGTAACGTATTCAAAGGGTTTGACGTTGGGAAAGACGAACTCAAAGGTCGCTTCGTTTCTTACGTTCGCCGAATCCGACCAGATTTCGTTTCCTTCTTCGTCCTCCGCGCTGAGATCGACCGTCTCCTCAACGCCGTCGTTTCGGATCGTTCCTTTGAGAACGCCGTTCGCAATCGTAAACGCGCCGAATTTGAGCGGTTTGACGCTTATCGCCCAGATTTCAAAGCGTTCAATTTCAACGACGCCTTCGTCGAGCCCGGGATCGAAACGCATTTGTCGCAAGGGGCTAGAAACGTTCAATTCGACGCGAACTTCTTGAAATTCGTCGCTCTCTGGGAGCATGAACCGCGCGGAACGGGTTTCGTCGTACTCCGGGTAATCTTGCTCCGAGGTAAAGATCTGAAGAAATCCGGTCGTCGTTCGACGCATACGAATTTTAACGATCAGGCGACCTCGCGGCGCGCTCTCGAAGATTGGCGAAAAGACGTACGGATCGTTTTGCGCGGAAATGATCTTGAGATTCTTAGCCGCGCGATCGATCTGAACGTTCGGTCCCGGCGTCCAACCGTCCGCGCTCGTTTTTTCGTCTGTAAAATCCCACGAATTAACGAGGCGTTGGGCGACGAATTCCTCCGGCACGGCGTCGATTGGAGGCTCGTCGAGCGCGTCGGCGCGCGCATAAGTCGTCAGCGCTAACGCTAACGCAATCAAGCGAATAACGCGTAACATGGCAACGTTAAAATCCTTAGACTAATCTCGTTTAAGACAGAACGATTCGAGCGGACAGCCGTTGCATTTCGGACGTCGCGCGACGCAATATTCTCTTCCGAGGTAGATGAGGCGGTGACTGGCGTCGATCCATTCCTTCTTCGGAAAGAGCGCGTTTAAATCGGATTCGACTTTTTCCGGCGTCGTCGCGTCCGAAAGGCCGATTTTGCGGCTAATACGCAGAACGTGCGTGTCGACCACAAATCCCGAAGCGACCCGAAAAGCGTTTCCGAGCACGCAGTTCGCCGTCTTGCGCCCGACGCCGGGCAATTCGACCAACGCTTCGAACGTATTCGGGACTTCGCCGTTGTGCTTTTCGACAAGCGCTTTCGACGTCTTGGAAATATTGAGCGCTTTGCTGTGATAGAATCCGCAGCTTTTAATGAGTTCCTCGATTTCTTCAACGTCGGCGTCGGCGAACGCTTGCGCCGTTGGAAAACGTTCGAAAAGCCCCGGCGTTACCATATTGACGCGTTTGTCCGTGCATTGCGCCGAGAGTATGACGGCGACGAGAAGTTGGAACGGATCCTTATATTCGAGCGCGCATCGCGGATACGGGTAGGCTTGCGCGAGCGCTTCGAGAGTCTTTTTCACGAGTTTTTTTCGAGCGGCCGTCGTCAACGGGCGGGCGCTTTGCGATTGTTCTCGCGGCGCCGTCTTTTCGGACGTCGAAGTTGCGCGCGCATTCGCGACTTTTCGTTTTTGCGAAGTCGTCATTTTAATTGATTCTAAAAGAAAACAAATACAAGGGCGTTTTCGGCGCCCTCGTATTTGTCGGTAAAAATTGCGAACGTTTGACAGACGTCTATTTCTATTTCTTCGCGTCGGCTCCGGCGGCTCGTTGTAGCTCTTGTCCGACGCCTTCGTTTGAACGCGGCACGAGCTTGAACGATTCCACGATCTCGTTGCCGGAATCGTCGTATTGCTCGAGCAAATCGGCGCGCAGTTCAAACATAATCGTGGCCTGCGCTCCGTTCTTATCGGTAACTAAGTAATAGACCCATCGGAAAGGCGATTCCTCGTATACCCCGTCGGCGACGACATAATAAACGGAGACGCCGCCTGCGCCGTCGTATTCCGCCTGTTCTTTAAATTCGACGAAGCGCTCTCCTAGACCCTTTTGAATTTGTTCTTTGTATCCGGCGAGGGACGGTTTCGTCGTGAGGTCGATTTTTCCGTTGGAAAGAATGTTGCATTGCGCGATCGCTTCTCCGCCGTCGAGATAGCATAGGGACGTAATCTTCGCGCCGTCTTCGATCATCTTCCATTTACGAGAATGCTGGAACTTCCACGGGCCTTTGTGGGCGTTGTAGTACAGTTTCAGGAGTTCGTCGGTCGGATCAAGTTTCATCGAGGCGATCGTTTCGTCGCTGAGTTTGTCGGGCTTTTCGAGAGGCGCAATATTGATTTTTAGGGTGGCGTTCCAGTCGAGTCCGGGAGTAGCGACGCTTTGCGAGCGTCGTTCGGAAATATTGATTCCGAACCAGGTAATGCGTCGAGAATTGAGGTCAAATTGATATTTGCCTTCCATATCGAGACTGACGCTCGCGCCTTCGGCGGCGCACTCCAAAGTGCTTGGTCCGTCTTTTCCGTCTTTGTCTTTATCGCCGATTTGATAGAGTTCCACTTCGGCAAAGTTGTCGGCGATCGACGTAACCGAAAGGTGGATCGTATTGTTCTCAATGGCGTCAACGCCGAGCAACGCGACAACGGCGTCGTTCGACAACCGCCAATCTTCCCCGAGCTTGACCTCGCGATTCGGCAGCAACAAGTCGAGCATCGTCGTGTTGAAAGGCAGTTCGTGCAGAAGAGCGTATTGCTCGTCGCGCATGGCGCCGCCGAGAGAATAGACCTGCGTTTTTTTGCCGTCGTATTCGGAAACGACGAATTTTCGCGATTTATCGAGTTTTGGCAATGCGGTGTTGGCGCCGATTTTGCGCTTCATCCCCGCCTTTTCATATTGTCGGATTGTGCGAGCGGGACCGTTTGGCGTATATTTGTCGAACCGCTCTTCATACTTGAACCCGGCGGCGACTTCCATAGTGGCGCTCTCTTGCTTTCCGCTTTGTAACGTCTGAATGACCTGACCGTGCGCTTCGAGCGAGATTTCAACGACGTCGGCGGCGCCGGGTTTATGCGACGACGTTAGGTTGCACGATTCCTTCGCCGGCTGTTGCGGGTTAGCGGCGACAGGTCGATTCGGTTGCGGCGCGGTTACAGGCTGACGCAGTTGTCCCGCAGGTTGACGCTGAGGCGTGGCGAGTTGTCCTGCGCGCGATCCGACTCCGTTGCGCGCCGATTGCGCCATAGACTCGGCGCTCCATGCGAAAAGAACTGTCGCAACGCACGTTATCGCTATCGTGAACGCCGCCGCGCGATTTCGGTGAAAAGGACTCGATTCCATTGTTACCCCTTTGTTTCGTAATTGAACGTCGCGACGTTGAGACGTCGCCTCGGTAACAATAGACTTTATTTCCCTTTTAATCAAGCCCAACGCTAGCGTATGACGTTGGGACGGCGTCGGCGACTCGACGGCGACTTGCGAGCGCTTGTTCGGGTTGACGCGGTCGGGTTATGAACTCGGTCCGTTGATCGCGTCCTTTCTTCAACTTTTCATTTTGACGCGCGCTTAGAAGTCTTCCGGGAGGGCGTCCCGACAGGGAAGGTTAAAGAGTCGACGCGCGTTTTGGCAGGCGAGGTTGGCGATTTCTTCGATAGAAGAGTCGCGGAGTAGGGCGAGGCGTTTGGCGACGAAAACGGTCGTGAGAGGTTCGTTTCGTTCGAGTTTTCCTCGTAGCGGATGAGGCGTGAGGAACGGACAGTCGGTTTCTAATAGGAATCGATCGTTTGGCGTCTGTTTGGCGGTTTCCCAGATATGCGCGTATTTTTTATTTTCGTATGTAACAAAGCCGCCGAATCCGAGGTAGAATCCGCGTTCGATCCATCGCGCGCCTTGTTCCGGGGTACCGGTAAAAGAATGAACGACGCCGACAGGCGGGTCCGTCGGGGAGGCGATCGGGTATCGGTTGCAAATGACGGCGTCGAGATCGTCGTTGGCGTCGCGCGAGTGAATAATAATTGGCAGACGGAGTTCGGAGGCGAGGTCGATCGTGTCGAGAAAAAAGTTGAGTTGTTCGTAGAAAGGAACGACGTCCCAATATCGATCAAGTCCCGTTTCCCCTAAGGCGACGAGGCGTCGATTTTCGCAGGGGACTTGGACTTCTTCACGCACGATCGCTTTGATCTCTTCCCACTCGTCGAATTGGAGCGCTTCGAGGTGATTCGGATGGACGCCGCATGCGGCGAAAAGAAAGGGGTAGCGTTTCGCGAGATCCAATGCGCGCCGGGACGTTTGAAGATCGACGGCGGGACAGACGGCGGCGGCGAGAAAGGGACGAAAGAGCGGGTCGTTTAGGTCGCGGCCTTTGACTTCCGGCATGACGCCGCGCCGGGATCGCGTAATGAGATTTTCAAGGTCGGGCTCGAAATCTTCAAGATTAAGGTGCGCGTGCGTGTCGATTAACGGGATCGTGCGTTGTGTTTGCGTCATGGGAATTGCCGATCAATACTACGAGGGAGTTTTGTGTAAAAACGCGCAAAGGATTTCTTAGCGACACGTCTATGATACCGCGCGAATCGATTTTCACAATGAGCCGTTTTCTCAATGAGTCGGCGTCGCGCGCTTTATTCGATCGACGCTTTGTCAAGAAAAAAAGATCGCGAGGATGTTGATTTGCGTCGGTCTTTATTTTCTTTTTAAAGTCTGTACAATATACGTTGTTGAATGAGAGCTTGGGTTGGAGTCGGAAGTCTTTTTGTCGTAGCTTTACCGGCGAAGAGGCGTTCGCGCGTTCGACGAAAAGTCATTTCATCGTAGAACTTGACGCCATTGGCAAGTCATGCTTCTCGGAGGAACCATTATGTTAGTTTTATCCCGCAAGAAAAACGAAAGCGTCATATTAGGCGACAAGATCCGCGTCGTGGTGCTCGACGTTCGAGGCGATAAGGTTCAACTTGGCATAGAAGCTCCGAGCGACGTGTTGGTCTATCGTAGCGAAGTTTTCGATCGGATTCGTCAACGTGGCGAGAAATCAAAGAAGGACGAAGAGGAAAATACGATCGTTACGCTTGATTTTTCGCGCGAAGAAGTCGTCTTGAAAACGAAGCCGAGCGCTTCCGCCGATCGAGAGTCGGACGAAACTTATTGCGAAAGTAATGAGTCGAGGCGATAAGTCGCGTTGACGTTCGCGCGTTTTTTCAGGTCTTACGCGTCGAATGGAAAGAACGTTTGCGATCGTCGAGGACGGCGTTCCGTCGGCGTTGTTCGTCCTTTGATCGAGGCCTTATAAATAGCGCGACGCGGCGGACGCGTGAGTTGTCTTGCGCGTTGCATATAGGCGTCGACTATCGAACCGGCGCCGTGTTGTTTTTTCGAAAAGTGAAATGATTCGACGTCGGTTTATTGCGAAAAGCGCGTTTGTCGCGCTGTGTTTCTCCCTTTTTATTCTTTTGTTTTGCGTTTCCGATTTAGCGGCTCAAAAGGCGACGGTGAACGTTAAAGCTCCGATCGTCGCGACGGACTCTGTCGACGCGGAAGAATACGCATCCGATGACGCCGAAAATGAGACCGACCTTCAAGACGACGCGAGCGAAGACGGAAGGACCGCGTTTTTGAACGCCGAGGCCGTGCGCGCGTCGATCGACGGCGCAATTGACTTCTTAAGGAGTCGTCAGAAGAAGAACGGCGAGTGGTCGGAATATCCCGGTTATTCGCCAGGCACGACGGCGTTGTGCGCGCTCGCGCTATTGACCGCCGGACTCGATTCTTCCGATCCGACCGTTTCGCGCGCGCTCGATTATCTTGACGATATCGCGCCTTTGCAACAGAATCAAACCTATCCGATATCGCTCCAAACGATGGCGTTCTGTCTTGCGGATCCGATGAAATACCGCGAGAACATTAAAGCGAACGTCGCGTGGCTGATTGAACGCCAGATGAAGACTCAGAACGAGCATCGCGGCGGATGGACATACGTCGGAAATAATCAGGATTCCGAGCGCGCGGACAACTCCAACTCTCAATTTGCTCTTTTGGCGCTCTACGAAGCCGAATTGGTCGGAATCGAGATCGAGGACGCCGTTTGGAAAAGCGCGGAAGATTACTGGTTTCGCATGCAGAACGCGGACGGATCGTGGGGCTATCGCGCGTCGCCGCTCAATCCACCGGATTTCCCCAGCGGGTACGGAACCGGCAGTATGACGTGCGCCGGAATCGCGGCGCTCGCGATTTGTTCCGGCGTTCGCGAAGCGGCGCGCGCTCGCCTCGACGGCGACGGCGCCGTCTGCTGTCAAGAGCAAGAAGACGAGACCGCCGCGCGTATTTCGCGCGGATTAACGTGGCTCGGAAAGCATTTCAGCGCGCAAACGAACCCCGGACGATCCGCCGCAAGCAGTTCATACTTCTATTACTACCTCTACGGTCTGGAACGCGTCGGTCGGCTTACCGCCAATCGATTTGTCGGAAAAAGCGATTGGTACCGCGAAGGCGCGGAAACTCTCCTGCGACGTAAAGGCGCGCTCTCGAACTACTGGAACGCCCAAAAAGATTTCGACAACAATAACGCGATCACGACGTCGTTCGCCCTCTTATTCCTTTCGAAAGGTCGCTGGCCGATCCTTGTGTCAAAGGCGAAATACGGCGACGACGACGGATGGAACGAGCATCCTAACGATTTCGCGCGATTGACCGCGCGCGTCGAGCAAGAGTGGGATCAGCGTATGGTTTGGCAAACGATTGATTTGCGCAAATCGACGCTCGACGATCTGCTTCAGACCCCTATTCTCGCTATTAACGGAACGCACTCGCCCTTGCCGAAGGATCCGAAAGAGCGCAAGCGTCTCGTGGAAACGTTGCGCGGATATCTTGAGCAAGGCGGGTTTATTTTCGCGGAAGCGATCGACGGCGACCTCTCCTTTGAAACGGGTTTCCGCGAACTTATCGCGCAAACTTTGCCGGAAGGAGAGAGTTCGCTCCGACTTCTCGAACCGGATCATCCGATCTGGACGGCGGAGAAAAGGATTCGCCCGGCGTATCTGCGGCCTGTTTACGGCGCCGATTTCGGGTGTCGAACGAGCGTCGTTTTCGTACCGGCGCATCGTCCGCGACAAGGGTCGAGCGTAGCGTCGGATCGACCGTCGCTGTCGTGCTTGTGGGAAGCGTCTGCGAAACGTCCTCGCGGGGTTCCCGTAGGCGCGCCGCCGACGGAAAAAGCGCTCGCCGAACAGGAGGCGGCGTTTGAACTCGGCGTCAATATCTGCGCGTACGCGACGAATCGCGAAATGAAGTTTAAGGATGAAATTTCAGCCGACGTCGCTCAAGAACTCGAACGCGATAAGGAGCTCACGAACAGTCTTTTCGTCGGGATTTTGGAATGCGGCGCCGGGTCGTCGTGCGCGCCGCACGCGATTCCTAATCTCATGAAGACGATACGATCTCGTCTCGGGGTTCCGACTCAAGGCTTCGTTCCGCGCGTGAGCGCGAAAACGGACGACGTTTTCGATTATCCGATTCTTTTTACGCACGGTCGCAACGATTTCACGTTCTCAGACGAGGAACGCGAACGCTTGCGCGAGTATTTCGATCGCGGCGGCTTCCTCTTTGTCAACGCCGTTTGCGCGTCCGAAACCTTTGAGACGGCGTTCGAACGCGAGTTCGCCGTTTTGTTTCCGGACGAAGAGCTAGTCGACGTTCCGCCGGACGATCCGCTGTTTACCGGAAAATACGGCGGCTTTAAAATCGAGCGTTTGGAATATCGTCGCGTCGCGCGAGGCGAGGAGAACGCGGAACGCGGCGCCTCGTCGGAAGCGCAGGCGGAGCGTCCGCGACTGAAAGGTCTCGCGCGGGAAGGACGATGGGTTCTTCTCTTTTCGCGGGACGACGTGAGTTGCGCGCTCGAAAATTCCGTAGCGGCGAATTGCGAGGGTTTGACGCCGAAAAGCGCGTTCTATCTCGCGACGAATATCCTGTTTTACGCAGCGGAGTCTTTTTGACGCGCTAATTTTAACAAAAGGTTTTGCGACCATTTGCGCGGACGATTTGCTCGTTTGCGTCGAGCCAGGTCGCTTTATACGGGGAACTAAAAGGTTTCGAGCATATTTTCATTAAAAAGAAGTTCGGACTCCTACTTGCATAGGATTGAATTCTCGTTAAAATAGGTTAAATTTAGCTCCGGGTTTTGATGGAGCGAGGTCGAGTTCCGGGCAATTGGCGCGCGGAACGGCGGCGCGAAATGGCGTTGCGACGTTCCGCGCCGCGCGTCTCACTTGCAGAAGAGTTCAAAGGTCGACACATGTTTGAATCGTTGACGGATCGATTAAGCGCGGCGTTTCGCACGATGACTGGTCGCGGTCGACTGACCGAGTCGAATATTAGCGAAGGTCTCGAATTAGTGCGTCAGGCTCTTTTGGAAGCGGACGCCAGCGTTGAGGTCGCGCGAAAATTCGTTGATTCAGCGCGCGAAAAATTCCTCGGTTCCGAAGTTTCGCGCGCTTTGAATCCGACTCAACAGATTTTGAAGATCGTCAACGAAGAGTTGATCAACCTCATGGGGCCGGGCGATTCGTCGATTCGTCAGGTCGAACCTTTTACGACGCTCATGCTATGCGGTCTTCAAGGATCCGGTAAGACGACGACGTGCGGTAAGTTGGCGAAGCGCATTCAATCGACCGGCGGCAAGCCGATGCTCGTCGCCGCCGACTTGCAGCGTCCTGCGGCTATCGACCAGCTTGAAACGCTCGCCGGTCAGCTCAACGTTCCCGTCTTTGTCGATCGCGAGTGTAAAGATCCGGTCGACGTTTGTAAGCGCGCGGTTAAAGAGGCGGGTAAACTCGGCGTTACGCACGTTATTCTCGACACGGCGGGGCGTTTGCACGTCGACGACGACTTGATGCAACAGCTCAAAGACGTCGAGCGCAAAGTCGAGCCGGACGAAGTTTATTTCGTCGTCGACGCCATGACGGGTCAGGACGCGGTCAATAGCGCGAAGGCGTTCAACGACGCGCTTTCCATCGACGGCGTTATTTTGACTAAGCTCGACGGCGACGCGCGCGGCGGCGCGGCGCTCTCCGTTAAGACGATTACCGGCGTGCCGATTAAGTTCGTCGGCGTCGGCGAAACGCTCGACGCGCTCGACGAGTTCCACCCGGATCGTATGGCGAGTCGAATGCTCGGCATGGGCGATATTATGACGCTCATCGAGACCGCGCAGTCGAAGTTCGACGAAGAGGAACTCAAGCGCCAGCAAGAGCAACTTGAGAAAGGCGTCTTTACGCTCGACGATTTCCGCAAACAGATGAAGCAAGCGTCTCGTTTGGGATCGATGGGCAAGATCATGAGCATGATCCCCGGTATGGGCCGCATAAGCGGTATTCTCGGCGAGCTGAACGTCGATCCCGACAAAGAAATGCGCAAAATCGGTGCGATAATCGACTCAATGACGCTTGAAGAACGCCGGAAGCCGGATATAATCGACTCTCGCCGCAAAAAGCGGATTGCTGCCGGCGCCGGCGTCGAAGTTACGCGCGTGAACGAACTTCTCAAAATGCACCAGCAAATGGCGACGATGGCGAAAAGTTTTGCCGGCGGCGGCGCCATGGATCGTATGCGAATGCTGTCCGCGTTGACGCAACAAGTCTCCTCGAATCCTTTTGGGCAGATGGGTCCCGTCAAGAAAGGTTCGACCGGTAAGCGTTTAACTCCGAAAGAACGCGAAGCAAACCGTAAACGACTTGAAAAACTGCGTCGCGATAAGAAACGTAAAAAGTAACCTGCGTTCAATGATTGCGCAAGACGAGACAGCGCTTTCCTTCGAACGACGTTCAAATAGAGCAGAATTGGGAAACCCCATGAAAGCGTGCAAGCGCGACGCGACGGTCAACGACAGTCGTCGACGATCGGTCCCCGAAAGCGTCGGCTTGAACGTTAAAACCTGGTCTTCTGACCAAAACACAATGTTATAGGAGTTTATTAAGTGTCAGTTAGAATCCGTATGAAGAAATTTGG
This sequence comes from uncultured Planctomycetota bacterium, assembly GCA_900317365.1. Taxonomy (GTDB): domain Bacteria; phylum Planctomycetota; class Planctomycetia; order Pirellulales; family Thermoguttaceae; genus RUG369. The sequence continues at coordinate 53,141 of ONGM01000174.1, forward strand.
TCGCAAACACCGACCTTTTTTCCGCGTTGTCGCCGTTGACGCTCGTTGTCCTCGCGACGGTCGCGTCCTTGAAGAACTCGGTACGTATGATCCGCTCGTTCCGGAAACGGACGCGCGCGTTCAGCTCAAAGCCGATCGCGTTCTCTATTGGCTTTCCGTCGGCGCTCAGCCGAGCGACAAAGTCGCCGTCATGATCAAGAAGTACATTGAGTTCCCGGCCGATCCGAAACCGAATCAGCAGGGAAAGAAGACGCTGACCGACGAGCAGATGAAAGATACGACGAAGAACCCGTACACTCTTCACAATCTCATTGAGAAGTACGGACAAACCGGAACGGCGCTCGAGAAGCAACAATCGGCGCTCGCTCGTTTGGCTGAGAGTCGTAAAGCGGTTCGCGGTTTTTCCGCATCGTTCATCGCCGCCGCTCCGGTCGCTGCGCCGGTCGTCGCCGACGCGGAATAACGACGTCGCTCACGTTAAGATTAGCGAAAACGCAACAGTTTTCGCGCGATATTTGATCGTCGCCGCGCGCGACCGAAGTTTGCCGTCATGAGAATCGATATAGCGACGCTTTTTCCCGGTATGTTTGAGAGCTACCTTTCGGAGAGTATCCTGGAAAATGCGATTTCTCGCGACTTGATTCAGATTAAACTTCACAATATGCGCGACTGGGCGCACGATAAGCACAACACGATGGACGACCGACCTTTCGGCGGCGGTCCGGGCATGGTGTTGAAAGTCGACAGAGTCGTTCCGTGCGTTGAAGCGATTCAAGCGATGGACGCGCGACCTGGACGAGTCGTTATGTTGACTCCGCAAGGGAGAACCCTGACGCAACGCGTTGTGGAAGAACTTTCGACCGAGGATCGGTTGATTCTACTTTGCGGGCGTTACGAAGGATTCGACCAACGAATCGTCGATATTCTCCAGCCTGATGAAATTTCGATCGGGGACTACGTTTTGAACGGCGGAGAAGTTGGCGCGATGGTCATAATAGACTCTGTTATGCGTCTGATTCCCGACGTGTTGGGGGACGAAGAGTCGGCTTCGACCGATTCTTTTTCCGCAGGTAATCGTTTACTCGAAGAAGATCAGTACACGCGTCCGCGCGAGTATCGAGGACGAAGCGTTCCCGAGATCTTGCTAAGCGGCGATCACGGTCTGATTGAAGAGTGGCGTAAAACCAATCGTCGATTGAAGACGTTCGCTCGACGTCCGGAGCTTTTATTCGAGGACGAACCGCCGTTTGAGAGTAACCGAACTCGGTAACGGGTTGCGCGGTTAAGCTTGCGGCGTAGAAGGAGCCGGGTTGATCGGTTCGCTTGCTAACGGAGTTAATTTAGCGTCAGCGATCCGTCTTCTTTTTAGTCCGACGCAGTTTGTTGGAAGTTTTTAACGCGCTCCTTAACAATAACTTATACGCATAAAGGAATATTTCCGTGAGTCAAGATCTCATCCGTTTGGTAGAAGCTCGCGCTAAAAAAGAGGACGTTTCCCAATTTGAAATCGGTGATCGCGTCAACGTTCACTGCAAGATTCTCGAAGGCGAAAAAGAGCGAATTCAAGTTTTCAACGGCGACGTAATCGCGCGCAGCGGTTCCGGCGTCCGCGAAACGTTCACGGTTCGTCGCATCGTCGCGGGGCAAGGCGTTGAACGTAAGTTCCCGCTTCACAGTCCTCGTATCGCCAAGATCGAAGTTCTCCGATCCTCCGTCGTTCGTCGTGCGAAGCTGTACTATCTGCGTGATCGCGTCGGTAAGGCCGTTCGTCTCGCTGAGAAGAACGTCAAGTTGCACGAGACTGAAGCGCAAGACAAGCCGAAGAAGACGATGAAGCGCGGCAAGAAGGCCGCCGCCGATCGTCGCGCGAAGAAGGCCGCTGAAAACGCCGCCGAATAATCGCTTAATTTACTCAATAACATGAAAGCGTCGAACGTTCGCTATTGGACGTTCGACGTTTTTTATTTGTTTGCTCTCTCGACTAGTTCTCTCGTTTCGATTCCGGACGTTCTAGCCTTACTTCGTCGATCGTTTTCTCCGTATCGCGCGCGCGTCGACCGCCGGATTCCTGTTCGCAGACCGCAAATAAATGAAACGACGTCGCCTGCCTGAACTTGGAAAGCGGAGCGTCGCGCCTCCATGAAGAGAAAATCTTGCGAATTGCCGACGCGACGAGTCGACGTTGCGATCGGAAAGGGCGAAATCAATCGGAACGGAGTCAAGGGAAAGACGGGAGGGGAAAACGGACGTAGGGAAGAGTCGAGGAGAGAAAAGAAAAGGGGAAAAGAAGAGGGAGAAATGAGCGCAAAAAAAAACCGCCGTATTAACGGCGGTTCATCTAAGCGAGGTTGACGGGAATCGAACCCGCAACCACCGGATCGACAGTCCGGGACTCTAACCAATTGAGCTACAACCCCTCGATTAGAACTTGTAACCAGTGTGATGAAAAGCGAGGTTGACGGGACTCGAACCCGCAACCACCGGATCGACAGTCCGGGACTCTAACCAATTGAGCTACAACCCCACATCGATCACACGAAGGCGACTTGCGTTACCTTCAAGTTACGTAGGTATTTTACCCCGACTTTTGAAATCTTCAAGGGGAAATTTGTATTATTTCCAAAAAAGTTTCGATCGCGAATAAAAGCCTCTCGACGGCGCGGGAAATAAACTGTATTCTATCGTCGGTCGCAGGAATGTAAAGCGTTGCGAATCGTAGGTTAGAAGATGGCTTCTGAAGAAGAAAGAACAGAACAGGCGACGCCGAAGAAGCGTCAAGAGGCGCGTTCGCGCGGAGAAATTACGCGGAGTCCCGACGTTGTTTCCGCGTTTGGCGCGTTAGGCGTTGTCGCGTTCGCAGGACTTGCGCTTCATTCGGTCGGCGTATTTGCCGTCGACGCGTTTCGCGGGGGCTTTTCCGGCTCCTTCGCGATTCGGAGCGAGGACTACGAATTCGCCGCCGTATTGGAGCGCGCGTTTCAGGGGACGCTGTGGAAACTGACGCCCTTTTTGATTGTTGTCGCGCTCGCGCTTATCGCCGCCGAATTGACGCAAACGCGTTTTCTTTTTCTTCCGAATAAACTTCGCCCCGATTTTAATCGACTCAATCCCTTGCGCGGTCTTTCGAGAATGTTGACGTGGGGATCGCTGACGCAGTCCCTCTGGACTCTCGCAAAGTGCGCGATCCTTCTTGTAATCGCCTTGACCGCGATTCGCGTTGAAAGCGATTCCGCAATAGCGCTCGCGCAAGGCGAGGCAGGCGAGGTCGTCGCGTTTATCGAGCGACTTCTATTGCGCGTTTCCTATCGGATATGCTTCGCCCTCGTCGTCTTCGCCGCGCTCGATTACGCCGCGCGACGCTGGAAGTACGAACGCGATCTGAGAATGACGCAGCAGGAACTCCGCGACGAAATGAAAGAGGAAGGCGGCGCCGCCAAACGCGGAGGGAGACGACGCGGATCCCTCGATACGACGACCGCCGTTGAAACGACGGCGCCAACTCGTCCCGCCTCGTCGCAACGCCAGGCGCGCGACCCGAGAGAAAAGAAAGACGCTGCGAATCGACGAACGCGTTAATCGAGACGATCCGTTAATCGAGAGACTTCCGTCGTTAGATCGAACGGGGCGCAAAAAAGGCTCCTGAAAATCTTCGCGATCTTCAGGAGCCTTTCCTTTTTAAGGGGAACGAAATTTAAGGGGATCGAAAACGTTCGATCTCGCTAGAATCAGACGTCCCAGCCTTCGCGATGTTCCGTCTTAATGAACGCGTTCGCGGCGTCGTTGTTGACGACTTTCATATTGTCGGCGTCCCATTCGAGCTTGACTTTGCCGGCGCGCAGAGACACGGCGCCAAGTTGGACCGCTTCGGCGAGTCGACCGGCGTACTCGAAGTTGCAGAGCGGCGTCGATTTGCCGCCGTCGACAATCGCGTTGATCCATTCGCGGTGATGTCCCGGAGACGCGGGAATCGTTTCCGCCGGACGTTCGTATTTCTCGTATTTGTCTTTCGGGAAGAGACGAATCGTGCCGTAGTCGGCTTCCAGGCATCCTTCGGACCCGACAAAGATGACGCCCATCGCGATATTGTCAAGGTTGCGCTCCTTGATGACCGGCGGACGTTTGGCGCCGTCGTACCATGTGAGAGGCAGGGTCTTGCCGTTGTAGTCGAATTCGTATTTGCATTCGACGTCGAGAGGACAGCAGATACTGCTGATTTCGGAGTCGCAGGTAGCGTGGATCGTTTTGGGGAGCTTGAGATCGAGGGCCCAGAAGGGCAGGTCCATAAGGTGGCACGCCATATCGCCGAAGGTTCCGGTGCCGAAGGGCCAGTATCCGCGCCATGTAGCAGGCAGGTAGCAGGGATTGTAGTCAAGCCATTGCGCGGGACCGAGCCATTCGTTCCAGTGGATATTCTTGGGGACGTCGAATTTTTCGGTTTTGGAGGGTTCGGGATATCCTCCCCAACCTTTCGCGCACCAGACGTGAACTTCTTGAATATCGCCGATATCGCCGGCTTGCACGATTTCGACGACGCGTCGATAGTTAGCGGTCGCGTGGATAATCGTCCCCATCTGGGTGGAGAGTTTCTTTTCCTTAGCGATTTTTTGCATATCGCGAATTTCGGCGACGTCGTGAGCGAGCGGTTTTTCGCAGAAGCATGGGATTCCGCGTTTCATAGCGGCCATAGCGGCGACGGCGTGGGTGTGGTCGGGCGTGCTGACGAGAACGGCGTCGAGAGATTTCATTTCGGCGAACATTTCTCGATAATCAAAGAAACGCTTCGCGTTGGGGAATTTTGCGCCTTGGGAGGCCAGGTTATTGTCGTCGACGTCGCAGAGACCGGCGATTTCGACGAGTTCCCCGCTGTCGCCGAGGAGTTCCTGGATATTGCCGGCGCCGCGTCCTGCGATCCCGATGATAGCGACTTGCAGTTTCGAATTTGCGCCTTGCGCGCGAAGGAGTCCCGGCGCGCTAAAGGACGAGGAAAGCGCCGCGATCGACGCTGCGGACGTTTTCAAAAATTGACGACGATTGAATGTCATTGAAGTAACTCCTAACGTATGATGACGTGTGAGCGCCTCGATTGGAGACCGCTCGATAATTTCTGACGACGAAATGAACGTCGAATCGTCCGAACAGGATTCAATATACACGTTTGGGGGACGAATCTCAAGAGTCGGACGTAGCGCAGCGAATTTGTCCGTAGCCTACAATCGTTCGACATTCTCCGTTTTTTCGGGTTTCTTGAGCGCCGCGTTTAGAATATCGCGCGTTTCGATTTTGATTGGTTCGACGGTAAATTCGGGAACGTTATATGACTTGAAGCGCTCTCGGTTATGGTTTGGGTTCTTTTGCGGCAAAAGGAAGGGTTTCGACGCGACGCCGTTTTCGTCAACGTGCGCGAAATATAGCCTTGTGTAAAGACCGTCTTCTCGTCGAGAACTGAGGACGATCCATCTGCCGTTTGACGACCACGTATGGTAACTGTCGGAATTGTCGGAATCGAGTTCGTCCCACCTTCGTTCTTCTCCGGTTTGCAAATCTTTGATCCACAAGTCGGCCTCGGGTCGCCAGATGGGGAACGTTCCGCTTGCGGCGAGCGTGTAAACGAGGAATCTTCCGTCGGGCGAGACGCGCGGAAAGAGCGCGGAACGTTTGTTCGAGCTGGCGTCGACGACGAGTTCGGGATCGCCGAAAGATCGCGTCGATTCGTCGAACGTTCTCTTCATGACGTCGTATCGAAGATCGCCGGAGCGCTTTGCCATAGCCTCAATAAGCGCGTCGCGTTGAGTCGGCGCGTCCTCCAATTTGAAGTGAGCGCAACAGTAATAGAGGACGTTTCCGTCGGGGGACCAACTCGGAAAGGTTTCAAAATCTTCCGCAGAGTCGGTGATTTGGACGAGTTTATTCTTTTTAGCGTCGAAAAGGACAAGATCGGAGAACGCGTCGTACACCTCGAGTTTTTGCGTTGAGAGGGAATGAAAGGTTTGCCGGGTCATATTTGAGGAGAAAGCGACGAGGTCGCCGGTTGGTCGCCATGCGGGATACGAGCATGAAATTCCGGCGCTTTCGAGGAATCCGCCGACTTTTTTTACGGACTTTCCGTCGACGATTATTGTGCCGCCGTTCGTAGGATCCTCCGTGCGACGGTAATGAAAGAGGAACCGATCCGTCTTGCGATCTTGAAAGGAGTGGCAATTGACGCACGGGGACGAATTGGTAAAGCGGTTGTCGAGAAAGACGCGTTCTTCGTAAGACTCTAACGAGCGTTGCGCCAACGCGATGCGGTGAGCGTAGTCGTATCCCGGTTCGATGAGTCGATACGCGACGAATCCGTCGATCGGATCGGGTGAGACGGAACACGTAATCGGCGCGAAACGAAACCATTTGCCGTCGCGTTTAACGTAGGAGGTTATCTGGAAAAAGGCGTCTTTATTTTTTTCCAAGAGGAAACGCCAAGACTTTTCCGGCACGTCGACGACTTGTCCCTTGATCGTGAACACGCCGTCGTTTTCACCGCGAAATTCCGTAACGTAGTCGTCGCCGTCTTCTTCGATACGGAAATTTGCCGGCGCTATGTTGGGCGGAAAGACAACGTCTGAATAATCAGGGTAGACGGCGGGCGCGACTTCAAGTGTTTCAAAGGTTTGCGGCGCCGCCTTTGAGGAGCATCCGAACGCCAAAATCGCCGAGATAAGCGTTAATAACGACGTCAAGACGGTTCCGAAATCGTAGCGCGTATTCATGGAACAATTCCTTTGGGGCCTTTTACGTACGCCAAAAGGCGCGGTTGAGATTAGCCGATAAATAAACGTTCGTTAGTCGATCGCGTTAGTAGTGATGGAAAACGGATTCGTCGACGCCAAACGCCCAATAAGTTCCTCGACAAAGATCGCGAATCGACGTCTGAACGTAAGGATCCGAGACAGTCGTTTGTTGAAGTTGTAAATTCATAAAATCCATAAAGGGCGTGAATCGTTTGACGAGGTCGTCGGAGAATTTATAGTCGCAGTTATTCCAATTTTCCCCGAAACGATTGAACCGCCAGGTCGCGTATCCTTCTTCGATCGCCCTAGGCGCGCCGCCGTTCGGATACAATTTCAGGTATTCGTCGGCGTAGTTTAAAAACTCGTCGACCTTCTTTTGAAGCAAGAGAGAAACGAGAATGAGTTCTTTGCGTTCTTTCGAGCCCGCCTCAAACTCTTCCGATTTCACGATTCCGGCTAAGAAGACGAGATTGGGGAACGCTTTCAACGTCGCCGCGTTTTCAAAGGGTTTCATGTCGCGAATCTTCTCGACGGTCGCCTTGAGTTTAAGGACTTTTTCCGGGGCGACGTCGTATTTTTCGGCGGCGGATTCGATCGATTCGGCGAGCTTTCTCGACTTGCGCTCGCTTTCAATTCGTTCGGCGATCGCCTCGTCGTGGTGAAAATCTCGGACCTTGTCGTAGAATCCGGGAGAATCCAGATACGCGAGACGTTCTCGCGCCCACTCTTTGTGGAAGAACGTGTCCGACAAGATGTTCAGATAGCGTCGCGCCAGCTTGTCTTCGCCGTTGATTAGAGCGGCGAACGCCAGAACTTTGACGTCGTGGACGGAGCGGTCTTCCGCCGCGCATAGGTCGTTCATTGCGATTCGCGAGCCGATACCCGTTTGCCCCCAATAGCAATAGAGTTCGTCAACGATAGCGCGAACGGAGATATTCTCCGTGAGTCGCCTTTGATTGAAGAGGAAAATTTTCAACTGATAATAGCGCTCTTTATTGAGGGATCGCGTATAGTCTATGTCGGTAACGTCGAGGACGCCCATTCCGGCGACGGGTCGTGAAAAGGCGTCTTCAGCAAGTCTTCCGGTATAGTAGAGCGCGACGTTGCGAACCTGGGTCATTGCGTCGATAGGAAAAGGATTGGCGTCGTCGATTTCGAGGACTTTTTCCCATTCGGCGTTCGTTGCCGCGCGCGTCATTTTGAGGAGCTGAAGAAACCCGGTCGTGTGATACGCGGCGAGGAAAGTCGCGCCGCAGACGATCGCGGTCGTCGCCCAAACGAGTCGCGTTTCGCGTTTTGCGGCGTCGACTCGCGCTTGATTTTGAAGATTCTCAATTTCTCGCTTAATATCTTCCGGTTTAGGCTTGAATTTTCCGAGCGTTTGCTTGGAGTTGGCCTTGGTGAGTTTTTCAATAGCGCGTCGTTCAAGTTTTTCGCGGAGTCGTCGTTCTTTCGTTTGTTTTCGCGTTAATTTCGCCGACGAAACAGGCGCGAGCGCTCGAAGGGCAAAAATTCGCGACGCGGCGAAGAAAAGTGCGGTCAACAACGGGGCGAGCAACGCGCAACCATACGAGAAAAGCGCGTTCCAAGTCGTCATGTCGTATCGAACGTCTTCGATAATACCCGCCGTAAATATATTAACGGCGAGCGATCGCGCGTAATAGACGCGTTGGTAATAAATTATCGGAACGAGTATTCCCCAGAGGACTAGGAAGCCGGCTTGCGCCAACGCTTTTTTTCGGGACGCGTTTGCCGCCGTGCCTTCGAAGATCGCGCACAGCAAGGCGAAGAAAGGCGCCCAAAATCCGGCGAGCGGATAGACGGCGACGACAAAAATCATGGCGAAAGCGTACCGAACGCGCTTCGACGCAATCGAACGATAGCGATCAAATGCGAGCAACGTTGCGAAAAGGGAAATTGGATGGGCAAAATTGATCGCAATGTTGTAAGGCGTGTAAAGGAAAAAACCGATCCACGTAATCGAAACGGCGACGCAACACGACGGGAGAAACGATAGCGCGCGAGCTAGGCGTTTAAACCCGAAAAGTTTTGCGCACAACAGATGGATTCCCAGAAGGAGCGTCGCGTAGATTACGGCTCCTAGCAGCGGATAATAGGAAAACTGTAAGAGGAAGGATGAGAGCCAGCATAGCGCGCCGTCAGGCTCTTGCGCCCATCGCGTAAAGAACTCGAGGCGAGGAACAAAAAACGAGTTCTCTTGACAGGCGAATAAAAAATCGCCGTATCGAACGCCCCAGTAGTAGAGGAGGAACAGAAGAAAGGCAAGAGACGTCAGCGCGTCTCGAAAGGGTCGACCGTCTGAAGGAGCGGTCGAGGGCTTTGCGTCTGTTTCGGACATTTCGATCTCTGAACGTTGGTTGGATATTGACGATTGAGCGGACGCGGCGCGCTTTGACGATTTTTAGGCTTGCCGCGTCTTTTTAAACTTGTAAAAAAACGGCGAAATCCTTACAATTTGCCAATTCTGCGTAGAATGAACGTTACGCGAACAGGCGTTTGCGAGTCGACGCTTGGCGTTGCTCGTTGAGCTCAATTGTAGTCGCGGGCAACAAAAAAAGCAAGCGATCGGCAATCGCGTCGAAGAGCGAGATCATTCGCTTCGAACGCGGTTTAGGTTAAAAGGAACGATAGATGGAACTTCAAACAAAGACTTGGGAAGGCAGTTACCGACTTCTCTACGGCGCGAATTTATATGAAAACGGCGTGGAATTTTCCTTTGCAAGCCGGTCGGCGACGGGTGCGCGCGTTCTTCTTTACGATTCCGTCGAGGCCGAAGAGCCGCAACGAACGATCACGCTGGATCCGGATCGCGACCGCTTCGGAGACGTTTGGAGAGTTTTCGTTCCGAAACCTTTTGCCGACGAGGGGACTTTATATCACTTTCAAGTCGACGGGCCTTACGCGCCGGAGCGCGGGCTACGCTTCAACGGTAAAGCGCGTCTGATCGATCCGTACGCTCGCGCGCTGACCGGAAATTTCCAAAGCAAAGTCGGCGGCGCATGTCGTCCTCCGAAGTGCGTGGTCGTCGCCGATTATTTCGATTGGGAAGGCGATCGTCCGATTGATCGCGCGTTCGGGGACGAGACGATTTACGAGCTTCACACGCGCGGATTTACCGTTTCGCCTACGAGCGGCGTTTCGAAGCCGGGAACGTATTTGGGGCTTGTCGAGAAGATACCGTATCTTAAATCGCTTGGCATTACCGCCGTTGAACTTATGCCGATTCATGAGTTCGCAATGAACGAGCCGACCGGCGAACCGTCGAGACGCAAGAACTATTGGGGCTACGATCCGATCGCTTTTTTTGCGCCGCATCGCGGGTACGCGTGGGACAAGACGCCGGGCGCGCAGGTTCGAGAGTTTAAGGAGACGGTGAAAGCGTTTCATCGCGCCGGACTCGAAGTCTATTTAGACGTCGTGTTCAACCACACGGCGGAAGGCGGAGAACAGGGAGAAATCTTTACCTTCAAAGGACTTCAAAACGACGCGTACTATATGCTCGACAAAGGGGGCGAATTCTTGAATTACACCGGTTGCGGAAATACGGTGAACGGCAACCATCCTTGGACTCGTCAACTTATTTACGATTGTTTGCGCTATTGGGTATGCAATTTCCATATCGACGGTTTTCGTTTTGACTTGGCGTCCGTTTTGAGTCGCGATCGTAAAGGCGCGCTCGTAATCAATCCACCGACGATCGAGACGATCGCCGAGGATCCCGTTTTGGCCGGATCTAAGATCATCGCGGAAGCGTGGGACGCGGCCGGCGCGTATCAGGTGGGGAGCTTTGGCGGCGCTCGTTGGGCGGAGTGGAACGGAAGGTTTCGCGACGACGTTCGATGTTTTTTAAAAGGCGATTCCAAGATACGCGGGTCGTTTGCCACGCGAATCGGCGGGTCGAGCGATCTTTACAAAGGTCGCGGTCGCAATCCGACGTGCAGCGTGAATTTCGTTACGGCGCACGACGGATTCACGCTCAACGACTTGACGTCCTACAATGAAAAGCACAACTTCGCCAACGGCGAGGAGAATCGCGACGGTTCGAATTGCAATTTCAGTTACAACTTCGGTTGGGAAGGGGAGACGACGGATCCGCGAATCGAGGAATTGCGAGAGCGTCAAATACGCAATTTCTTCTGCGCCGAGTTCCTGAGTCAAGGCGTTCCGATGATCGTCGCCGGGGACGAGGTTCGACGCACCCAGAAGGGGAACAATAACGCGTACTGCCAAGATTCTGAAATATCTTGGTTCGATTGGGATAGGGCGGAACGTTACGCGGGTCTTCGCCGTTTCGTTTCCGAATTGATTCGTTTTCGCCGTCGGGAAGCGTCGTTGCGCCGCCGCGACTTCTTTACAGGCGCGCCGCGCGAACCGAACGGGATTCCGGACGTCAGTTGGTTTGAGCCGAACGGACGCGTCGTCGAGGATTGGAACGGCGGATCCAAGGCGCTCGTTTTCCTCATTAGCGCGATTAACCCTCGAAAAGAGCCCGGGTTCGAGAAGGAATTTGCGCACGCCGCCTCGCGACTTTCCGGCGCCTTGCCCTTCTTCAACGCAACGGACGAACTTGCGCCGGAATCGAAGCGACATATTCTCGCCGTCTTCAATCCGACGCACTTACCGATCGCTTTGCGTTTCCCGTCGCGCGCGCGGGTAACGAGTCGGGAATGGCGACTTTTCGTCGACACGGCGGCGCGATCTCCGAACGACATTTATCCGAACTGCGACGGTCCGCTTGCGGATCTCGAGGGCGAGACGGAAATTCTCGAACGTTCAGCGCGAGTGTACGTTGCGTTAAACGAAGCGTAACGGACGCCTGGCGTTATTGTCGTCGCGCGCTAAAATAGATAAAATGTTCAATGCGTATCAACGAGTCAAATTGTGGCGGCGCGTTCGTCGCGTCGTCAACTCAAGTTCGCACTCACCGTCAATTAGGACGCCGTCATGACAACGTCTATCGAATCAAACGCATCGGCTCCAATGAAGCGCCGCGATTTGTTGCTTTCGATTCTTATTCCGGTTTACAATGAGCAAGCGTACCTTGTTCGGGTCGTCGAATCCGTAATCGCCGCGCCGTTGCCGGACGGTTTATTGCGAGAAATTATTCTTGTTGACGACGCGTCAACGGATCGCACGCCGCTCGTGATCGAAGAGATAACGAAGAAATACTCCGACGTTATTCGCGCTTTTCGCCAGCCTAAGAACTGTGGAAAAGGCGCCGCGATTCGACGCGCGATTCAGGAAATGCGCGGCGATTTTGCGATTATTCAAGACGCCGATCTCGAGTACGATCCGAACGAGTACCCGCTGATCTTAGCGCCGTTGCTCGACGGACGCGCCGACGTGGTTTACGGATCGCGATTTGCGTCGCGCGAAACGCGAAAAGTCTTGCTCTACCACCATAAACTTGGGAACCTGTTTCTAACGCATCTATCGAATTTTACGACGGGGCTCGATCTCACGGATATGGAAACGTGCTATAAGGCTTTTCGCGGCGACGCGCTCAAATCGATTCCTTTGCGTTCGAATCGGTTTGGAATAGAACCTGAGATCACCGCTAAAATAGCCAAACGCGGCTGGACTGTTTACGAAGTGCCAATTAGCTACAACGGTCGACGTTATTCCGAAGGGAAAAAGATCGGTTGGAAAGACGGCGTAAGCGCGATTTGCATAATTCTGAAGTACTGGTTTCTCGACGACAGTTTTTTCGACGAGGATTCCGACGCGAGTTCGCGCCAACGTTTCGAGTCTTCACGCAACTACGGCAAAACGCTCGTCAAACTTGCGACGCCGAGTCTCGGCTCGTCCGTTTTAGAAATAGGCGCGGGATTCGGATCTTTCTCTCGATACATACCGCAAAAAGAGCGTTTAACGCTTGCGGAATCGGACGCGCGTCAGCTCGAGTTTCTTCGCGCGTCGTACGACGGGAACGCGGTGGTGGACGTTGCGCGCGTCGATTTGTCGGATCCTGAGTTTTCATGGGACGCGACGTTTTTAGGCGCGTTCGATTCCGTCGCGTGCTTTGATCGTCTTCATGAGCTTCCTCTTACCGACGCATGCGCGCTTCAACGCGCGCGAGAGGTTCTCAAGCCGAACGGTCGTCTTGTCTTTGCCGTAAAAGCGCGAAAGAAGAGCGCGAAACGGGACGCGAGCGAAAACGCGTTTACGAAAGACGAGATCGTTTCCGCGCTGTCAAACGCCGGATTTAAAGCGGTGAAGGTTCAATCGTTTGCCGCTGCGGAGCGTCTCTTTCGCAGGTCAAATAGCAAAACGGCGCCGTCGCAACTGCGACTCAAACTTTTTGACATGGTTGTTGGACGCGCTCAATGGTTAAATAAGGTTCTACCGGTCGCGCACTATTTTGTCGTCGCCGAAAAGGAGTAACCGAAACGTAAGCCGTCGTTGCGAGAACACGAACGGGCTCGGAAAATACGCCGTTCAAGAAATAACGTTGCGCGCAAAGGCTTTGTCTTGGACTTTTGTAGATGAAAAGAAACCCGTCGCACGCCCCGGCTTGTATTGACGTTTAAGAGAGAGGATTCGCTGGAAAGGCGAATTTCTCGTCAATATCGCATGGGGCGGCGCGCTAAATAATCGCTAGACAATCAACGCCGAGTCCGTCTTTCAAGTTGGATTTCTCAAGCGTTACGACATAAAGTAGTAGCGGCAATGAGGACAAATCTTAAATCCGGCGTCGATTTCCCAATCGCATTGCGGACAGATTTTCTTCGTCGGGAGCTTCTTCTTTTCAACGAGACCGATTCCGTTGAGAACGTCGGAAGGATCTAAATCCTTCGCTTCTTCTTGGGGATCGTTTTCGTCGTTGAGGCGCTCGCGCAATTCTTGACCGACGCCTAAGATTCGTAGAATGGAGGATTCCGACGTTTTCTTTTCTTCGAGGGGCGGAATCACGACTTCCGCGCCGCATGCCGGACAGTGACCGATTTTGCCAGCCTTTTTTTCCTGCGCCTTGAGTTTGTGTCCATTCGGACAGACGACTATTATGCTCATAGCGTTCTCCTCTCCCGGTTCTCTCGGTTTTACCCGATGACGTCAACTTGCTGAAACGCGTCGCGGAACTTTGACGTAACTCGCGACGACACACCCATATTAGGAACCACGCAACGGTGAATCGTCAACCGTACGAGCGTGTTTTTTCCGTTTGCGCAATCACTACGCTAAATACAACACAAAATTAAGACGTCAAAAAAAGCGCTAAAATCAACGCGCCTTCTTTGACTATCTGTTGACGCGATAGAATTATTATACCAATCTGAACTGGCAAAACAACTTTTCGAGAGAATTATCCTCGAGTTTTTAATTTTTGCGCCGATTTATTGAACGAGATATGGTAGCGTTTGTTTTGACGATTGTAGCGACGGTAGCGTTTAAAGAGGCTCGAAACACTTTTTCCTACCCTAATTTTTGACGTCGACGTCGGATCGTTTATAATACGCATAGTTGTCGGCGCGTTGCGTTAGGCGCGTTTGCGTCTTTGAGGACGTCGCCTTCGCACGACGTTGACGTCGGTTTTGCAACTCCTACCGTTAGCGAACTTACCATGTTTTCCATAGAAATCGTTCGATCGCCGGAACGGGCGCGCCCGATTCGCGCGGCGCTTTTTGATTTTGACGGGACGCTAAGCCTTGTAAGAGAAGGCTGGCAGAACGTTATGATACCGTATTTTTGCGAGGTTATCGCCGCCGCGCCTGGCGCTAAGGACGAATCGAGCGAACACATCGAGACGATTACGCGCGAATTTGTCGATAAGATTACCGGGAAGCAGACGATTTACCAGTGCATACGACTCGCCGAGGAGGTGCAGGCGCGAGGCGGCGCGCCCTTGGATCCGCTCGATTACAAGAACGAGTATCTCAGACGCTTGCAACGTCGCATTCAGAGTCGTATCGACGAGTTGGAGCAAGGCGCCGATCCCGACCGTTTTGTCGTGCCAGGAGGGCGACGCTTCCTTTCGCTTTTGCGCGACGCGGGAATAAAGCTCTATCTTGCGAGCGGAACGGACGAGCGATTTGTCAAGCAAGAGGCGTCTCTTTTACAACTTACGGATTATTTTGACGGCGGCGTTTACGGCGCGCAAGACGATTACAAGACGTTTTCCAAAGCGCTCGTTATTTCGCGATTGATCGAATCCAATTCCCTGGTTGGAGCCGAATTAGTCGGATTTGGCGACGGTTATGTGGAAATAGAGAACGTCAAGGCGGTTGGCGGTTACGCAGTCGGCGTAGCGACGAACGAGGCGAATCCCGGCGGAGGGATCGACGATTGGAAGCGCCGCCGTTTGCTCGACGCGGGCGCCGACGCCATTGCGCCCGATTTCAGCGAAAGCGACAGGCTATTCGCCTTCGTCGTAAACGGTCAGACGAACTGACGACGTTCGGTTGTTCGTTTCGACGTCCGTAGATTCGATAGGTTTCGTAGACGATAGACGGTAGGCATGGATCGATTAGGAACGATTAGGCGTCGCGACGCGGAGATTGATTTTAGCGACCTTGCTCGCCGATTCTCTGCGGCGACGCAATTCAACGCGGGAATCAAATCGCCGCGAATCGCGGTTATAGGCGACTTTTGTCTCGACAAATATCTCTATTTGTTTCCGAGTCTGAACGAGGTTTCCGTAGAGACGGGGCTAGTCGCGCGTCAGGTTCGCGCGACGCGGCTGTACGCAGGGGTCGGCGGAACGATTGCGAATAATCTTCGCGCGCTCGGCGCCGAGACGTTCTGCTTCGGCGTCGTCGGGGAAGACGGGGAAGGGTTCGATCTGGTCAACGCGTTGCGCAAAATAGGCGCCGACGTCGAAGGCGTCGTCGCGTCGAACGAAGTGTTGACCCCGACGTACATGAAACCGATGAGTCCCGCCGAATCGCCGACCGGCGTTCCAATTGATTCTCCTGCCCCTGAGCGCGGGGAATGGATTGAGAGCGAACGAATTGATATTCGCGGAACGCGCCCGGCGCCGGCAAAGGCGGTTGAAGAAGTCGAGCGTCGCTTTCTTGAGCGAGTCGATTCTTTCGACGCCGCGATCGTTTCGGACCAGTTTCAACCCGGTTCGGAGACGCTCTTTTCAGCGTCGTTTCGTCAATTTATTTGCGACTGCGCCGAAGCGCGTCCCGACAAGTTTTTTCTTTGCGATTCGCGATTTTTCGTCGATTCATACCGCAACGTCATGGTCAAATGCAACGCGAACGAGCTTCTCGACGCGCGCGACGTTGCGACGAGCGGAGAACGCCGACGAGAAACGAATTTGGAGCGGGACGCGGAGGGCGATTTGCCAGGACTCGCTTCAATCGCGGCAGATTTTGCGGAGCGGAACGGTCGCCCTATTTTGGTAACGCGCGGCGCGCACGGTTCGCTATGCGTAGGTTACGACGAGCCGACGCGGACGTATGAAGCGGTCGTCGTCCCGGCGAATCCGGTATCGCCTCCAATCGACGTATGCGGGGCCGGAGACGCGACGAACGCCGGACTTGCGTTTGCGCGTTCCCTTGGGTTTTCTATTGTGGAGTCCTCTTATTTAGCGGGAGTCGCGTCGTCGATTACGATTCGTCAGATCGGTACGACAGGCGTCGCGACGACGCGTGAAATTCTTGACGTCCTACTGCGTAACGCGGCGCGTTAAATAGCGTTGCGCCTGCGCATTCACATGAAAGGCACGATATGCAAGACGAAACGTCGTCTCCTTTGAACGCCGCCGACTCGCTTTCCGCGCAAGTCGCTCAATTGCTTCAAGAGAATCGGCAGATCCTCTCTGAACTTCAGACCGTCAAAGAAGACTTGGTCGGGATTCGCTCGTTTTTAGCTAAGAAATTGGCGCCGGTCGATAAAGCGATTCAAGATCGGATCGAAAGTATGTTTCAAGTTCAAGAGCGGGACAATCTGACTCTTTGGACAACGGCGAGCACGCTAAAAAATATACCTTCGTTTATTCCGCGAGAGGAGCGACCGGTAGGCGAGAACGGCGTGTCGACGCGTTTTATTTCTTTCATTAACTTTAAAGGCGGGGTTGGCAAAACGACGCTTTCCGCGAATCTAACGGCGGCGTTTGCTTCCGGAAAGTACAATCTTCCCGGATTGGCGTGGGGAAATCCTCTTCGAGTGCTCGTCGTCGACACAGACTTTCAAGGCACGCTTACGGACCGTTGCGTCGAACCGTTTGAGCGTATGAATCTCGATAAGAGACGTCTGACTTCGGCGCGGCTTTTGACGCTTCCCAAGTATTCGAACGTAACGCTTAAGGAATTGCGAGCGCCTTTTATCCGTTGTCCCAACGCGTGGCTCATAGCAGCTTCCGACGAGTTGGATCGCGCCGATATGAAAGAGCAGACGCGCCTAGCGCTCAAAACCGCCGACACCAGGTTTTTCTATCGGTTTTGGTTCCACAACGAGGACTTTCTTAAAGACTACGATTTGGTGATTTTCGACTGTCCGCCGAGATTGACGACTTCGTCCGTTTGCGCGTTGGCCGTCAGCGATTACGCGTTCATTCCCACCGCGCCGGAATCCTTTGACGTCCACGCCGTGAACCGAACGGTCAGTTTTATTATTCAGCTCTGTTGGAGACTGAATCTTCCGCTCCAAATAGGCGGCGTCATCATCAATCGGACCGCAGCGTCGACGCGACTCCAGCCCGCCGAGCAAGAGTTTGTTTCCAAACTTCAAGTTTTCCTCAACGACTTGTTGGGCAAGGATTCCGAGGACTCAAAATCATATGTGAAAAAGTACGGCGCGCCGACTATCTTAAAGTCCTTTCTGCCGAAAAAAGTCGGTAAGAAAAGCATTAACGGCGACGAGGGCGCGCCTTTGCCCGGCGCCGACGGCTCGAATGAGAGTTTGTCTGATATCGCAAGCGAGATTTATGAGAGGATATATTGATGAAATCGGAAAAACAGCCCGTAATAGAACGCCTTGAAGCCCTTGAGCCGCTCCTGGAAAGTTCCCTTTCGAAAGAGATGAAGTCTCTTATCGAGTTGCTCCGGAAGTTTAAGTCGGAGTCCGTCGCCGATTTGACCAAGGCGATCGAGCCGTTGCGCAAGGAGTTTTTCGCGTCTCCGCAAGCGCTCGCCACGCGAATCCAAGCGTATCAAGACTCCAAAGCGAAAGGCGAAATACCCGAAGAGACAGTCGACGATCTCGTCCGCGATTTTTCGACCGCCGCCGCAAAAACGATTAAGGATCTGAGCAAAAAGTTGGGCGTTCATTTCGTCGATAAGAAGTCGGCGCCACTCTTTCGCCGATGGCTTGAGACGGGAGAGACGCCGCCTTCGGAGGAAGAGCTTCTCGCCGGTTCCGTGCAGTCGTACGTCGACACGGCGCGCGCAATTTTGAACGAGTCGTCGGACGAACTGACC
The DNA here is from genome assembly GCA_900317365.1 of uncultured Planctomycetota bacterium. GTDB lineage: Bacteria > Planctomycetota > Planctomycetia > Pirellulales > Thermoguttaceae > RUG369. The sequence continues at coordinate 71,295 of ONGM01000174.1, forward strand.
AAGGACGCGTTCGATCGAATTCTCGGCGTCGCAGACTCCGTATATAAGGATTGTAAGTTGGCGGGACTGAAGCTTTTCGTCGTTCAGTTGGGGTTCGACGTCCAGAAAAAGACCAAAGCGGAAATCTTGAAGTCCTTCAAACTGGGGTTGACGGATCTCGCCATGACGCGACACAAGAGAACGCAAATTCTGGGTTGAAATCCGCTAGCGCTTAAAGGATAGGTTATTAAAAATGGCGAAATACTTGGATCGCGACGAGTTGAAAATTCTTCCTCTTTCTCGCCGCGTTAATAAGCTTGACGTTTCTCGAACGATAGATCCGGCGAATTATCCGATCGATCTTTCTCCGGAAGCGCGCCGCGACGTGGAGACGACCGCTGAGGAAATTCGGCGCGCAAAAGCGAACGGCGCCGCGAGAATGTGCGCTTACGGCGCCCACGCGATTAAAAACGGTCTTGGTTGCGTTTTGGCGACGCTCGCCGAAAACGGCTGGCTCACGCATCTGACCACGAACGGCGCCGGCGTTATTCACGATTGGGAATTTGCGTTCCAGGGGAAATCCGGCGAAGACGTTCAACGTTATACTTCCGAAGGGCAATTTGGTATTTGGGAAGAGACCGGAGCTTATCTCAATCTTGCGATATTATTCGGCGGATATCGCGGGTTAGGATACGGCGAGTCCGTTGGGGAAATGATTCTCAACGAAGGAATCGACGTTCCGACGGACGACGAACTCTATTACGCGATGCTCGCCGGCGCGGACTGCGCGTCTTTTCCGCAAGGCAAGGTTCCCGTCAAAGATTCCGACGAGGCGTCGCAGGCGGAAACGCTGGAACGGGCGGCGGCTGCGGCGGATCTACTGCGCGCTAAAAGACGCTTTGCGATTCCCGACGGACGAATGGAGATCCTTCATCCGTTCAAGGATTATTCGATAGTCTACCGCCTCCGACGCGCCGGCGTTCCGTTCAGTTGCTGTCCCATGATCGGTTGCGACATTATCTATACCCATCCGGCCAACAACTGCTCCGCGATAGGTCGCGCCGCGCAACGCGACTTTCTGTCGTACGCGCATTCCGTTTCCGAACTCGAAGGGGGCGTTTACCTTTCCGTCGGTTCCGCCGTACTGTCCCCGATGATCTTTGAGAAATCGTTGTCGATGTCGCGCAATCTTTCGCGTCAGCGCAACGAGTCGATCTCCGATTTTTCAATTCACGTCGTCGATCTAGCGAAATCGACGTGGGACTGGTCGTCGCGTCAGGAGCCGCCAGAGACGGATCCGGCGTACTATTTGAGATATTGCAAAACGTTCAGCCGAATGGGGGGAAGGACGTCGTACTGTAGCGCGGACAATCGATCCTGGTTCGTCGCGCTTTTGCATGAGCTTGAAGGGCGGTTTTAAACGGATTTTACGCGCGCGTTTCTTTTTCTTTTGCGGAACGCGCGCGTTTTTCTCCTTGGAATAGGTCGATCGTAAAGACGACGAGCGCGAGCCAAATGAGCGCGAAACTGATCCATTGGTAAGATTTAGTCGCTTCGCGTAGAAAGTATACGCCGCATAAAAACTGTCCCGTCGGGGTCAGGTAGTTTAAGACTCCTAACGTCGAGAGTTTGCACCGTCTCGCGGCGGACCCGAACAGGAGTAGGGGAATAGCGGTTAAGGCGCCGCTACCGACGAGTAGCGCGAGCGTTTTGGGAGAAGTCGTCCATTCCGGCAGGGTAGGGTGCGAGAACGCGGCGTACAGAATATACAGCAGACCGGGCGGTAGCGCGAAAAGGGTTTCAACGGTTAGCGCGGTCGCCGACTCGACGTCGAGTTTTTTACGCAGAACGGAATAGACGGCGAAGACGAGCGCAATGACGACGCTTTCCCAAGGTAGTCGTCCGATTCCCAAGGCAAACACGACGACGGCGATGAGAGCGAGCGCAATCGCAACGATCTGAAGTTTCGAGGGACGTTCGTGAAAAACAATCGCGCCGAACGCGACGGTAACGAGCGGGCTAACGTAGTTGCCTAGACTGGCGTAAAGCGTGTGGTTGATGGCGACGAGCCATACAAAGAACCCCCAACTTGCGCAGGTAGTCGCCATCGTAACGAAAAGCCCGAGCGCCATAAGGGGTTGACGAACGATGGGGAGCACGTCGCGTAGTTTGCCGCTGAGAATCATGATAGGCGCGAGCAAGACGGTCGTAAAGACGGCGCGGAAAGCGAGCGTAACGAGCGGCGGCGTTTCGCGAAGATAGTAGAAATAGAGCGGAAAGAGTCCCCAAATAAAGAACGCAAAGAATCCGATCGCCGTTCCGACGAAATCCTCTTTTTCCCGAACGACCCTTACGGGTTCTCTTGGCGCAGTCATGAAAAACCCTTTAGTCGACGGGACGCAAAGTTACGGGTAGAAAACGTTGGAGCGCGCCGAGCAAGCGCGCTCTTCGTTGCGACCGGTCGAAACGAGACTTCGATCCGCAGTTCAAACGCGCGTTAGCGTCTTCCGCCGTGCATTGCGGCAAGTCGCTGTTCTCGCCGCATTTTTTGCACGCGATCGGCGCGAAGCTGGTTCACGTGCTTTTGCTCTTCGACGTCGAGCACGGAGTCGCCGCGCTTAGAGAAGAGGTTGGCGAGAATAATCGTCGCGCCAACGAAAAGAATAAACGCGGCGTAACTCAAGACCCAAACGGGATCGCTTGTCTGCTCTTCTTCCTTTTCCGCAGCGTAAAGGAGCGGAGAAGACGCGATTAAGCATGAGAACGCGACAATACTCGCCGCAGCTCGATAGAGAAGCGCCGTTGATCGTTTTTTCATTTTGTTCTTTACCTTTCCGTTAAGAAGCGTCGTTTTTCCGTTTCGACGCTCCTTGACACATTATAGTCGGACTTCGGAGAAAAAAAAGCGCCGGAGCCGGTTTGTTCTATCAACGTTTGACGTTTTGATAGTAGTTTTCGATGTGGTTCCATCCGTCCTCGGCCGTTTTGGCGAAATAGAACAGATTCATGTCTTTAGGACTGATGACGCCGCATTCGGCGAGGTATTCGAAGTTGACGACTTTTCGCCAAAATTCTTCACCGAAAAGAACGATCGGCAAATCTTGCATTTTTCCGGTTTGACGCAGAGTCAGCGCTTCGAAGAGTTCGTCGAAAGTTCCAAATCCTCCGGGGAACGCGACGAGCGCTTTCGCGCGGAGGAGAAAATGGAACTTGCGGATCGAAAAGTACCGGAAGTTGAAGCAGAGGTCTTCGGAGACGAACGGATTCGGCTCTTGCTCGAAGGGAAGTTTAATATTGAGTCCGATCGAGGTTTCTCCGGCGTCGTAAGCGCCGCGATTCGCCGCTTCCATAATGCCGGGGCCGCCGCCGGTGCAGACGACGAATTCGCGTTTGCGGGACACTTTGACGCCGCCGCGCGCGTCGTGTTCTTCGTTGTATCGGTCGTTTTTGTGCGCGACCAGTTCGCCAAATTCCCGCGCCAATTGATAATAATCGCTCCATTTTCGGACGTTTTTTGCCTGATTGAGCGCGGCGGCGTTTTGCTCGGTTGGGAGTCGGTCGTAGTTTCGTTGCGCTTCTTCGAGGAGCGCATCCGCTTCTTCCGTCGGCTTAATGCGCGCGCTGCCGAAAACGATAATCGTCGACGCAACGTTTGCGCGCCGCAACGCGCGTTCCACTTTAAGCGCTTCGGCGAGTATGCGCGCTTCGCGTCCGTCCGGACCGTTGACGATATCGGGATCGTCCATTGCGAGTCGGTAAGCGGGAGCGTTGCGTAGTCTTTCGCGTCGCGCTTCTCGGTCGACGCTGTCGGATCGTTTCGTTGTCATAATGTCCTCGTTGATCTTTACCCAAACGCCGACGAAACACGCGAACGAATTTCTTTGGCGGGTGTTGAACACCTAGTTGTCAGACGCTATAATGCCGCATAACCGTTTGGCTTTTTTCAAGCGCGTTGATTGGTAGGCAAGCGCGTTCAGCGTGAATTGTAATCCTTTTATTTGGCTCCGCAAGTATTGATAGGAGACGTTTCATGACGATCACGGAATTGATAGCGAGTCGTGAACAAGATTGGAACGCGCTTGAAGAGCTTGTCAACGAGTTCCGCAAACCGGCGTCGCTTGCGCGCCGCACGCCGGAAAAGACGGCGCGATTCGCGGCGTTGTATCGCGCGACGTGTTCCGATTTGGCGCTGACCGAGTCGTATCAGTTTCCGCCGAACGTTGTCGAACGTCTCAACGAACTCGTCGGACTAGCGTACAATTGTCTCTATCGCAACTCGGTAGGCTCCAAGAGCCGCGTTAGTCGTCTTTTGTTTGAGGAGACGCCGCGATGGATTCTGACCGATCCGGCGTTCTGGATTGCGGCGGCGCTCTTTTGGATCCCATTTTGCGCGTGTATGTGGACGTCGCGGTACAATCCGTCTTTCGCGGAAGACATTGTCGGATCCGATATGTTGCAGACCATGAAGCGCATGTACTCCGACACATTCTCCGACGACTTCATCGATCGGATACCGATGGCGGCGTTTTACGCGTTCCACAACGGAGGAATAGGGTTTAAATCTTTTGCGTTCGGCTTGCTCGGATGCGTGCCTGGCGCTTACGTTTTACTCACCAACTCGATTAGTTTGGGTTGCGTCTTTGGATATATGACTAGTCCGTCTTGTTCGATCGAGGCGAGCAAAAATTTTTATGAATTTACGCGCGCTCACGGACCGTTTGAGCTCACTGCGCTCACGCTTGCGGCGTCGGCCGGACTGCGGATCGGCTTTGGTTTTATATGTACGCGCGGATATTCGCGATTTGACTCGGTGCGTCGACACGCAATTATGGCGACGCCAACAATCATGGTCGCCTTTGCGCTCTTTTGCGCCGCCGGAATGATCGAAGCGTTTATTTCGCCCAATCCGATGAATATACTCGTCGAGAGTTGGGGGATAGAGTCGCCTCTTTATGTAAAACTCGGGGTTCAGTATCTTTCGATCGGGATTTTGTTATTCTATTTTGTCGTTCTGGGTGGAAGACAGCTTGTTCAGAGTCCGCCGAAATGGATACGAGTCGCGCGCAGCAAGTTTTTGCGAAGAGAAGTCGACGATAACGCGAACGCGACCTAGCGCGGCGCGTCGTTGAAATTGCGTAGTTCCGTCGATAATCGCCGTCAATTGAGATAATGAGCGTACGATGACCAAAAATGATTCTTTGCCGAATTGGCAGACTCCTATGATAACGCCGCGTAAACGCACGTTAAATGAGACGCGCGATTTGGCGATTCACGTTATCGGTCGTTTGTACAAACCGCTGGCGTTCTATTTCTCGATCCTAGCGGTTCCCGTTTTTGCGCTCGATTTTTTGCTTTGGGCGCTTTTGTTTTCCCCAAGGGAAATGTTGTTCGGCGATTTTTGGGGTACGGAGCGTTTCTTCGAACTTGCGACGCGATTTACTGTCGTTTGGCTGACGATCTCCCTTGAAACGCATTTCGTCGGTTCCCTCGTAACGCAATATCTCGGCATGTGGCTTTTCTCCGGAAACGAGCCGATACCGCCGAAGCGCGTTTTGAAATCCTGGGGACGACGCTGGTTTCAGATTCTTTACTTCTGCGTTGCGACCCGAATTTTGCGCCGACCGTCTTTTTATCCGGAAGTGATTTTGCTCGAACAGACGCCGTTTTTTCGCACCGCAGAACGTTTTTCAACGCGAAAACGAGTCCGCTACGTCCGATCCTCCGGTTTGGGCGTAGGAAGTCTCTTTTCTGTCCTGACGAACGAGACGTTTATTGTTTGCGGCGTTTTGAGCGCGTACGTTTTCGTTTATATGGCGGTGAATACAGTTTTTCCCACAGAGGCGCTCTCGAGTTATCTTTCCACGTTTGTTTGCGCGCCGCTTCTCATTTTCGCGTGCAAACTTTTTAACGTTGTTTTTAACTTTTGCAGTTACATAAACTATCGCGTTTCAGCGGAAGGTTGGGACGTCGATCTTGCGTTCAAGACGGAGTTAATCCGCTTTGGAGCGGACGACGACGAGCAGAGTTTTTCCGGAGCGGGACGTCGTCGCGCGCGGTCGCGAACGCTTGCGCCGATCTCCTCCGCGTTGTTGAAGTCGACGGAATTGTCTTTGCGGACGTCCGCAGTCGACGAGTCTGGGCATGAGAAACCGTCGCAAGAGGAGTTGGCGGAGGTCGCGTCATGAATAAAGCCTTGACAGTCGTTCTGACCGTTTGCGTTGGACTATGCGTCGTCGTTTTTTCGTCGAACGTCTTCGGCGCGGATCAGAAAGAATCCGGGAATAGCGCGCTTCAGCAAGAGTTGGATCGCCAGAAATGGTATTCGGCGGAGAAAGGAGCGCCTAAGTTTCTGCCGCAAGAGCCTCCAATGGAATTGAAAAGACAGACTCCAAACTTTTCGTTTCCTTCACGTTCTTTTCATTTGGAAAGCGTCGGAGAATGGCTCGCGCTTTGCGCGCTATGCGTCTTTGTGATCTTGATCGTTCTTTTACTCGTCTACGCATATCGTCGGCGCGAAAAAAGATTGAAGTTTGAAATAGACGAAATCACGAAACGCAAGCGTCGAGTCGAGTCGCTCGCCGAGGAAGCGCGAGACAGTTACGACGATCTCAAGGGCGCGTATCAACGCGCGGCGAAGAACGGCGACTATCGTAGCGCCGTCATTTTCTTTTTCAGTTGGATACTCGTCGAGTGCGATAAAGCGGAGCTTATTCTTCTGGACAAGGGTAAGACGAATTTAGAATATTGGCGCGAATTTGAAAGTTCCGATCCTGAGCGCGAGATCTACGTCAACGCAATGCGCGTCTTCGAGCGCGTCTATTTTGGAGACGAGTCAATTGATCGCGTCGAGTTTAACGAATTGGAATCTCAGGCGTCTGGCTTTGAAAAATTGCTTGCGAAACGAGCGGAAGCGCGCGAGCAAGAGCGTCTGGCGCAAGAAGCGGCGAAGAATCAGTTGGATTCTTTGCGGTGGCGGCAAGGCTCGAAGGTTGCGCGCATTGTCTTCGTCGTCGCGGCGTTGGCGCTCCTCGGCGGTTGTCGTTCACGCAAACCGGACTATTGGAAACCAACTTATGAGATGCAGTTTAACGACGACTCCATCAACGGCGAGTCGGCGTTTATGCGTTATTGCGGCGCGCGTTTTGATAAAAGGGTCTCTTTGCGTTACTCCTATTCCTTAGAACAAAATGACTGCGACGTTCTCGTCTGGTTTGTCGACAACAACGTCTTCTTTGGGACGGACAGTAGATTTCTTTTAGTCCAAGCTCCCAAGGATGGCGATGAGAAAAGCATAAAGAGGTATGATCGCTGTCTTGAGAGGTACGCGAACTGCGACCCGGAAAAGGATTGGTCGCAATTTGTGGTTCCGGCGTCCAACGGTAAGTTGTACCGATCACAATATAACTTCGCCTATGACGGCGTTCAGATCGACGAAGTTGAATCTTGGCTTTCGAGAAAGCCGAATCGAGTGTTCGTGTGCTTTTTTAGCCTTTACGACTCCTCGCACAGTTATTGGGAAGCGGCTAAAAAGGACGTGGAGACGGAACCGGCGTCGGTTTCGCGCGAAGAGCATTTGCGCCAGTGTCGGGACGCGCTCGAAAATTATGCGCTGAACAATAGGACTCGGTTTAGGTCGCCATGGATCGACGCTCTTGAAAAGAGACGCGCTGCGGCGATCGAATTGCTCAAAATGAAGGAAATGGAGGATATCTTTGACGATCAATCTCAGGATGGAGAATATCTTCGCGGTTATAAAGATCCCGACTCGGCTCACGATTCCCTGGAGTATTTTACAGACGGCGACTTCTCCTCAAACGGTATTGATCTAGGCGACGATTGGGACGACGAAACGGACGTTGACGAATCCGAGGCAACGTCTTCAGAACGATCGCGTTTTTCTCATAACGATATCTGGTGCCGTTCGGTCTATCGAGATTATGACCCGGATAATCTTGAAAGCGTGGAGTACGCGCGGTTTTCCGGCGATTCAAGTTGGACGACAGGTTTGCCGGATCGCTTTCCGCTTCTCGAAGGTTGCTCGCTCGTGCCGAATGAAGCGTTGGGCGCTAAGACGCTTTTAGCGCTCGGGGACGTTCCGCTAGTCGTTGAGAAGAAAGTCGGGCAAGGGAAGATCCTTTTTGTCAATTCGACCTCTTTTATTAACAATTTTGGTCTAACGGATCCGACAAATCGAGCGTTGGCGACGCGTCTTGCCGACGAAATGGCGCCGCAGAACAACGGTGAAATCGTTTTTCTCGAAGGCGTTTTAACGCATACCGTCGGCCGCGTTCGAGAATTTTCCGACAAGCAAGAAGTCGGCAAGTTTTCGCTGACGAAAGCGACGCCTTTTACGTATTTCGCATGGCATGTGATCGCGCTTACCGTAGTGTTCTTTACGATTTGCTGGCCGATTTTCGGTCGTCCGAAGCGCCTCGTTCGCGAGCGCGCGACCGATTTTAGTCGCCACATCGCCGCGTATGGCGATTGGTTGAAAAGTTCGAACGCCGTTCAATGGACGCGCGAGAAGATCGACTCTCTTAACGAACAATATGGTTATAACGTAGAAGACGTCGATTTGTTAGCCCAAAAGGACGCGACTCGCGAAAGGGATAAAGGTAAGGATACGTAATCGACGTCGGTAGTCGACGCGCCTTGCGCCGTTCCTGAGATCATTTGATTCGTTGAATTTTGGAAGACTTAAAAACGCGAGGAAATAGTTCGCGATGGATATGAATTTACTCCCTCTGCTTGAATACACACGAGAGGAATTTGCCGAACTTTTAGCAGGCTGGGGGATCCCTTCGTTTCGCGTTGGTCAAATCCGGAGATGGATTTTTTCGCGCAAAACCTTTTCTTTTTCGCAAATGAGCGATTTGTCCAAGGATTTACGCGCGCGGTTGACCGCTTCCTTTTGCGACCGACAACGCGACAACGCAGAATCGAGCGCGACAGCGGCGCAAGACGCATGCGACGCCGAAGATTCGATTCTCCAGGGAACGCTCGTGGCGAAATCGATTTCCGACGACGGATCGGAGAAGTTGCTGATCGAGTGGCGCGACGGTCGTCGTGTCGAATGCGTTCTCTTGCGCGACGATCGATCGCATCGCACGGCGTGCGTGAGTTCGCAGGTCGGGTGCGCGATGGGTTGCGCGTTTTGCGCGAGCGGGTTAGGCGGATTTGAACGGAACCTAACGCGCGGTGAAATTCTCGAGCAGATTTTAAGACTCAATGCGTTGCTTCCGAAAGAGGAACGATTAACGCACATCGTCGCGATGGGCACAGGCGAGCCGACGTTAAATCTCGACGCGTTGCTCGGCGCGCTAAAAGAGGCGACGGCGGAGGACGGACTTGACATAGGGAACCGCAAGGCGACGATTTCGACGGTTGGGATTCCGGCGGGTATTCGACGACTCGCCGACGCGAAGACGCAGTTTAAACTTGCGGTTTCGCTACACGCGTCGAACGATCGCACGCGCGATCTCATTATGCCTCAGAATAAGGTTCATCCGATTCGTGAAGTCGTCGCGGCGGCCGACTACTTCTTTCGCACGACAGGTCGGCGCGTTACTTTTGAATATATCTTATTGTCAGGGGTCAACGATTCCCCCAAAGACGCGAAAGAATTGGCGGCGTTGCTTCGGGACAAGACGGCGATTGTGAACGTCATACCTTATAATCCGGTTCCAGAGCTTCCCTTTAAGACCCCCTCGACGTCGACGATCAAAAGGTTTATTCAGACGCTAGAGCTTGAAGGCGTTCAGGTGAAGGCGCGGTTTCGTAAAGGGGACAAAATCAACGCGGCGTGCGGGCAACTTCGATGGAGCATGCGCGAGACTGAAAGACGTTGGAAGGACGAGGACTAACGACGTCGGCGTTTTGCGGACGCGTGAAATCGAGCGTTCGCAAAACGCCGCGATTCGCGCCCTGGCGGTCGCCAGTATCTCGATTTGAGCGGCTGCCGCGCGAAACGCGTCGGACATTCGGTTTATCGTTATTTAAAAAGGAACTTTTCTAGTCGTTGCTCGAGTAATAGTCGTTCATTGTTGGCTTTTTTGATTGGAAGATGGCGAAAAAATTCAATTGGGCGCAGATAATTGGAGATTTTACGAGCGAGTATACTTGACTAAAAAACTTAGGACTCTAAAATAAGGGAGGCGGATGCGATTTCCTTTCCGCAATTTATCGTTTTCCCTAGGTTCGTTTGAAAGAGACAAGGTATAATGATGGCAATTAATTTTAACAAGTTTCGGAGCAACGGAAAAGAAGCTGTGAAAAGTAAGCGTTTCGCGCGCGATCAAGAACGACTCCTGAGATTTGAAAGTTTAGAGACGCGCGAATTGCTCGACGCCGCGCCGATCGTTTCTTCTTCAAACGATCCTCTGATCTGCGTTGCGACTCTCGACGAATCTCCGACTCCAATCGACGTGTCGAGCGCGACGCTAGATCGACCTGTGATTCTTGGTTCGGACGCGACGGATAATTCGATAACCGTTACTTGGAGTTCGGTTGACGGCGCGACGAAGTACTACGTCGCATACGCGCCGGAAGGAACGACGACTTTTACGCAAAAGTCGACGACGAACTGTTGCTTCACGTTGATAGGACTCGAGAGCGGCGTGAAATACCAGTTTAAAGTCAGGGCGATCGTCAACGGCGAAAACACGGGGTTCGGCGACGTCGCGACGATTCAGACGACAATTGTCTCAACGGATCTGGCAACGCCGAACGCTTCGACGACGAGCGTCAAACCGACTTCGATAACCGCCGCGTGGGACGCCGTTGATCGCGCGTTAGGCTACACGTTGATCTATAAAGAGAAAACGGCGTCGGCGTATACAACTATTAAACTTGGCGTCGACGTCACGAGTTATCGGATCGCGGAACTGACGCCGGGCGCGTCCTATTACTGGAAGGTTCGCGCGGTCGGCGACGGCGTTTATACGACGACTTCGTCTTACTGCGGCACGATTGTTGAGACCACGCCGGAACAGGCGACGATCGATCCGCCGACGATTACGAACGTCGAAGCGACGGGCGACGCGATTACTGCGGCTTGGAAAGCCGTCGAGGGCGCCGTTAAATATTACTTCGCCTACGCGTCTGAGGGCTCGACGTCCTTTACGCAGAAGTCAACGACCGACACGAGCTATACGCTGACCGGGCTTGAAGGGGGCGAGACGTTTCAGTTCAAGGTACGCGCGGTCGGGGACGGAGGCGTGTGGTTGAACTCGACGTTCGGCGCGATCGCGACCGGAACGACGGAGATTGTGCAGCGCGACTTGTCGGCGCCGGACGCGATTGCGACGTCGACGACGTCGAACTCGATTACGGTTGCTTGGGACGCGGTGGCGAACGCGTCGGGCTATACGTTAATATATAAGGAGAAATCGGAATCGGCGTATAAGACGATCAAGCTGGGCTCGACGGCGACGAAGCATACGATTCCGGGACTGACGACCGGAGCGACGTATTACGCGAAAGTACGAGCGACAGGCGACGGGGCGCGCTATGCGACGTCGGATTACTGCGAGACGATCATCGCGATACCGTCGACTTCGAGCGCGACGGCGCTGAGCGCGCCGACGTACGGCGCCGCGACGACGACGGCG
>ONGM01000058.1 GCA_900317365.1 uncultured Planctomycetota bacterium
AAAGCGGGAAGAGGAGATTGAATTGACCCCGGAACAAGAGGAGCTCATTCAATATGCAAACGAACACGGTCTCAATTGGGACATGATTGACTAACGCCCCTATTTTAACGAACGAGTCTACGGCGAGAAGAAGAGGCGGAGGCGTTATGAAGGCGGGCGTAAGAACGTACGAGTCGTGCCCGGAAAGCTACGGCGACGGGCGCGTTTATCGTCGCAACGCAAAGGAGGCGACTCTTTACGACGCCTTGCCCGGTCTGTCGCGGACTCGAAAAAGAACGCGTGAAAACGGAGTTGAAACTCACTGGAGTCCTGAACGGCGGCGACGGTTGCGAAATCGAGCCAACCCTCGAAATCGCCGACTAGGCGTTCAATTTGAAGCGCCGACTTATCGCCAATTGCAAACGAGTCGACGAGTTTGAACCCTCTTTGAGCGCAATTATCAAATCGGGATCGACCTGCAACGTCGGTTCGTCTTCTGTCAAAAAGAATTGCAGGAATCGCCATTAGAACCGTCGCTGATGGAATTGGGGGCTGCTGATCGTGTTGGTTTGCTTGACAATCTTATCGTTTGGGTTATCCTTATCGTGAAATCGTTAGTTGGGGCGTTACGCTCAGTAAAAGTTTTGCGGCGAAAGCTGCAGAAAACGCTCTTTCGGGACTTCGTACGGTAAAAAGTGGGGCGTACGCATCGGACGAACTCATGCTCTACCCCTACGTCTCGCTAAAATGCAACCACATTTGCAACCGCGCCGCGTTTTACTCGTAAATTAGCGCGGTTCAAGATTACGGTACATATTAAGCGGTAAGCTCGCGCTGAGCGTTATTCCTTTTTTGCGTTAACCCTCGAATTAGGCGTCGGTCGCCTTTTGCAGAAAGATGGCGTGGATTGTAATCGTTGTCGCTTCGTTAGCTCTCATCAAGCCGGAGACGTGCCTTTGGATTCCTTTATCCTCGGTGAACTATCTCCTCATGATCATCATGTTCGGAATGGGGCTGACGCTAAACATTAAAGATTTCGTCGCCATATTCAGGCGTCCGAAAGACGTTCTCATCGGTAGCGCGGCGCAGTTCGTCATTATGCCGAGTCTTGCCTATCTTTTGGGTCGAGGACTCAATCTAAACGAGGAATTGCTCACAGGCGTCGTTTTAGTCGGGGCATGTCCCGGCGGAACGGCGAGCAACGTCATCACGTATTTAAGTAAAGGCGACGTCGCGCTATCCGTCGGCATGACAAGCGTGAACACGTTTCTTGCGCCGATCGTAACGCCTTTCATCGTGTGGGCGACGCTTCGCGCGTCCGTTCCCGTCGACGTTACGAGTATGTTTTTATCGATCCTTCAAGTCGTCGTCACGCCGATCGCCACAGGATTGTTAATCAATCGATACTGGAGCCGATACACGACCAAAATCACGAAAGCGCTCCCGGTCGTTTCGATAATCGCGATCGCATTGACCGTCGCAACAGTCGTGGCGCACAACGCGAGTCAGATCCTCGCCGCGTATTGGACGGTCTTTGGCGTCGTAATTCTTCACAACCTTCTCGGTTGTCTCGCAGGGTACCTTTTAGGTCTAATCCTTGGACTCCCGCTTGCCAAGCGCAAGGCGCTCTCCATCGAGGTCGGCATGCAGAACTCCGGGCTTGCGACGTCTCTCGCGACGACGTCGTTCCCGAATTATGCGATGGCGACCGTTCCAGGCGCGATCTTCTCGGTATGGCACAACATTTCCGGGGCAATTCTGGCGCATTTTTTTAGCAAATACGAAGAGTCGACGTCGGAATCAGTTGAAACGGAAAACAAAGAGAGTACGAACGCGTAGCGCGCTTCCTACGCTAGTCCCGTTTTGCGAAGCTCAGACGTGAAAGCTCAATCAAGTGGCTCAGTCGGAAGACGCGGCGATAAAAATCGGCGATGATCTCGCCGCGTCGCAAAACGCTACACGAGAATACGCGAGGCGTCGCGCGCCGTTTTCGCGAGCGCTTTCAACGCTTCGCGATTCAACGCGGTTTCGCCGCCGTAAATGAGATTGATCGATTCGACTTCGGGACTCGCCTCGTCTACGCTTGAGTTAAGTCCCGTCGCGGCGATGAGTTCGCTGTAATCGCCGCCTTTGGGAACGTCGAGTTGTATGCGAATAAAGGCGGCGTTTTTCGTGTATACCCGCGCCCATGGAACGTTCGTCGGCGTTAGAAAATCGACGACGATTTTTTTCTTCCAGAAGACTTTATCGGCGCCGTTGACGTCTTCAAACAAGTCAAGAATATCGCGCAAAACGTCGAGGGACCAATTTGATCCGATCGCACCGCCGAACGCGCCGCTCGGCGAAAGATGCCAGTCGCGTCCCTGAGTAATCCACGGCGTTAAATCGACTTCGTCCCGGCGCTCTTCGTCAACGTTTTCGCTAAACGATTTCATCGCCGTCTCAAAAAAGTTCCAGAACGCCGGCGTGTCGATCTCTTGAAATGAAAATACTTTCAACTCGATCTCTTGCCATCCGCCGATAACGTCGACGCGCACGCGCGGCTTGATGCCGTAAAGCGGGACTTCGTTGACTTCGCTCAGGGGCCGGAGCGCGAGCTCTTTCGGCAATTTATCTTTATCAAACGCGTTCCTGGCGGCGCGAAAGCGCAATTTTAGAAGCCATTCGTCGTTGGTTACCGCGCGCATAAACCAAGCGCCGGTTCGGACGTCGCGCGCTTCCGCCGTAACGCGATCGTCCCAATTCATTTCGACGTTTTCCATATTCTCGTCAATTTTGTCGGCGAGCGAGCTTAGAATTTCCGGGTCCCATCGACACGCGACGCCGACGCGCGGGGTTCTAAGCTCCAAATGCCATCGACGCCCGTCGATCTCCCAAATCGGTTCGGAGGAGTCGCCCAAAGTCGATTCCATTTCTTCCGCAGCTTGCTCTTCCGTCATGATTTCCGTGACGTACGCGTCGACGTCGAGCGGTTTGCGCTCGTAAAAGACGCCGCGTTTAAACGCGTCGAAGAGCGCTTCGCCGGTGTAACTTCGCGGCGTCGAGCGACGCAACTCCTCTGAAGACTCACGTTTCGCAACGTACTCTAAAAGACCTTCCGGAACGCCGGCATAAACGATCCTCCCGCCGTCTTTTCCTGCGTCGGGACCAACGTCGACGATCCAGTCGGCGCACTTGATCACGTCGAGATTGTGTTCCACGACGACGACCGTGTTCCCTAAATCGACGAGTTTCTGCAAGACGTCCAATAACTTGCGAACGTCGGAAAAATGCAGTCCGGTCGTCGGTTCGTCTAAAACGTACAACGCGTTTCCGAATTCGAGTCTCGAAAGCTCCGTCGCCAATTTCACGCGTTGCGCTTCCCCGCCGGAGAGCGTCGTCGACGATTGACCGAGCGGCAAGTAGTCGAGTCCTACGTCGCACAACGTCTGAATATAGCGTTTTATTCTAGGAACGTCGGAAAAGAATTCCAACGCGTCGCCGCACGTCGTTTCCAGAACGTCCGCAATCGTCTTGCCGCGATAGCGGACCGAGAGCGTCTGAGAATTGTAACGTTTCCCATTGCACTCGTCGCACGTTACCCAGACGTCCGCAAGAAATTGCATCTCGATCTTAATTTGACCTGCGCCCTGACATTTCTCGCAACGACCGCCGGGAACGTTGAAACTAAAACGCCGCGCGTGAAAACCGAGCGCGCGCGCTTCTTGAGTCTGCGCAAAAAGCTCGCGAATCCATTCGAAAACGCCGGTGTACGTCGCGGGATTCGACGTCGGAGTCTGACCGATCGGAGATTGATCGACCTTGGTTATCTTTTTAATCGAGTCCCAGCCGACGACGCCGTCGCATACGGAAGAAGAGACTCGACTGGAATTCTGTAACTTTTGGAGCGAGTCGTAAAGCGCGTCTTCGACCAACGAACTTTTACCGCTACCGCTGACTCCCGTTACCACCGTGAACGCGCCGAGCGGAAAAGGTACGTCGATCGATTGCAAATTATTTTTCCGCGCGCCTTTTAAGATCATCCAGCCGCGATCCGAATGCGGCAAGGTTCCGGAATACGCTTTTTCCGCCGGAGTCGGCGCGCGTCGAGCCGCTTCTTCGCGCTTCGCTTGACGCTCGCGCTCTTCCTGTGAAACGGGAACCTTCGCGATCTTGTCAAGAATATCGGCGAGCGCTGTCTCGCGCGCGGAAACCGTATGCTCTTTAGTCTTTTCCGTCCCTTTTGACTTTTCTAGCTTTTCTGTCTTCTTAGTCTTTTCGACCTTTTTCGCGGTCTTTTTCGGACTCGCGGTCGCACGCTTCGACGTCGGTTTGGCGGTCGACGCGCGCGACGGTTCTTTCGTTTCCTCAGAAGAACTCTTTCTCACTCGCGCTTTCTTCGTTTTCGCGACTTCGACGACGGTTTCTTCTTGTCCTTCTTTTTTCTTGACGGATCGTCGTTTGTGCTCTTTGGGCTGATTTGAAGGCGCAAGTTTCTTCTCGACGTCGGCGACGCCGTCGTGTTCCTCGCTTAGAAGAGAAGGCTTCTTTTCCGTTTTCTTCATCAAATGCACCTAACGAGCGGTTCCTAAAACCACAACCAACGCGCCAAAATCCAAAGCGGCGCTATGTTCGAGCGTGTCATTGTAACGACGCGGCGTTACGTTTTCAAGGCTTGATACGCCGATTCACCGGAATCGGAATCGACGCTTTCCCGGAAAGGTATGGCCCGGTAACGGATTGTTCGTTCTTTTTAATTTCTTCAACGGTACCGGACGCAACGATTAAACCGCCTTGCGACCCGGCTTTCGGTCCGAAGTCGATCACATTGTCGGCGCTTTCGATGACCTCCTGATCATGCTCCACAACGAGAAGCGTATTGCCAAGATCGCGGAGTTTCTTCATAGCGTCGATAAGTCGACTATTGTCGCGCGGATGCAGTCCGATCGTCGGCTCGTCGAGAACGTAAAGCGCGCCGACGAGACCGCCGCCGAGCTGCGACGCAAGTCGAATGCGTTGCGCTTCCCCGCCGGAAAGCGTCGACGCCGATCGCAAGAGCGTAAGGTACTCCAAACCGACGTCGACGAGAAAATTCAAACGAGTCAGGATCTCGTGAATTAAGTCGCCGGCGACCGTTTTCTCTAACGGCGTCGGTTGAAGCTCGGCAAAAATGCGAGCAAGCTCGCCGAGCGGCGTGCGCGAGATCTGATCCAAAGTCATGTCGTGGAAGCGCACCGCCGCCGCGTCGTCTCGTATCCGACTTCCCATGCAGCACGAACATTCGCTCTCTTCCATCTGAAATTCAAATTGCGCGCGATAATATGGGGACGATTTCACCGCTTCGTCGATCGCCGGAAAGAGTCCTTTATACTGAAAACTATAAAGAACGCGACCGCCGGGTTCGTCGGACGCCAAATACTCCATGGAACCGAGGGCTCGTTCCGCAGGAGTCTTGGCGGTTCGAGCAACTTCAAAATCGCGTTCGAGAACGTCGAACCAGCGATCCCCGGAGCCGTTGAGTAGCGCGCGTCTAAAGCGTCCGTCTAATCGTTCGAAAGGCGTGTCGAGTGGAACCTGTAAACCGCGCGAAAGCGCTCTCAACGCGGCGACGGCGTCCGGAGAGTCAAAATCTTGCCATTGCGACAACGCGCCTTCCGCAAGGGACAACTTCGGATCGACGACGACGCTCTTGAGACTGGAACCCCACTGCACGCCGCGTCCTTCGCACGCTGGACAGCGGCCGAGCGGACTATTAAACGAAAAATGAAGCGGCGACAATTTTTGAAACGCGCGACCGCACTTTTCACACGAAAAATGCTGGCTCATGACGATCGTTTCCCAATCTTTTTCGGGTCGCTTGTCGTCTCGAATCACGACGCGAATCTCGCCGGCTCCCCATTCGAGCGCCGTCGCAACGCTACTCGAGACGCGACTGCGCTGCTCGCCGATCTGCTTCGGATCCGCATAACGGCGAACGACGAGTCGATCGACGACGACTTCGGGATTGATCGCTCGAAGAGGGTCCCATTCAGGCGCTTCGTCGAGCATAAAGGACTCGCCGTTGATTCGCGCGCGAGTAAAACCTTGCATTCGCAGACGTTCCCAGGGATTGTCGTTCGCGTCGTTGCGATCTATGGAAATCGGCGCCAAAATCATCAAGGAACAGTCCTTCTCGTTTCCGAGCAAGAGAACGCTCCCGACGATCTCGTCGATCGATCGCGCTCCAACCGGTATATTGCACGTCGGACAGTATTGGACTCCCAAACGCGCAAAAAGAACGCGAAGGAAATCGAGAATTTCCGTCGACGTTCCGACCGTCGAATGGGAAGAGCGATTCGACGTCTTCTGCGTAATCGCGATCGAAGGCGGAACGCCAACGACTTGATCGACGTCCGGCTTATTCATTTGCCCAAGGAATTGGCGCGCGTAATTCGATAGGCTTTCAATATACCGACGTCTTCCTTCCGAATACGCGACGTCGATAGCGAAGGAGGATTTACCGCTTCCGCTTGGTCCGCAACATACGGTCAACTGATTGCGCGGCACGTCGACGGAGACGTTCTGCAAGTTGTGCTCGCGCGCGCCTCGAATCATGATCGGGCTTTCTGCGGCAAGGTCGGCGGGCGTTTCCGAGTCGTCCTCTACGACTTGATCCGCGAGTTTCTTCACCAGGAGCGCGCGATCGCGAGAAAGGTACTCCTTCAAGGAGCGCCCGGTGTGCGAATTGGGATTCTCGGCGACGTCTTCCGGTCGACCTTCGGCGACGATTCGACCGCCGTTTTCGCCGCCTTCCGGTCCGACGTCTATGATCCAATCCGCCATCTTAACAACGTCGAGGTTGTGCTCGACGATGACAACGGTGTTGCCCGCGTCGGCGAAACTCTGTAAGACGTTCAGCAACAACTTCGTATCGGCAAAATGCAGCCCCGTGGTCGGCTCGTCAAGCACGTACAAGGAGCGACCGTCGCTCTTCTTGACCAGTTCCTTCGCGAGTTTAATGCGCTGCGCTTCCCCGCCGGAAAGGGTTGGGGACGGCTGGCCTAACTTCATGTAACCGAGCCCGACGTCGTACAACGTCTGTAATTTCTCGCGGATTTTGGGAATGTTTTCAAAGCGTTTAAGCGCCGTTTCAACGTCGAGATCAAGCGTTTGGTCGATAGACAGTCCCTTGTATTTGATCGCGGTCGTCTCTTGATTAAAACGTCTGCCGTTGCATACGGGACAAGTCGTCCAGACGTCAGGCAAGAAGTCCATTTCCACCTTAACCGCGCCGTTTCCCTGGCAATTCTCGCAACGACCGCCGGGAACGTTGAAGCTAAAACGACCCGGCGTGAACCCTTTCGCGCGCGCGTCCGGCGTCTCGGAATAGAGCTTGCGGATATCGTCAAAGAGTTTAACGTAAGTCGCCGGATTCGAACGCGGCGTGCGACCGATCGGCGATTGATCGATCGAAATGAGCTTCTTTAAATATTGAACGCCCTCAATGGAGTCGTGCTCGCCGGGAATCCCCGTCGCGCCGTTCAACGCGTTTGCGAGCGCCACGCGTAAAATTTCGTCGACTATTGAACTTTTACCGCTTCCGCTGACGCCAGTGAAGCAAACGATCCCGCCGAGCGGAATATGAACGTCGATATTCTTTAAATTATTATGCCGCGCCCCGCGAATAACCAGTTCGCGACCGTCGAAAGCGCGACGTTGCGTCGGAACGGGAATCGTCTCGTCCCCTGCGATATATTGGGCGGTTAAACTGTCCCGGCGTTGTTTCGTAACGACGTCGGGAACGGAGCCGGAAGCGACGACGCGGCCGCCACGAACGCCGGGCCCGGGGCCAAAATCGACGAGATAATCCGACGCAAGCATCGTGTCTTCGTCGTGTTCGACGACCACCACGGTGTTGCCAAGATCACGAAGTCTCTTTAACGTGTCGATGAGCCGATCGTTGTCGCGCGGATGAAGTCCGATCGACGGCTCGTCGAGAACGTATAAGGCGCCGACAAGACCGCCGCCAAGTTGCCCGGCAAGTCGAATGCGTTGCATTTCGCCGCCCGACAACGTCGGCGCCGAACGCCCGAGTGATAAATAGTCGAGACCGACGTCGAGAAGAAACTGAAGTCTCGTGCGGATTTCCTTAACGATTTCGCGCGAAATTAAAGCGCCGGACGGAGAAAGATCCAGCTCGTCGAAAAACGCCAAAACGTGCGGAATCGTTAAATCGCAAAGCTCGGATATGGAATACGACTTCTTGTCCGCAAAGCGCCTCGCGGTGGAGCGAGTGTCGATTCTGACCGAGCGCGCTTGCGCGTTCAATCGAGAACCGCCGCATTGCGGACACGTCATATCCCTCATGAACGTTTCCATTTTTTCGAGACGCGGACGGTTCGTCGACGTCTCGTACTCTTTGAGCATACAGGGAATGACGCCGGGGAAATCCCTCTTCCAACGAAACGGCTCGACGCCTTTCGTCGATTTGGAGTCTCTCTGCAAAACGCACGTGATTTTTTCGTCAATTCCCCAGAGCAAACGCTCTTTAGCGCGCGGATCCAGCTCCTCCCAAGCCGTCTCCAAAATCGCTTCGGGATCGAGCGAATACGTCTCCGCGATTTTTCGCGCGGCGCCGACGTACACGGCGCGCGCCATCTCGCCGAGTTCCGACCATTTGCCGATCGGAAGAATGCAACCTTGCTGAAACGATTTCGTCGTGTCCGGTATAAAAAGCGCGGGATCAAAAGTATGCACCCACCCCATGCCTTGACACGCGCCGCACATGCCCTGGCTATTGTTAAAGCTAAACATACGCGGGGTCGGACGTTCAAAGCTCAGACCGCATTTCGAACAGGCGTAATCGGAGCTAAAATAGAGTTCGTCGCAAGACGCGGTTTGCGAATTGCCGTCGACGCCGAACTCGGAAGCGGCAAATTCTTCGGCGAGCGCGCTGAAATCGTCGTTGCCGCCGTCGTGTTCGACGAGCGCGACGACGCGTCCCTTGCCAATCTGCAACGCCGCGTCAAGCGCCGACGTCAACTTGGAATACGATCCGTCGCAACGAACGAAACGATCAACGACGACGTCGATCGAATGGCGCGCGTTTCTATCGAGAGCAAGCTCTTCGTCGACCGACGCCATGCGACCGTCGATCCGTACGCGACGATAACCCTTTCGACGCAACGACGCAAAGACCTCGACGGAACGCCCGCGCTGATTTCGCGTAATCGGCGCCAAAATCGTCACGACGGATCCGTCTGGAATGAGAAGCAAACGCTCTAAAATCTGCGAGCGCGACTGCGCCGAAATCTTGTCCCCGCACTTCGGACAGTACCCGGTTCCTACGCGCGCGTAAAGAAGTCGAAGATAATCCGAAATCTCCGTTACGGTTCCGACCGTAGAACGCGAATTTGACCCCGCCGTCTTTTGTGAAATCGAGATCGACGGACTCAATCCGGTGATTTGGTCGACCGACGGCTTCGGCGCTTGATTCAGAAATTGCCGCGCATAACTCGATAACGTCTCGACGTAGCGTCGTTGACCCTCCGCGTACAACGTGTCGAACGCCAAAGAACTCTTGCCGCTGCCGCTGACCCCGGAAAAGCAAATAAGTCGCGATCCCGGAAGCGTCAAATCAACGTTGTTCAGATTATGTTCGCGAGCGCCGCGAATTACAATTTGAGACATTGAGCGCCCTATGAAACCAGTGCTCTATAACGAGTCGGAACGTCGACCGCAACTCGGTCGACGTCTCCGCGTCGACGATTGCAAACTTGAAATTCAGGTCGTCGAAACGCCGAACTTCACAGCATAATGAAAACGAGTCCGAACGCGCCGCGCGACGGACTCGCTTTCGCGTGGGTTAAAATACAAAGGAAATCTGTTCCAGTCTTTCCGCAAGCTCGTCCATAAGCTCGTCTTCCTTCTTTTCCGAATCCGCCATATACGTTACGGAAAAGCGCAGAAACGCGCCGGCGGCGTCCCACGGAACCGTACAAATCGACTGTTCTTCGATCAGAAAATGCCCGACTTCCTCGGCGTTCGCAAAGGTTCGTCCGTGCTTGAGTCCCTTCGGCGCCTTAACGTATAAGAAATACGTTCCGCCGGGAACTCGGCAATCGAATCCAAACCGATTCAACGTCAGAACCAGCTTTTCAAGTCTTCGCAAGTACTTTGCGCGCGAATGATCGGGAATCGAATCGTCGTCGAGCGCGAACGCGCACGCTTTCTGAATCGCTAAGAATTGTCCGCTGTCGCTATTGTCTTTGACGTCCGCAAAAGCGTGAACGATGCGCTCGGCGCCGCAGACCCATCCGAGACGCCAGCCTATCATATTCCAGCCTTTCGACATGGAGTGGACTTCGACGCCGACGTCCTTCGCGCCGTCGACTTCCAAGAAGCTCATCGGTCGCGAACGATAGCTGAGCATAACGTGCGTCGCGTCTTGAACGACGACCAGCTCGTGCTCTTTCGCAAATTCAACGACTTGCTCGTAGAACTCCACCGTTCCAATTTGACCGGTCGGACTATTCGGATAGTTGAGCACGAGCAATTTCGCTCGTTTGAGAATATCCTCGGGGATCGAGTTCAAATCGGGATAAAAATCTTTCTCGGGGAGAAGCGGAAGATTATAGACTTCGCCGCCGTTGTACTTCGTGTGCGTTCCGGCGACTGGATAACCAGGCGTCGTCATGATCGTAACGTCGCCGGGATTGACAAAGACGTCCGGCAACATCGCCAACGCCGGCTTCGTGCCGATGCAGTGGTTGATTTCCGAAACGGGATCGAGTTCCACGTTAAAACGACGCTTCATAAATCGCGCGACGGCTTCTTTGAACTCAATACACCCATTGTCGGCGTAACCGCGATTTTCTAGCTTACTCAACTCGTCGATCATTTTCAACCGAACGGTCGGAGCCGCCATCTCGTCGTTTTCCCCAATTCCGAAGTCGAGGAGTCGACGCTCGGGGTGATCGGCAAGAACTTGACGTTTCGCTCGTTTGATCTTCTCGAACTTATAGATTTCCGTACTCTTGCCGTAATTAACGCCGCCAATTCGGTCGGCAAACAACTTTTGGTAATATGGATCGCTCATCATTTTCCCGGTCGACTTTTCTACGCATAGGATAAGTCGCTCTTGAGTCGAGTGTCTAAATTTGATCAAATTGAGCGAGTCGCGTGGGCAGCCCCGCTCAAGCTCTTAATTATAATCTTTCGTCTTCCGCGCGCGACCACCACCGGGCAAAAAACGTTGAAATCGCGGCAAGTCGACGATTTACAGAACGATCGTTCCGCCGCCTAGGAGTCGATCGTCCCAATAACAAACGAGCGCTTGACCCGGCGCGACCCCGAAACACGGGGAATCGAGCCGCGCGACAACGGTCCCGTCGGCGCGCGCGCGAACCGTCGCCGACGTCGACGCGTTACGATAACGAATCTTAACTTCGCAACGAAAATCTTCGTCAAGCGGTACCGGAGCGTGCCAGTTCGCGTCGATCGCGCGAACCTCGGACGTCGAAAGTTCGGCGTAGGTTCCTAGTCGAACGTCGTGAGTCGCAGGGTCAATCCTCTGAACAAAGACGCGTTCTCCAAAGCCCATGCCAAGTCCTTTGCGCTGACCGATCGTGTACTTTTCGTACCCGGCGTGCTTTCCAATAACGGCGCCGTCGCTCGAGACAAAGTTACCCGACGTATCGTCGCTCGCGTTTGGAAATAAGTCGGGACGCGAGTCCTTATAGTCTCGTAAGAATTCCACGCGACGCTGATCCGGCACGAAACAAACCTCCTGACTGTCGCGCCGCTCGGCGACGCAAAGCCCCTTCTCTTTCGCCAATTGTCGCACGGCGGGCTTCTCCATGTAACCGACGGGAAAGATCAGGCTCTTCAAGACGTCTTTATTCACGTTGTAAAGAAAATACGACTGATCTTTAGGAGATTTGGAACGGAGGATAAGGGAGTCGTTTTCATTCGCGCGAATCCAGTCCGGAGCGGATTCGTAGACGACCGGATCTCGTTCGCTCAGGGACTTCAGCCATTCGGCGACGGTCGTCTTTTGAACGTAGTGTCCCGTCGCAAGGTAATCGGCGTTCCACGCGCGCGCGACGTTCCAAAGAAGCCCAAATTTGATCTTCTTATTGCAAAGCGCGCAGGGATTGGGCGTTTGAGCCTGATAATATTGCCAAACGAAATTCTCGACGATTCCCTGGAAAGGCGCGTCAATATCGAGAATATTGAGCTCGAAGCCAAGTTCGGCGCTAAGTTCGATCGCCGCCGCCGCGTCGAATGGCAACGGAAACGGCGACGCGTCCCTTTTCCGTTCAAGTTCGGTTAGCGTTTCGCTACCGTCCTTGTCGACTCTCCAGAACCGCACTCGAACTTTCTCGCGGAGCTTTCGCAAGACGTCGGTCGACTCGTCGTCGGAGAGCGTTCTCTGATAACGATGCCGCATAAAAAGCCCCGAAACGTCATATCCCTGATCGAGAAGCAACGCAGCGGACGTCCCGCTGTCCACTCCGCCCGAAGCCGCGATAACAACTTTCTTCATATTAACTTACCATTCTCATTTCAGATACCGTGAAACGCAACGTCGTCGCGCTTTCGAAACGCAAAAGACGTTGTAAGAATGACGCCGACGAAAGTGTGGGCTTAACGTGCGTCCCAAATTTCGCGCTCAAAACGCGCCGTCCGAAACGATCGTTTAACGTCGAAGCGGCGGCGCGTTCTCGAAAAATTCCTCGCCGATAAAACGCCCAAGGAGGTAAAACTTTTGGTCAGGATACCATAAAATCGTTTTGCCGTCCGGCGTTTGCGTAACGCTCGTATAGAAAGAGTTACCTGACGGACGATTCGTGAACTGTTGCGGTTCGCCAAACCAAATCGGTTGTTTCGCGTTCGCCTGGTACGTTCCGGCGATTAGATAGAGGGGTCCGCGATTCTGCCAAGGGTTCGAATCGTTGAAATCAAACGCGTTATGAATGAACGCAAAATAGAATCCGCTTCCGGCGGTCTCGCCTTTCCAATCGTAAATTGGACACGGCGAGAGCGGGTGAGCGAACGGCTCGCCGCCGTCGCGATTCAGCAGAATCTCCGGACGACTCCACGTTTCCCCTTGATCAGAACTAACGCTCCAGCAAACGCGACCAATTCCCGTTCGCAAGAGAGTAAAGAGTCGACCGTCAGGCAGTTTAACGATCGACGGCTCCTCGCAATAGGCGCCGACGGAAAGGACGTTGTCGTTCGACATGAACCATTTAACGACGAGATCCTTAGGCTCGACGTCGTCGTCGATATTTTCGAATCTCATGAACTCGACGACCGTTCGGTATTTGTTATGCAGTTGCGGCGGCGCGTACCGCGTCATTCCGACCAAGTATTTTCCATTTTCGCCGAGCCGCGTTGGACGTTGCCACACGACCCACTCCGGCGGAATGCTTGCGTCCGGGGAATCGTTTTTCGTGCGCGGCTGAAAGATCAACTGCGGCTCCGACCAGGTCTCGCCTTGATCGTCGCTGTACGTTCCCATCATCAGACCGGTATGCTGACGGTTCGTCGAAACCTTGCCGTCTTGATATTGGTTGTAAATGACGTAGATTCGACCCGACTTCGAGACCATCGGGAATCCCCAACTTGCGATCGGGACGTCGTCTTTAAAGTTTTTCGGACCGACTAAAACGCGCGGCGAACTCCACGTCTTGCCGCCGTCGACGCTTTTCAAGAATGCGACGTGCTGGTCGAGCGACCCTTCGCAAGTCGCTTGACAGACCGTAGCAAAATATGTTCCGTCAATTCCGGTAAAGACTTGGAAATGATCGTTGTAACAATCTCCCAACGCGTCGACGTCCACTTTCGGAACGTACGCGATAAAATCTGGATGAGTCGTGAGCGCGTCTTCCGCGAAGGTCGGGCGTTGTTTCAATCGGCGCTCCAGGGTAGCCTGGATTCGCGCTTCATATTCTTGCCGCCAAACCTGCCGATCGGAACTCTGTTGCGCGCTTGCGGGAACGACGAGCGGCGCGCCGACGCTCGCGCAGACTCCGACAATCGCAATAAACGTTCGATAAAGTGAGGAAATCAACTCGGTTCGCTCCTTTGCGCCAACTCGTCTAACGTACGTCTCAAAGTTCAAAGGAATCGGGGACGTCAAGATCGTTGAACTGAGTCCAAAGCGCTTCCAACGGTATTCGTTCAACGGCAAATGGAATCCGCTCCCAAATTTGCTCTTTCGATTCGCGGAATCGGAAATCCTCTTTACTGTCGACGTCCATAAGCCACACTTCTTCTTGAAGTTCGTTGAGCCAATCGGGAATCTCGAAGCCCTTGCATTGCGGCTGTTTGGCAAACTTATCGATCATCGCTTCAAGCTCGTGGAAAACGCTATTGTCTTCCCCTTGTTCGCGAACCGCCGAAATGGCGTCGAAAACAAGTCCGCACATCTGCGCGACTTCCAACGGTCTGATAAAACGTTCGTCGAGCCGTCCTTGAATGGACAACATCCAGACGCCGTATTTTTCACATAGATTGTCGTATCGCTTTTTCAAGTCGTCGGCGACGGACTGTGTCAATTTGGTAACGCGTTGTATCCATCGACCTGCGGATTCAACGCGACCTGCGCGAGTGAGCGCGTCGTGCGACCAATAAACCGGCTTCAAATTCCACGACGTTCTCTCGTACTTGATGAGCAGTCGTAAGAAGTCGATGAAAATATACAAATTGGAACCGTTGTCGGAAAGCGCTGTCGTCGAGTTAAAATCGACGTACTCGGAATAGTTCTCCGCAACGCATTCGAGGACGACCTCAAGTAGCATCGCAGCAGCGTCAAAGCCGCACTTCTTGTTGACAATGTCGTTGACGAGCAATTCGCCGCTTTCCAACTCTTCGTCGTTCCGCTTCATTTCAATCAAAGTCGTAAGGAAGTTTGCCGTCCCTTGGTGAAGGATCGCGCGCAAACTACGAAACGATAAGAATTGCTGAGTGAAAAGATCGGCGCCGTAGACCTTAATAAACTCCCTTAATTGATTCCACGCGTTGTTGACCTCGATCGATTCCACCGTCGAAATTCTGATCTTGGAACTGTGTTTTCCCCAAGAGAGAAGAACGACCTCGACGGCGGTTCTCATCAGATCGACGAGCGAATTATGGCGTTCGGACGGCTCTTCGTTCCAGATTTCGGAAGACTCCGCAAGCGAATCCGTAATAGCGCGCAACGTCGTTTCGACAAGCCGATCGTATTCGGTAATCGAGCCGGGCGCCGAGAGCGTGATTTGTTCCATAACTCTGGCGCATTCAACGAGTTGAAACGTTTCCTTATAAAGACCGAGTTTGGGAACAAGGTCCAGAAAGCGCGCCACAAGTTGCTGCAAACGCCGCGCTTCCACAATCGCGCGCGCGTCGCCGCCTCGCGCCGTCGGAATGTAAAGCAACGTCTCTTTTTTAAGCTCCGCGATCAGACCGGGCCACAAGGAGCGAACGCGAATCGCGTCTCGACGGAAAATTGCGCTCATCGTCTGAAGCGCGGTCGTCTTCCATTTCTTCTCGTAGGACTCCGCGTTCTCGACTCGCAAAATCGCCTTTAAAATAAGGATCGTATCGTCAAGATCGACGATCGCGCTCACGGTTGCGTCGAGGAGAATCTCTTTAGCGCCGCGCAATTGATCGTAATCGACCAAAGACTCCGACGTGCCCGACGACTTCGGAACGACGTATCTCGACGTTTTGTCAAGGAGTTCAAACATTTCGTTCTGAACTTTAATCGCCTGGTTAAGCCATCCGCCGACAATTTCGCGAACATCGGAACTCCGCTTCTCGTCCATGCGACTGTTGTAATTGACAAGAGGCGACTTCAGCGCGGCAAATTTCCAGAGTTTTGCGACGGTCGTCAGAAAGCCCAAACGCCCGGTAATGCGATCCGTTTCCGTCGCGAATTCGCGTTGCTCTCCTTCGAGATCGCGTCTTGCGTCGCGACGTCCTTCCCCGCCGGACGCGGTTGAGCCGTCCGTACCGTCGTCCGCGCTGTCGTGATACGACACGCCTTCATACGCGGCGCTGAACGTAGGATCGCCACCGGTTATCGTCGATTCCTCGTCCGGCAAATCGTCAAAGTCGTCGTCCTCGGCGGAAGATTCGTCGTCCGAATCGTCGTCGTTGAGTTCGGAACTAAAATTCGGAATATAAACGCTCGACTCGCTTTTCGGTTCACCGCCGAGTTTGTCGAGCATTTTCCGCACCGTTTCCTGTTGAGGATCGGAGTCGCTCAAGCCAAGCTCTTTAAGCATGGCGTTCCAAAGTTCCTGAGACTTTTCGTCCGGCGAAGAATTTTCCAACCGACGTCTGATGGCTTTGTCTAAATCGGCGCGCTGACGCGACTTCGTCTTTTCGGCGTCGAGTCTGAAATTGTATTCCTGAAGCTTTGCCGAACGAACGTTAACCGCGCCGATGAATATCTCCAAAAAGACTTCAAAGGTAATAAACCCGGGAAAAGACTTGCGGTTCTCGTTATAGAACGTTTCTAACGCTTTAACGCTCGGAAGATTATCCGCGTCAAAGACGCGCGCGGCGTCGCGCAACGACGCGTTCACTAAATACCGAACGGAACCGTCGGCGTTCTTTTTCTGTTTCGTGGCGAGAATGAGCCGACGCGAAAATTCAGCAAGCAACGGGTTGTTCGTGTTAAAAACGATCTTTTTTCGGAACTTCTCCGGGGACAATTCCAAAGTCGGAACTTTCCAATAGTCCCCTGCGTTCGCTTCAATTCCCGCGATAAAGCGAGTCGTTCGATCCCATCGTTCTTCGTATTCTTCGAAAGTCCAAACCTTTTCAGGGCTGACCAAGACCCTTTTTCGCGACGGGCTTTTCGGCGTTTTTGAAGCGGGATTCCAAAAATCGCTGAGCCACCAATACGCGAGCGAGTTGAAGGAATACTCGTCTTCCACGAGAGGCGTCTTTACCGAATGATCGGAGAGATCGAGCCAGTAGTACAAGAGGGAAGCGCATGAGATAAAGTCCCCGCGATCGAGCAACGCGCTTCCTAAGGACGCGAACGCTTTGGGCGAATGGAAGTTTTCGACGTATTGGCTCCAAAACTTGATATTGCCGACGGCGGCGCCGTTGCGATACCACGCCGCGAGCGCGGTCGAGACGCGACTGGACGACTCCCAGGCTTCTTGTCCGGAGAACCCCTCGACCGAGTCGATTTCGCAACTTCCAAACTGATCCCACCAACTTGCGAGATCGCTCATTTGATCGAGCAAATCAAAGCGCAATTCGTCGCGCCCAGTCGCGGCGGCTTCTTTTTGCAAACGACTGTACAGATCGAAAAGATCGTTGAGCAGATCGATCATCCCGTCGATTCGGTGATCGTGAGCGCTGTAATCGGTCGGCGGAAAGAGACTGTACTCGGCGTCAAACGCCAAAATCGACCAGAGGTCCGGAAACGCGCCGCAATCGATTCCGCGTCGCAAGAGTTTCTCGATCTCCGGCAAGAGCGCCGCCGCTTCGTCGAGCTTACCTTGATCCGTCAAAAGGTGCGCTCTCGTCAGTTCGCAATCGATCTTAGAAAGAAAACGAGAAGCGACCGTCTCGATGATTTCCGCCTGACGTCGCGACGCGTCAAAGTATCCCATCCGCGCGTAAACGCGAGCAAGATTGAAGCGTTGCATTTGATCCGCGCGCGTTAGCGCAAGCTTACGATTCAAAAACTGTCGCGACTTCGCGAACGGCTGGTGCAGACTCTTCTCTTCTTGCTCCAGTTGCGCGCGAAAACTCGTTGGCGCAATCCGTAGCAAGCGATCGTAAAACGCGTCGCGATACACGGCGATTTTGTCCGCAAGGGAACTAACTTGAGTCGACGCGTCAAACTGCTGAAAACGCCCGCCGCACGCGCCGGAACCCATCAGCATCGTGCCGGCAAGAACCGCCGCCGCTTCATATACGTATCTCTCCTGAAGCGCCGAATCGTCCCCGGCTTCTTCGATACGCGATACGATCGCGTCCAAAACCGTGCGATGAATAATAAAACGTCGAAAATATCCGTCGTTGTCGACGCTACGGTCGTCCCAATAGCCAAAGCTATAGTTTAAACGCCGATTCACCGGATGATCGAAATCGTAAGGACGAGGATCGACGGCAAGCTCGCGCAACTTGCTCATATCAAAGGATGCGTCGAAGAGTATGTCGTAATCCGTAACGCCAATGATTTCCAACGTTTTTTCAATCACCTTGCGATACGGACCGACGGCGACGCCCGCCCCTTCGTAATAGAGGGAAAGCGGCGCGATCCACTCGTGAAGGTTAGGCTCGTGTTTTTCCCCGCCTTCCAAGACGGGAATCGGTCGATACCCGAGATAGTCGCTAACGGCTTCGACCACTTTCGCGGTCGGGCGCTCGGTCGACTCGTAGAGCAACGCCGCGCGAGAGACGCGCGCGAGAAAATACGCGTTGAAAAGGTAAGCGTCATCGATCTTGAAGAGCGTGTCTTGATGAAACTCGCGGTACTCTTTCAACGAATCTCTGACGATCGTCAAGACGCGCTTCGCACGCTCGGAATCCTGAAACGCCGGTTCGACGGCGGACAATTCCCGGATCCGTTCGTCGACCGCGTCGAGAACGTCGCGCCAGATCTCGACGGATCCGCGCGCTTCGAAAGACTCGTAAAGTTCGTTCCATTTACGCATGACGTTTGGATCGAGTTCTTCCGTTCCCGTCGCAAAATTAAAAAAGCCGATCAAATCGCGCGTTAATTGCTTTTCTTTTTCCGAAAGATCGTATTTCATTATGCAAACCCGTCAAACTAAATCTACGTCCGCCGATGGAAACGTCAACGCGCAGACCAGGCTGACATACTCCCGCTGCGTTATTATCGTTCGCTCTCAATTTACGCGTCAACTGAGTTTTAACCAGGGGGGGGCATAAAATCCGTTACAAGCGTTGCGCGTCGTCCATAGACTTGCGAAGCGCTCTCGTTTTCACTAGAATTAAGGTCGTCAACTATGCGCGCGGCGTCCCCGACGCGGCAAAAGATCGAGGTATCGCGCGTCCCACCGCTTAGCGGCTAACTTTAACCCCAGTCAACTAAGATGCAAACGCAACAAAAAAACAATCGATTGAATCGACGCAACTTTATTAAGACGACGTCGTTGGGTCTTGGAGTCGGAACGCTCGTTCCCACTTGGTCGTCTCCTTCGCTCGCCGAAAGTAAGAATCCGTCTTCCAAACTCAACATAGCGCACGTTGGAATCGCGCATCAGGGAGCGTATAGCGTCCAGGGATGCGCGACGGAAAATCAGATCGCGCTCTGCGACGTCGACGAGAGCTACTTGGAAGCCGCTAAACGCGACCGCCCGTCGGCGAAGCTTTACACAAATTTCCGAGATATGCTCGACGAACTCGGCGATAAGCTCGACGCGATCGTCGTTGCGACTCCGGATCACACGCACGCCGCGATCGCGATCGCCGGCATGAAGATGGGATTGCACTGCTATTGCGAAAAACCGCTGGCGCACGATCTCTATCAAATCCGCCAAATGCGCAAGGTTGCGTTAGAAAAGAATCTATGCACGCAGATGGGAACCCAAATCCACGCGAACGACAATTATCGCCGCGTCGTGGAATTGATCCAATCGGGCGCAATCGGGCGCGTCAACGACGTCAAGATTTGGTGCCAGAACCGTTACGTCGGGGTAGCGAAACCCGCAACGGAGAAGGAATGCCCGGCGAATCTCAATTGGGACGCGTGGCTCGGTCCGGCAAAAGAGCGGAAATACGATTCGCGTCTCGTTCCGGGTTCCTGGCGTTTCTACTGGGAATTTGGCAACGGCGCGATGGGCGACATGGGTTGCCACTATATGGACTTGCCGTATTGGGCGCTACAACTTGACAAGACGTCGCCGATCTCGGTAGAGACGACTGCGCCGCGTCCGGCGGATCCGGAAATCTGCGGTTACGACCTCACGTCGCGTTACGTTTTTCCGTCATTGGACGGAGGAGCGCCGCTCACGCTTTCGTGGCAAGACGGTCATGCGCGTCCGGAAGAACTCGTGAAATACGGCGTGCAGAACTTCGGAGCCGGCGTTCTGTTCTTCGGTACGGAAGGCGTTCTTTTCGCGAATTACGACGTTCACAAACTTTTCCCGGAAGAGAAATACGCCGATTTCAAAGCGCCGGCGCAAACGATCCCGGCGTCGTTGGGTCATCACGCGGAATGGATCGACGCCATTAAGCGCGGACTTGGCGCAAGCGAGAACTCGACGACGTGCCGATTCGAGTATTCCGGTAAAATCGCGGAAACGGTTCTGCTCGGTTGCTTTGCGTACCGATGCGGTAAAAAGCTCGAATACGACGCCGAGACCATGACCGCAACCAACTGTCCGGAAGCGTCGCAATACTTCAAACAGTATTCGCGACCGGGTTGGGAAGTTTAAAGACTCGTCGTCGAATCGTTCGCGATCCAAAAGAAAACAAGTCCGACGGAATGGCGCCGGACTTGTTTTCTTAGGCGTCAGGACGCTTTATTCGTCGTAGGAAATATCCAGAACTTCGTATTTAACAATACCGGCGGGAACTTTGATCTCGCAGAGTTCGCCTTTTTTCTTTCCGAGAAAGCCTCTTCCCAGAGGACTCGTACTGAGGATTTTCCCATTGCGAGCGTCGTCGTCTCCGGCGCCGACCAACTGGTATTGAATCGTGCGATTATCGCGGAGTCTTTTGACCGTAATCTTAGCGCCGAACCGAATTTCGTCGTGATTGATCATCGACGTATCGATAATCTGAGCGCGCGACGCGCGGCTTTTTAATTCGGTGATTTTCGCCATTAGCAGTCCCTGACTTTCTCGAGCGCCGTGATATTCGGCGTTTTCACTCAAGTCGCCTTCCGCGCGCGCTGCGGCCAGTCGTTCAAGAATTGGCGGCAAATCTTCTTTTTCCAGCTTCTCGATCTCTTTCATCAAACGATTATACGCGTCTTGCGTCATGGGAATTGAATCGCTCATGGATATCCGCGTTCCTTTCTTAACGCTTCGGAATGAATTAAGGACGCGCGGCATGCGAAATTGCGCGCCGCGCGTTCTCTCACAACTTGGGTAAATATAAAAGGCGCGCGTTAACGAACGCGCGCCTGTCGATCCGGTACTGATCGCTCAATCGTCGCTGATCTACGGAGCGTTCACAGCTCCGCCGATCTCGCGTATTATACCGCGTTTTCAATGTTTCGCAATAGTTAAATTACTTTTCTGACTCACGGTAATCAATTCGGAAGACTTTTCGTCGGAACTTTCTTTATCGCGCAACGTCATTGTAACGGAAGATTTCGCTTCAATGGGGAACGCGGCGGCGACGTCGTATTTCGAATTCGCAGCCATAACGATCTGAAGTTTCTTCTCCGCGACGTCAAACTCAATCTCGCCGGTTCCGGAAACGTCGGCAACGACTCTCCCGGCCGCTTTCAAGACGCGATCAAGTCGACAATTCCATTCCAACGTCTTGTCGCCGACTCCGGGAAGCTCAAGGATCGTGTCCGATTTCCACGTGTCGCCGAGCGCGACTTCGTCGGACGCGTCAAGGTAAGAAAGGGTCTCGTACGTCTGCTTAATATTGTCGTCCGAGAGAAGCGTTTGAACGATTCCAATCAAACCTTGCTCGCGAGCGTCGCGATCTTTGAGAATCTCTTCCCACATCTTTTCCGAATAACCGCGCACTTCCGCCGGAGCGCCGTCTTTGACGACAAGAACGATTTCGACGTCGACTATCTTAGCGAACGCGTCCGCCAAACATTCCAGTCCCCTCTCTCTGTCGTTGGAGCTGTCGAACTGAACGAGCGTCTTATTGTTGATAAAAACGCGCGTGACGAGCCTGGTAAGCTTCATTCGGAACTCTTGCGTTCCGTCTTTCTCGGCGTCGGCCTTAACGTCCCATTTCAACATATGACGATAAAGCTCTTGATCCGGAATCGGTTTGTCGCCGCTTTTAGTCGTCGTGATCACGGAGTTGAACTGAAGATCGTACGAACCGGCTTCCCAACAGTTCTGAAGAATGTACTTCTCGCCTTCGCCGCGCGCCATGGAAACGGCGAAAAGGCAAAGTAAAACGAACGCCATGCACGTCAAATTTTTTAACTTCATAATCTTCCTCTGTGGCAAAGTTCCGCAAAGTCGCGACCTGCGGATCATCGTTCGAGTTTCAGCCCAATCGGCGTTCTTTCGACACGACGACTACCTGAATCCTTTTATCTATTTTACTAAGATTTTTTCCGCGCGCCAATAAAAAACGGCGACGATCCCCTAAAAGAAAAAATATTTCTGAAAATGCGCGTTTTCAACCGCCTAATTACGGTACATCGGAAGATAGCGATACGGCGTCTCCAAAATGAGCACGGCGATCGCCGTATTGAGAACTCGCCCGCCGTCGTTCATGTATTGATCGTAAAAAAGCCAGCTGCCCGACTCGCAAGAGCCCAATAGCGACGCGTTGCGCGACTGCGTCTCGATAAGCAACGTCCGCGTCTTCGCAAAACTATCCTTCCACTTTTCTCCGCCGTAATGATGGAGCGCAAGCGTCCCATAATACGCAAAGTAAAGATTGAAAATCAGTCGATCGTCCTGGAAATATTTGACCGCTCGCCCTCCGACGCGTCCGCGTTGAGCGCCTTTCTTAACCTGACGCCATATCGCGTCCACATCGTCGATCCACTTAACGACCTGCTTCGCGCACGCGTCAAGATCAGGCGTTCCAGGCTCCCAGCCTAAATACTCGCGCGAAAGAAATCCGACCGCCGTCGTGCCCCACTTCTTACTCTCCGCCTCTTTCGTTCGCGGTTGGTATCGGTACGTTTTCCCACCCTTGTCCATGCAGAGATCAAGAAAATTGCCCGATCGATACGCTACCGAAGCCGGCAACGTAAAGCCTGCCGATGCGCCGGACTTGAGCGCCATGAGTTGCCAACCAAGAACGGAAACGTCACCAGACTCCGTCGCGTGGAACGCGTCGTCCCCGATCGAGCGATAACGCCAACCGCCGTCGTTAAGCTGAGAGCGCTCGATGAAAAGAAGCCCGCCTTCCGCCAACGACCGAAGATTCGGATCCTTCGTCATTTCATACGCTTCGCAACAGACAAGCGTCGCCAACGCCTGAATGTAAGCGGCGCCGTCCCCTGTAAAGCCCGCGCGGAAGTCTACCCCGTCCTCTTTGCGCACCGCGTTGTAAGAAAGGTAACGCAACCCGCTCGCAACGAGCTTTTGGTAACGATTCGTCTCCGTGTGCGTGTATCCCGAACCCAAGAAAGGAAGCAACGCTATCGACGTCGCCGCCATGCGGCTCGGAAAAAGCGGTTGACGATACGCCGAGCCTCCGGACGTGCCCGTCGAGTTTGAGCAGCCTTGACACCCGCACTTCTGACCGGTCGACGTCTCTTCGGTCAAGTCGAAGGACCAGCTTCCGTCGGGATACTGATGCCGAGCGAGCCAGTCGAGCCCTCGTTCGACGGCGTCTTCGCTCTCTTTGGTAACGTCTCCTTGCCGACCTTGCGCGCCGCGCTTGCGCTCCGCGCGTCCGGACGCGGAGCCGACGGCGCGACTAAAGAGCGGAGCGCCGCCTTGACCGCTTTCCGCCGCGATCCCGTCCGGCGCTTCCGTCGCAAGAGGAGCTCCCTCCTCGTCCGAAGTCAACGTCTCAATAGCGACGCTTGTTTCGCTCTGATCCGCAATTTCTGCGGCGAGTTCGGTATCGACGATCGACTCGGCGGTTTGGAGGTCGGTCAGAGAGGAGTCTGCGGTAAAGGACGCGCCGACTTCGTCGGTAAAGTCGAGTTCGCCCATCTCCGGCGTGAACCCTCCGGAAACGAGCAGTCCGTACGTGCCGACTTTGGTCGTCAGAATGATTGAGGCGAGAATCAATGCGAGAACGCCGTGGAAAAGGAGGCTTATTACCGCAGCGTTCGTGCGAAGAGAAAAGATCCTTTTGTAGAAACGCGTCGGCTTGGCGCGCGATTCCGATTCTTCGTCCGAATGAAGATTGGCTAAGAGAGCGCTCGATGAAGACGCCGCGTCGCTATTCGATCGGACAGCTTGCGATTCTTCATGCGCGACGTTTTCGTCTTCGCCGATAAAGCCGGTGGCGTTCGAGCGCTCATCTTCGCCGTTATTCATTCGTTTCCTCGAAAAAACACGTTTCAACAGACGGAACCAAGCGCTCGAGCGCAGGCTTCGTTATCGTTTCTCCATCTCGAGATAATTCGACTTAGGATTGCCGACGTACAGCTGTCGCGGACGAATAATCTTGGCGCCGTCCGCGAAATGTTGCTCTTTCCATTGCGCGATCCAACCAGGCAAGCGTCCCATTGCGAACATAACGGTGAACATATTGGTCGGAATGCCCATGGCGCGGAAGAGAATCCCGCTGTAAAAATCGACGTTCGGGTAGAGCTTGCGATCGACGAAATAAGGGTCTTTCAACGCAAGTTCTTCCAATTTTCGAGCGATATCGAGGAGCGGATCCGCCTTTTTCATCTTGGCGAAGAGTCGATCGCAGGCGGTTTTCAGGATTTTCGCGCGCGGATCGTAGTTCCGATAAACGCGGTGCCCGAATCCGAAGAGCCGGAAGGGATTATTGTGATCCTTGGCGGCTTCGATGCACTCTTCCGGTTTGTACCCGCCGCGATAGATGCCGTCGAGCATTTCCATAACTTTGACGTTTGCGCCGCCGTGAAGCGGTCCCCACAGCGCGTTGACGCCGGCGCTACAGGAAGCGAATAGGTTCGCTTGCGCGGAACACACGACGCGAACGGCGCTCGCGCTACAGTTCTGCTCGTGATCCGCGTGCAGAATCAAAAGGAGATTCAGCGCGTCTTCCATCTCTTCCGAAACCTCAAATTGGCGATACGGAAGCGAGAACATCATGTGCAGAAAGTTCGCGCAATACCGCAACCCCGGATGCGGATAAATAAAAGGCAAACCGGCGGCGCGACGGTACGTGAACGCGGCGATCGTTCGCACCTTGCTAATCAAGCGCGCGGCGGCGCCCATAAGGATCTTTTCGTCTTCGAGCAGAAGAAATTCCTTATGATAGCACGCCATCATACTGATCATGGCGGAAAGAATCGCCATAGGCGGAGCGTCGACAGGAAGGGTCATGAATTGATTTTTCAGACCTTCGTGGAGAAGCTCGTTTTCGGTGAGCATTTCGCGAAACTGCTCGAGTTCTTCTTCGTCGGGAAGACGTCCGAAAATGAGAGCCCAAGCGACTTCGATAAAGTTCGGGCACGGACGATCGAACTGCTCGATCGGAATTCCGCGATAACGTAGGACTCCGCGCTCGCCGTCAATATACGTAATCGAACTTCGGCAGATCGCCGTGTTGCCGAGGGACGGATCGTATGTCGTCAGACCGTGGTCTTTGTACAACGACGTTATGTCGATCGAGCGCTCTCCTTCCACGCCGGTATACACGTCGAGGTTGATTTCTTTATCGTCGATAAGCAGTTTTGCTGAGTCTGAAAGATCGGTCATAAAAGCTCCTCCGTCCGTTCGCGCCGGAAATGTTAAAAAGGAACAAAGGCGGACGATTTCCGCTCCGCTCTCGCAACGTGCGAAAACGGCGCGCAAACGAACCTGTTGTTAAAACATGAACGCGTCGAAACGCCGCCGAAAGGCTTCGCCGCGCCGCGCGTTCGTATCGCAACAATCATTACGCAACTTTTAGTCGCCTAAACACACGCCCCTAATTATAGGCTCAAACCCCGCGTTGAAAAGTATCAAAAGCCGTCTCGCGAAAAAATCTTTAACAATGGCGTTCAGGTTATAAGTTTTAATTATACATTATCAAAGTTATCCGGCGCTCAATTCCCATCGCCGAAACAAATGACGGGAAGGTTTAAAGCGTTCAAGACGCCGAAGACGGCAAGCATAAAAAATCCATATAGACAGGAAAAAGAAAAAGGATTACCTTTGACGAGAGAATCGCTGTAGCACGGCGCTTCGTCGCGACCGGCAGTTACGCCGCGAGCCATTTTGTTTGCTTTGTATTCGATGGAAAAGATAATGAAACATTCAATCGTCTTCGGATTAGGAACGGCGGTTCTTTCCCTTGGACTGGCGTTATGCGGATACCTCGCCGGAATGCGCGTCAACGAAGAAAGCGCGACGTCGCAACAAGCGCCGACTCCGATTTTCGCAACGGCTTCGAGCGAAAGCGACGGCGCCGTTATTGCGACCGGATCCTTCACGTCGGGAGCGGAAGCCCTGTATTACCTCGACTCGCAAAGCTGTCGTCTTTCCGCCGCTGTGATTTCACGATCGGAACCGCTCGTTCAAAAGTCTTATACGCGCAACCTGAAAAACGACCTCGCGGAAGCCGCTCAACAACTGCAAATCCCGACTCCGGTCTCCCCGAAATTCATTATGACGACCGGAGAAGTCGACGTGCGCAACGTCGGTTCTCTTGGGAACCTTTCGAAATCGTTTCTTTACGTTGCCGAAATTAATTCCGGCGTCGTTTTCGTGTACGCGTTGCCAGGCGCAAATGATCGCGACCTTCTCGTCTCCAACGGCGAGATCACGTTGTGGACGTTCGCAAGATTGAACGAAGGTCTGCAAGGAAGCGCCGTCGCTATCCCGCAGCCTGCCGTCGAGAAACAACCGGACGGCAACCCGCAACTCATCGACTCCGGATTCTATCGCACGCGCAACAGGTAATCATCGAGATTTCGTTTCCAAACTCACGCGTAGGACGCGCAACTAGCGAAAGGATTCGCAATGTACAAGAACGTAACGCGCAGAAATTTGCAAGGCTCTTTACGACGTCGAATGACTTCGTTCAGTTGCGTCGCCCTTCTAGCAACCGTCGTATGCGCGCAGTCGGCGGTCGGTCAATCGATAACGCAAGGCGCAGGCTACCCGGCGTCGAATAACGGCGGGTACCCTGCCCAATCGATCGCCGGATTCATGAACGCTCAGCAGGGAGGCGGCGCGAATTACGTCGGCGCCGGAAACGCCTTTCAGAGCGTCGAGCAATTCGGCGGGCAAAACTATCTTCCGTACGGCGATCAATACGGCGCCCAATTCGTGGAAGGCGGTTCGTACGGTTTCGACGGCGGGTCGTCGTTCAATGGAAATTACGCCGCAGGCTACGGAGGGAGTTACGGCAATCTCATAACGACGTCGAATCCGGACGTTCCGCCGCAGTACGCGCTCGACGAAAACGGCGCGATTATTCCGTTTCCGACCGAAGGGTACGCCGTGCGTCAAGGCGACGAGTCGGAGAATTCCGATTCTGAGACCGAGTCGCGAACCGCGCCGAATCGGCTAGGCTCAGGCTTCGGCGCGCGGCGCACCGCGTTGGATATTTGGTCCGAATTCTTATTCGGGAAGAAATCGCCGACTCGTTCCAATTCCCTCTTCGCCCAACCGCGAAGAACGCAGCCGACCGACAAACTCGAGCCGAATCCGCTGTTCAGGCTTCTCACGTTCGGACTCTTCGCCGCCAGAGACGATCAGAACGACGGCGCGGAAGAATATCAAGGCTACGAGACCGCCGAATACGATCCTTATAGCTACCAGGAAGGCGTCGGCGGCGATTATTTCGAGGGGGCGAACGGATTTGAGACGACAAACGGGTTCAACCCCGGTTTCGGAGGATACGAAGACCCGTCAAATTCCGAGTATCTTCAAAACGCGTTTCTTCCGTCCGATGACAATTACGGCAATTATTACGACAATTCTCTCGGGCGCAACGACACGCGTCGGAACGTTCCCAATCGAGCGAAGGCGCCGCAAACGCGCCTTCTCGCCAACGACGCCTTAATCGCAAAGAACACGCTGAAACCGCAAACCAGACCGGTTCGAACGCCGCGACCGACTTCGGGTCAAATCGCGCGTTCGAACGTTCCAAAGGTTCAAAATCAGGGAACCGACGTTTCGCGTAACGACAGAGCGCTGGCGGCGAATAGCGCTCGCAATCTCGACAGAAACGTCGCGTCGAACCAGGCTCGCGTCGCGTCCCAACGTCAAGTTCCGTCGCGGCTCGCAGGCAACGAGCGCCAGCAACCGCGTCGCGAGGTTTCGAAAGTCGCGCAGCGTCAGAAACCCGAACAACGTCAGCAGAACAACGGCGCGTTAGCGCAAAACGCTCGTCAGGGAATCGCGCCCCAAACGGCGCCTCGCGTCGACGAACTCACCGACGAAGAATTGTCCGCCGCGCACAAACGCCGAATCGAGGAACTCAACGCTATTTTGGCGTCGAAACGCCCCCTGGAAAACGCCTCGCACATTCAGCAGACAAGCGCTATGGAACGCGCCGCGCAACAGCGTCGGATCGCCGAACGCAATCGAGAGATCAAGAACGCAAACTTACAGTTCCAAGAGAAAGAACTCGCTCGATATCGCAATAGCGGAATTCGCCAGGTCGCGCACGCGGAAAGACAGCCTCTGCCTCCTCAACAAGTTCAACGCTCCGCGCAAGTCAACGCCCGAACGAATCAGGCTCAACCGCAGCCGACGGCGCAACCTAGGGCGGCGACTCCTCTTCGATCAACAAAGCCTGCCGCCGCGCCAAATCGCGCGAAGACAAGCCAGCCTAAGAAAATCGTCCCCCAGCCTGTCCCGACCTACGACTCCGGTTTATCGACCGAAAGTCAGGAAGACGTCGATCAAGAGGCTCTCGAGGAAGGCGAAGATTACGACGAAACAGAAGAGAACTCGCTCGCCGAACCTGCGCCGACCGCCGCAAATCAAAAGCCTGTCGTTAAACGTCCCAAGGCGAGTTTTATCGATCCCAAAGAAGCCTGGTAACCCGCCGACGTCGTAAGGCAAAACCTAGCGACGTAAGGTAAAAGGAAGACAAAAAGAAAAGGCTAAGAAGC
This sequence comes from uncultured Planctomycetota bacterium, assembly GCA_900317365.1. Taxonomy (GTDB): domain Bacteria; phylum Planctomycetota; class Planctomycetia; order Pirellulales; family Thermoguttaceae; genus RUG369. Next base: position 28,781 of record ONGM01000058.1, read on the forward strand.
GATCTGAGCTCCTTAGCCTTTTCTTTATTAATACGTTGTTTATCCGTTCTCGTTTTCCTCACTGTCGACCGGCGGCGTATTTTCCGAACGCATGTGGCAACAATTCCCAGAACAGCAAGACCGTCCACAAGATTCGGAACAGCTCTCGCCGCGCAAAGTCTTCCTCAGCTTTCGCGCCAGGAACAGGCAAGCGCAGAGCACAACGGCTCCGACAATGACGCGCTCGTACATTCAAGTCACCTCCCTTGCACAGTCAATAGCGTCTAATCGGAAAATCCTGCTAGCCGCCGATAAAATGTCTTCCAATCTGATAAGCGAGGCAGGCGAGAATAAACCCGAGTCCCGTTAGAGTCGTCCATTGCGCAAACGCCCACTTCCACGAGGACTCCTTCGCCACGACGACAAGAGTCGCCATGCACGGCGCGCCGATTAGGCAAAAGATGATAATCGAAATCGCGACCAAAGGCGAATATTTCTGCGCGAGAATGTCCTTGAGAGGTTTCGACGTCTCGTCAACCTCGCCCACCTTATAGACGATCCCCATTTGCGCGACGAAAACCTCCTTCGCGGCAAACGCGCCGACTAACGCCGAACCAATGCGCCAATCGAACCCGGCGTATTTGATAACCGGCTCCATCCCCTTGCCTAGCCTTCCGACGACGCTGTATTCCAGTTGCGCTTCCGCATACGCGTTTTCGATCGCCTCGCGACGTTCGAGAAGCGCCAGCGCGCTTGGATTCGGCGCGACAGCCTTCGACGCCGCATCGTCGCTCGCCTCGCCCGATTCGTCCGCCGCTTCGTCGGCGCTTTCCGCGCCGTCTTCTTCTTCCGCCGCCAAAGTCGCGCTCAATTCGTCGAGATCGACTCCTAAGGCGCCTGCCTCTTGATTGATCGCGGCGATCTGATTTTCAAACTCTTCCGCCTGCTTCTGCGGCAACTGTGGGAACGTCGAGAGCGCCCAGAGTACGATCGAAACGCCAAGGATCGTCGTTCCCGCCTTGCGAATATACATCCAGCCTCGCTCGAACGCCTTCGCGCCCACCGTTCGGAACGTCGGCGCGTGATAGACCGGCAACTCGATCAAAAGCGGTTCGCTCTCGCCATGGAACGTCTTCGAAGTAATGACCGTCGATAAGACCGCCGCGACAATAATACCAACGACGTAGATTATCCATAAGATCGGCGCCTGCCATTCCAACGGGAAAAAGGCGGGAATTATCAGCATATAAATCGGATAACGCGCCCCGCAACTCATGAGCGGAATAATAAACATCGTCGCCAAGCGCGACTTCTTGTCCTCAATAATCCGCGTCGACATGACCGCCGGGATAGAACACCCGAATCCGACGAGCATTGGAATAAAGCTTTTACCGGTCAGTCCAATTTTGCTCAGAAATCGATCCGTTAGGAACGCGCCGCGCGCCATATAACCGGATTCCTCGAGCATTGCGATCGCGGCGAAGAGGATGAAAATATTCGGGAAGAAGACAAGAACGCCGCCGACGCCGGCGATAATTCCGTCGATTACGAGGGAACGAATTAGACTGTCCGGATTGTCCGCCCAAAACCGTTCGCAGTACTCGCTGAGCGCGTTTTGCCCGCTTTCAAGCCATTCGACGGGGTAATTGCCGATCGTGAAGGTCAGCCAGAACACGACGTACATCGCAAAGAGAAAGACGAGGAGTCCCCAGAACGGATGGGTCAAGAATTGATCGAGCCTATCGGAAAAGAGGATGTCGGAGCGGTTCTCGCTCTTAACGGCTTGCGCGGCGATCTTTCGAACGTTTTCGTAACGATGGGCGGCGAAGAGCGCGGCGATCGGGGTCGACGCGTCTTTGCTTGCGAGCCTTTCGACGGAACTTGAAACAATCTCGGAAATTTCGGCCGCTTTCCAAGCCTCCACGACTTCGGAGTCGTCTTCGAGGAGCTTTACGGCGAGCCACCTTCGACGTCGCAAGACGTCGGCTTGGGTTCTTTTCGAAGCGTAATCTCCTCGCTCAGCGGTATTCGGAGCGGAGTTAGCGGCGCCGTTCGCCAACCAATCGACGCCGAGTTCCGAGGCAGGCAAGGCGTCGCTTTCATCGTCAGATTGCGAGGACTTTGCAACGTTATCAACGGCGGCTTCGACGAGGGAAATTTCCTTTTCGATTTCCTGGGAATTGCGCAAGGACTCGGGAATTTGCGGCGCGACCCGCCAAGTATCGGCTACGGAGAGCGCCGTTTCTAAGAGCGTTTCGAGACCTTGTCCCGTTACGCCGACGACGTCGACGATAGGAACGCCTAACAGATTTGAAAGTTTTTTTGCGTCGAAGTAGATCCCGCGTTTCGCCGCAAGATCGCACATATTGAGAGCGACGACAACGGGCAGACCGAGCTCGAGAATTTGTAAAGTGAGAAAGAGGTTGCGTTCGAGGTTTGAGGCGTCGACCACGTTGACGACGACGTCGACGCGTTCTTTCAGGAGATAATCTCGAGCGACGACTTCGTCTTTGGAGTACGTCGTTAGGCTATAGACGCCGGGCAGGTCGACGAATTCAACTTCGGAATCCTCGGTTTGTCGAACGGCCTTAACGACGTCGACGGTAACGCCCGAGTAGTTGCCGACCGCCTCGCTCTGCCCTGTCAAGGCGTTATAGATCGTGGTTTTTCCGCAATTCGGATTCCCTGCTAACGCAACGCTAATCTTTTTCGGCGCAACTTTCGTCATATTGAAGGAGCCTCATAGTAGATCGCGCCGTCGAACAAACACGTCAAAAACCCGGCGACGCATTAGGGAGATCTCGAAAAACGAACGCAAAAGGAGACGAACGCTTAGGAGACTTCGATCTGTTTCGTGAGCGCGCGTCCGAGAGCGAAGCGTCCGTCGAGACATCCGAGAATCATTTCGCCGGATCGGGACGCGCGAACGACCTTTAAACTAGCGCCGGGAATCAAGCCCATCGCATAAAGACGCTCCGTGAGATGACGAGACGTGTTCAACGCGACGATCACGACCGTCTCTCCTCCTTTGGCATTTGCAAGCACCATGGCGTCATGTCCCCAATATATTATATATGTAACGGATTTCCGACTCGTCAAATCGCCTGCGGCTACGATCGAGCGCGCGAGTACGACGAGCTTTTGGCGAAAAATCTCTCGCCAAGCCCCCTAACAGTCTAACAAACAAAAAAGTTTTGTCAACCTAACTTTTATATTGTATTATTCAAAAAAGAGACTTTTGCAATACGCATGGACAGGGGCGTCGCCTAGAAAGCCTGCGCCTAGAAATCTGTGACCGCCGTCACACCGGCGAGGTTTCGGTTACAGGCGGGGCTAAGGTCGGGGAGTCGCCTGCCTATGCTTTCCTGCCTTTTGCCCGCCGCCTATCGTCCGCCAGCCTTCGCGCGAGCGCCTATCGCCTGCCTTTCGGGGGGGCGGATTATTGCGGATCGTCGAAGCGTTCGATGATTTTCTTAGCCGCCTCGACCGCCAGCCTTTTCGATTTTGGGGAGAGTTCGTCGACGAGTCTCACGACGACGCGCACGAACGCCTCCGCGTCGAGTTCGTCGGCGCTTTTGGGTTCGTTAAAGACTCGCCCGTCGCCTGTCGTGAGCCACGCCTCGTTCACGTTGAATTCATGACAGATTTGATACACTCGATAGTCGGGTATCGCCTGCCTGTTCGTCTCCCAGCATGAAACGACGGAACTCTTCACGCCTAGCCTCGCCCCAAATTTCTCCAGGGTTAAGCCGAGCTCCTGTTTTCGAAGCGTCTTCAATCGATCGGGCATTGAGTCGTGCGGCGTAGGCATTTGAGGTCCTCCTGTGGTTTGGGGTTGGTTCGACGGCGTTCCAGCGTATCACAGTTTCGTCATAAAAATTTTTAGCGGGAAAATACAGGAAATCAAGGGTGAGAGTGAATGCCTCGAAAAAATTTCTAAAACGGAGTGTTTTTGCGTGGACAAAAAACGTTATTGCTCAAATGGCAACCTTTATATCATAATAATTGTAAACAAATGTCATGACGTCCGCAATAAATATTTTCAAACAATGTTTTGACTTTTATCATAAATTTCTTTCTATTTAAAGCGTTAATTCTCTTATTCTCAATTAATTTATTAACAGCGTCTTTGATCATTCGTTCCAGGAACAATAACTTTGAACTGTATAAGCCTACGCGACAAGTGGTTCCACTTGTTTTTTATCTTCTTTTTCATCAGACGATGTGTTGGACTGACGCCTAAGTAAACAGTGGGCGCACATGACGAGATTAAGGCGCTTTTCAACAGCTCGATACTTTAATGGTTGGTAATCGCCAAACCCAAAAGTTGTTTTGCGGCTTCAAACAAAACCTCTATGTTCCATCGATTTCGATAGGCTGAAAATATCCCCTGCGCGTTGAGACTCATATCGTCAGTCGCCAGGGTTAGAATCCTTTTTTCTCCGCTTCTTCGACTACACGCGAGCGTTACCATACCAACACGTGAGAGCCGACCATACGCTCGAGATAGTCGGTGATGTTTCTTCGATCAATGCTTCCAGGGATAGTTCTTCCCCTGTCTCATTACAATCGTACGAGAATATGTGCCGACTCGTTTTTCATTCTTCTTCAACGGCGTAAAACGACGATTGCTTTTTGCGCCGCCGATAAAGGAAAAACCGCGTAATTTACAAGCGAAAACGACCTTTTGTGAGAGGTAGAATTTATCAAAAAGCACGGTGATTTTCGCTTCAGACGGAAATTCGAGATTGCGAATCATGCTTGCCGCAACGTCTATCAACGTCTCGCGCTTCTCCTTTGGTAAATCTTCGAAGTGGCTTCATATTGATTTTGGGAACAGAAAGACGAATTGCATACGGTATGGTCGCCCGGTATGGTCACTCCATTGTAAACGAGAGCGCAACAAACGACCGTGTGAGCCGTCGCGTACAGCTTTTCAGAATGAATGAACGTATTTGAAACGCCTTCTCATCTTTTGACCGCGTTTTTCAATCTGCGTGTCGTCAATAACCCAATAAAGACGTTCGCTTGGTTCTCACCCTAGACCCTTTAACGTGATTTTTGCAACCTCGACTAGCGCTTTCTCGCAATCCCATTCGTGTGAATTGAGGAATTTTCGTAAGATTGCCGCGAAATGTTATTACCGTATGCAGTCGCGATATTGACATTGCTCTTCGTATTGAACATTGAAGCGATCGCTACGATCATTTTCCTGACATACGAACTGGCTCTTCTTGTCTGATTTGGTAATTACACTGTTTTTTTAAAAAGGGCTTGCAAAAGGTCGGGGCGGAGGTTATCATCGTATCGGCTTGTTTGTTGGGGCGTGGGAATTTTTCGTGGCGGAAAAGCTACCCGCTTACCTTAGCAAACAAGCCTTTTTTACGCCACCTCGATTTTATACAAGATCACGAGGTTGCAATTTGAGTAACAATACGAAAGTCAAACAAAATGGGCAATGAACTATATCAAATTATGCATCATAAGGTTAGCGAAATAATCTCCGATGTAAAAAACGGAAGAATTGGTCTTCCCGACCTCCAGCGACCATTTGTCTGGCAAGACAACAAGGTTCGCGATCTTCTGGATTCAATGTTTCGGGGATTTCCTATCGGCTATATTATGCTTTGGGAATCTCCTGAGGACTACGACCATACAAGCCATATTGGAAAAATCGACAAAACCTTTAACACTCCGAGAGATTTGGTTATCGACGGCCAACAGAGACTCACGGCTCTTTTGGCTGCGTTTGAAGGGATCGAAGTTAAGGACAAAAACTTCAAACTCCACAATATCAAGATTTCCTTCAATCCCCTTAGCGGGGATTTCAAAGTGTGGTCTCAAGCCTATGAAAAAAGTGTTGAATACGTCAGCGCTATCAGCGACGTCTTTGCCGCTGACAGGGAACACGAAGTCGCCAAATTCCGTAAGCGTTACATAAAAACGTTAAATGAAAGTCGCGAGAAGAACAGACAGCCTCTATTGACGGACGACGAAGAGAATACCATCGAGGAAAACATTAAAAAGCTACTGGATTTGAAAGACTATTTACTTCCCACGCTGCGAATCAAAGCAAATGCTGGTGAAGAAGACGTCGCGGAAATATTCGTGCGCGTCAATTCCGGTGGTCAGGATCTCGGGGAAAAGGATTTCATAGAGACGCTTCTCGCCGTGTTTGATAACGACGTGCACGAAAAGATCGACATGTTTTGCGAGGCGTCTCGTAGCCCTAATGATAAAACTGCTTATAATCATATCATTCAAGTTGAGCCAGCGCACCTCATTCGAGTTACCGTCGGTTTGCGTTTTCATCGCGGCAGGCTTAAGTACGCTTATCAGCTTTTGCGCGGGAAAGACCTGAAAACCGGAATGATAGCGGACGACACAAGGGATAGCAATTTAAAAGCTTTTAAACAAAGTCTTGATGTTGCCACTAACCTTAACAACTGGCACGCTTATCTGAATCTTTTCTCTCAAGCAGGTTATATCACCGGCGATTTTGTGACCGCCAAAAACGGAGTGGTTTACTGTTATGTAATGTACCTTATCGGCAAATACGAGTATAAGGTCAAAACTACGGAACTGAATCGAATCATCACAAAGTGGATTTACATGACAACCGTCACGTCTTTCTATTCGGGTTCCACTGAGTCCGAAGTAGAAAAGATGTTCGCTGATCTGCGAGATGTAAAAACGGCCGACGAATATGTGAAGTATCTGGACGACTTCATTAAAGGACGCTTTACAGACGACTACTTCAACGTAACGCTTCCTAATCAACTGATTACTTCTAGGACGTCCAGTCCAGCGTGGTACGGATACATCGCAGCCATTAACGTCCTTGGCTTTCCCATGTTATTCAGCGCCTCGATTCTGTCTAAATACCTTGTCCCCGGCGCAAGCGGCGCTAAGAGCGCTATTGATAAACATCACATCTTTCCGAAAAACTATCTACGGGAAAATGGATATAGCGACAATCGAGATCAGAACCAAGTGGCAAATTACACCTATATTGATTATGCCACAAACATCGCCATTTCTGACAAACCGCCGATGGAATATGTTGGCGAATATAGGGAAAAAATGGGAGAAGAAGAATATAAGCGAACCTGCGAAGAAAATGCGTTGCCATATGATTTTGAAAACATGGATTACCAACAGTTCCTTGAAGCTAGAAGAAAGCTAATGGCGGCGATTATCCGTAGAGGATACGAACGACTGTGCGTGTTATGAGAATTGATAATACCCACGAATTCGAAGTGATCAATTAATCAAAAAGAATACCGCTAGACCAATAAAGGAGCCGCCCAATGCCTTCCCCCATGAGAGACTAGAAGCTGTTTCATAACCCTCTCCTCGCGTCCTGAACCGAACTTTCAAGATTCCGTTTTTGTTTACTATCGCTTGATCGTCGGTATAATAGTCTAGAAGTCTGTTTCCTCGAAGGCAAAAATGCGGACGATCAGGCGACGTTTGACAATCATAGGAACATGCGCCGCATATCGGACGCAAGAGGGATCCCCAAAATGGAATCACAAACAAACTCAGAGAATATAGACTACGAAACAAACTACTACGTCGACCGCGACTGGTTCGTTATCGACCATGGCGACGAAATTCTCCGAGGACGCTACGTTGACGCGTCTCAATTCGTTTGGGAAATCAACGGAAAAGAAGTCGACGCCAAAGAATGGGTCGCGTTATATAAAAAGTGGGCGTCCGATTTCGAAATAGACAGGTGTTTCGCTATAGGCTTTATATGTGAACATGAATATAAAGTCGGCAATCTTCGGGGCGCGGCGGCTGGATGGCGAATCGGCGCCGAACTCGGAAATCCGAGGGCATTGTATGAGTTGGGAATTTATCTTCGAGACGGCGAGCTAGGCGCGAAAGATCCAGAAGGCGCGTTCCGACTTTTTCAGCAAGGAGCCGACAAAGGACACGCTCATTGCATTCGTGAACTCGCTAGTTGTTATGCGAACGGCATAGGCGTTGTCCGCGACGAAAAGAAGGCTGTAGAAACGCTGAATCGAGCGGCGGATTTAGACGATATCCTTGCGATTTTCGGGCAGGCGACGACGATTTTCTCCGAGAACAATTCCGATCCGAGATGGATTCCGCTCGCAAAGCGCGTCGTAGAAATCGGGTTGAAAAAGAATCTCAATACGCTCAAATACTACGTTGCGGATTTCGACGAAACGACGTCGCAAGAGAAGAGAGAGGCCTACTCTCTGCGGCGTTGCGCGTATATGCTTGGAGTTGGTTACATTAACGGCTACGGAGCGGAACACAACGAAGCGGAGGCGTTCAAGTATTTTCAAATCGCGGCGGAATGCGGCGATCCCGAAGGCGTCCACGAGGCTGGATTGTGCGTTCTCAAAGGAGAAGGACGTCTCGCCGACGAGGAAGAAGCGCGTCTATATTTTCTGCGCGCTGCAAGACTCGGTTATCCCCCTTCCATGCTTGTCTACGCTCAACTTGCCTGGCATAAGGCAACGTCGGTCTTTGAAAGAGTAGAAGCTGTTCGATGGTTGCGCTTAGCGGCTAGACTTGGAGACGAGGATACAAAATGCTACGCGTTAGAGTATTTGTCTGAACTTCAAGCGCTTTTTGAAAGGAACGGTCTTGATATTTCAGCGATTCAGGGCGAACCGCAAGGCTGGGGAGAGAATGATAGCGCAGAGCCCGCGAATAACGCGCCGCAAGGTCTCAAGGGAGATAGTAGCGCGGACAATTCGTTGAAATCAGACGTTAAGGCGTCCATTGACGATTTTTTACTTGCTCTTTTCGGGCTTAATGCTGCGGCGTTCTTTATCCACAGAGCCCTAGTTCCAGACAGCCTGCCGCGCACGTTTGGCTGGTGCGGAATCGTTACGTTCATTTGCGTTCTCGCCTACGTAGGCTGGCTTCTCGAGAAGCTGAATAAACGCTCCCCAAATCCGGAGGATAAGATCCGTCCAGTCAACATAACGGAGATCGAACCTGCCCTTCGCCAATTCGCTGACGCCGGAAATAAGAACGCCGCCGCGATTGTGAATATGCTCGACGAAATTCGCAATAAGACCCCGAACCAAGAGTAAATGCGCTAATGAACACTAATCAGACAAACGAAAACGCCAAGGCAGGCGACCCGCTCGAACTTGAAATCAACGGCGAAAAGGTAATCTTCCGCTACTGCCCGCCGGGGACGTTTCTCATGGGAAGTCCTAAAGACGAACAAGATCGATACGATCGAGAACTCCACCCTGAAAAGATAGAGATAATAATGTGTAACGGGGTCCTTTACGACGATGAAGCCCTACACGAAGTAACGTTGTCTCGCGGATTCTGGCTTTTGGAGACGCCTGTAACGGAGGAACTATGGATTGCGGTAAAACATAGTCTTGTGGACTCCTATTCCGATGGTCATCAGCCCGACTGTCCCGTCACATGCGTGAGGTGGGTTGATTGCGCCGCGTTTATTGACGAATTAAACGCTTCTGGAATAGCTCCCTCGGGTATGAAGTTTGATTTTCCAACCGAAGCGGAATGGGAATACGCGTGCCGCGCGGGGACGTTGACGGCGTTCAACGCGGGAGAAGAATTGACCGAAGAAGACGCGAACTTTCAGAATTCTTGCGGTCCACGCCCTGTGCGCAGTTATCCGCCAAACGCATGGGGGCTGTACGATATGCACGGCAACGTTGCGGAGTGGTGTAAAGATGGTCCCGACGAGTATTGGGATTATTTCGTATACCCAGAAGGTCCGCCTTCAGCTATTATCGATCCCGAAGGTCAGACAAGCGACCAGTTCCGCGTTCTGCGCGGCGGCAGTTGGAATTATGAAGCCGTCGGCAACGGGCATTGCCGCTCAGCTAGTCGAGCCTTCCTAGAATCGAACGCCCCTCTGCGCGGCGCTTCCTATCACGTTGGATTCCGACTCGTACTCAGGTCGACGGAGCGAGCTGGATGAATAATTTTGACGGGGAAACGTAAAGCGGCGATTACCGCTTGCGCTTTGATCGAGCGGGCGGCGCGGCTTCCCCCTATCGTGGCGAGCTTCGCGCGATAAAAATTCGGCGACCTTTGATTCGGAGAGTGTTTTGACCGCTCGATAAAGGATCAAGTGGGACGCTTTGATCGACGTTGTCCGCAGGTTAAAGCCCTTCGAGTGCGCTTCGCGCGATAAACTACGGCGATTCGGTTATTTGCAGCCACTCGGCGAACAACCAACAGGAGTGACGATTACACGCGCGATGAGACCTTAGTTTGTTTGAATGAGGATTTGTCATGGAAACATTATTCACTGTCATCGCCGTAATATTCTGGCTCGGCGGTTTTGCCCTTCTATTTTCACGATGGATTTTGATCTTTTGGCGAGGACTTGCGCTCCTATTCGGTATGTTCTCAAAATGGAGGGACTTTGAAATTGAAAAGGCGCCCGACCGCAGAGTTATCGTCAAGAAATACGTCGGTTCAAGCAAAAAGGTCGTCGTTCCTAAAGGCGCGACCGTAATAGGGGAGGGAGCTTTTGCCGGAAAAGCGTCGATCGAAAGTATTTTCTTCGCGGCTGGACTGAAAACAATTGAGACGGGCGCTTTTTTCCAATGCGTCAATTTGACGCAGGTTCGTTTTTCCGAAGGACTTGAAACGATCGAAGCCTACGCATTTAGCCATAGTCCGATTCGAGAAGTCGTTTTGCCTTCCAGTTTGAAGAAGGTTGAATCCGGAGCTTTTTCTATTTGTTTCGCTTTCGCCGTTTCGGAAGGAAACGCGAATTACGTCGCGCAGGACGGCGTTTTATTCACTCGCGATATGTCGACTCTCGTACGTTATCCCGGAGGGAGCGACTCGAAACAATATAGCGTTCCCGAATGCGTTAAACGAATAGCAGAGGAGTCGTTTTCGAATTCCCTCTTCTTGAGGAGGTTGGAATTGCCAGATAACCTCGAAGAAATCGACGACCACGCATTTTTAGCTTGTCGTCTTGATGAAATAACGATTCCTGCAAGCGTTACGAAAATCGGAGTCGGCGCGTTTACGCGAACGGGGAAAATTGTCGTCTCGGAAGGAAACCAGAAATACTTCTCAACGGACGACGGCGTTCTTTTCAATTTCGATTTGACGCTCGTTAGTTATCCTGGCGGTCGCGGCGCGCGAGATTATCGCGTTCCCGACGATACTGAGCATATCGAGGAAAAAGCTTTTTATTACGCTATGACGCTGGAAAACGTTATCTTGCCCGAATCGCTCAAATCGATCGGCAACCAAGCCTTCTGCGGTTGCAAAGAACTAACGAGCGTCTATGTGCCGAATAACGTTAAAGACGCGGTTATCAGTAATCCTACGGCGTTTGAGAATTGTCCAAAATTAACAAACGTCAAAACGTTTAATCCTATTGAAGGCAGACCGTTTCGCGCCAGAATCTTTATAAACGACAACGGAGAGTTGAAGGAAAAGGGTGATCTCGGTTTTTTTCCATAATGTCTGAACACGTGGGAGAAGAATTGACCAAAGAAGACGCGAACTTTCAAACTCTTTGCGGTCCACACCCAGTACGCAGTTATCCGCCAAACGCCTGGGGGCTGTACGATATGCACGGCAACTTTGCGGAGTGGTGTAAAGATGGACCCGACGAGTATTGGGATTATTTCGTGTACCCAGAAGGTCCGCCTTCTGCTATTATCGATCCCGTAGGTCAGACAAGCAACCAGTTCCGCGTTCTGCGCGGCGGCAGTTGGAACTATGAAGCCGTCGGTTCAGGGCATTGCCGCTCAGCTAGTCGAGCCTACGACGACTCCCTGCACTCCGCTTCCGCTTCCTATCACGTTGGATTCCAACTCGCACTCAGATCGGCGGAGCGAGCTGGCTGAATGATTTTAACGGGGAAACGTAAAGCGGCGATTACCGCTTGCGCTTTTATCGGGCGGGCGGCGCGGCTTCCCCTATCGAGGCGAGCTTCGCGCGATAAAAATTCGGCGACCTTTGATTCGGAGTGTGTTTTGACCGCTCGATAAAGGCGCTAGTGGGACGCTTTGATCGACGACGTCCACAGGCTAAAGCCAGCGACTCCCCCCGACCTCCGCGCGGTCGGGGGCGGCTCTTTGCGCCGGGAAAATCGCGTTACGCTAGACGGCGCTTCGCGGAAGGGATAGCGAAACCGCGTCTCTCAATGCTGATTTAAATTGCGCCCGAAGTTATACGCCTCGGTCAGTTTTCCAGCATATTTCTCAACCTCTTTCGCGTCGTTAACTCCTCCGCAAAAGAGCGTTCCGGCAAGCGTCGCCTTTTCAAAGCAATCGATCCAACCTTGAAGCCCGGCGATCGCCTTCTCGGGAGCGCGGTCGTCGTCCTCCGCCGCAGTCGTTACCAGATAGACCTTGCGGAATTTGTAGTCCGACGTATAAAGCGGGTTGCATCGATCGAGCAACGTCTTCATTTGCCCGCTCATTTCGTAATAGTAAATAGGCGTGAAGAAGACCAGCGCGTCGGCGTTCCCGATTTGCGCCGCAATCTCAACCGCGTCGTCCTTAATAACGCAACGTTGCGTTTTCTGGCAAGCCAAACACCCTTTGCAGAATTTGATTTCCTTACCTTTCAGACTAACGCGGACAACGTCGCAACCGGCGTCCTTCGCTCCCCTTTCAACTTCGTCCGCGAGTCTGTCCGAGTTGCTGCCTGCGCGGAGACTCGTCGTTATTAAAATTACGCTACTCATGAATCCGTCCTTTCTTGCGCTTGTGAACCGTCTTGCGTCAAGCGAAATTTTGCCTACGTCTTCTGCCGATTGTAGGTTCGTCCCCACCGTCGTCTAACGCTTGGCGCGCTTTTTGACGCTTGCCTTTTGCCCGACGACTAATTCCGACGGCGTTCCCCCTTCGGAACGTCTCGGTCTTTGCGGGAGACTTCCCCTACCTCAGCGTCAATCTTTACCGAACAAAATTCGTCATAACGTTTTCCTCCGCGACAGGCGGGTTGATTCCCGCGTTGCGACCGGCTTGGAGGCATTTCATAACGAACGTCAGATTTCGGGCGAGGTTGCGCAGAACCTGGAGACCTTCTTCGTCGCTAGAAACGTCGGCGGGCGTGAGGGCGTGGAAGGAGTTCCAGTACGTGCTTCCGACCATGATCATTTGCGAAAGCCCGTAGTACTTATTCAAAACGTCGTACGAGGCGCTCGTTCCGGAACGTCGGGCGACGACGATCGAAGCGCACGGCTTGTGATGGAAAGGCGCGTAGCCGTTCGCGAGGCGACTCGAGAAGAACACTCGATCGAGAAAACTCAAGACGCGTCCCGACGGATGGGCGTAATAGACCGGCGTTCCAAAGACAAACCCGTCCGATTCAGCCGCCTTGGCGACGAAATTATTCACCTCGTCGTTATTGAAGACGCAACGCTTCAATTCGGCGCATTTTCCGCACCCGATGCAGTCGACGACCGCCTTGGCGCCGAGCGTAACGATCTCCGTCTCGACTCCTTCCGAAGCGAAAACCTCCGACATGACGTCGAGCCCCGCCCTCGTCGAACCGTTGACGTTACAACTTCCGTTAAGCATTAAAACTTTCATTCTTGCGCTCCTTTTTAAAGGATATTTAGGTCGAATTAGAAGGCGCCTGTCTTAATGTGAGGCTTATAAGGCGCCTCCAAAGCGGCGATTTCTTCCGGCGTCAATTTGACGTCGAGCGCCGCGACCGCCTCCTCGACGTGTTGAACCGAGGTGAACCCGACGATAGGCGCGGTGATCTCCGGCTTCGCAAAATGCCAGGCGAGAGCCGTCTGCGCCATGGAAATACCCCGAGCCGACGCGACCTTTTCCAACGCGTCGACGACCGGCTTGTCAATCTCATTCGTCGCGTCCCAGACCATCGGCGAAACTTTGTCAACCGCCGTTCGCGCCGTCTGCGTTCCCCACGGACGCGCGCAACGACCGCCGGCGAGCGGACTCCACGGAACAACCGCCATCTTACGATCGCGGCAAAGAGGCAGAATCTCCCGCTCCTCCTCTCGATATATCAAATTATACTGCGGTTGCAAAGACACAAACTTCGTCCACCCGTTGCGCTCCGCCAACTGCTGCATTCTTTCGAGCTGCCACGCGAAAATCGTTGACGCGCCGATATATCGCGCCTTCCCACTCTTAACGACGTCGTGCAACGCTTCCAGAATCTCCTCCATCGGCGTGTTCGCGTCCAAACGATGGATCTGATAGAGATCGACGTAATCGAGCCCGAGGCGCTCAAGGCTATGATCGATTTCCGCAAGGATATTTTTGCGCGAAGACCCGCCGCCGTTCGGTCGACCCGGACGCATATCGAAATGCACCTTCGTCGCCACGACGATCTCGTCTCGATTCAATCCGAAGTCGCGAATGAGTCGTCCTGTAATCTCCTCGCTGGATCCCATCTGGTAGACGTTCGCCGTGTCGAAATAGTTGATTCCCAACTCGATCGCTCGTTTGAAGATCGGCTTGGCGTCGTCGTAGTCGCGCGCCCAGGGAAAGACGCCGTTTTCCGGACCAGGTTTCCCAAAACTCATGCAGCCGAGGCAGATTCGCGACACGTCCATGCCGGTCGCGCCAAATTTCACGTATTGCATACCGATTCTCCTTATTAAGCCAATCATTTAAGCCAAGGTTGTAAAATCGTCCCAAGTTGCGATTGACAAAACTCGCGCGTTCTTTCGACAAAACCGCGCTCGCCGTTGGAAGTTACCCAGCAGAGCATTTGCCCGTAGAGCAAATCGACGACGAGGTCGGCGAGAGATTCGATCGGCGCGTCGCTTCGGAGTTCGCCGCGCGAGACGCCGTCCGAAAAGAGTTCAAGCGTCTGCGCGCGATCAAGTCGCAATTTATCGATCCCCGCAGAATTAAGCGCAAACTCAGGGGTCGCCGTGTTCCGCACCCATTCTTGACAGAGCTTCAAGCCGCTCTCCTCGATCAGCGAGGCAAATCCGCACATATAGAAGGTCAAACGCTCCTGAAACGACTTTCGCTGTTCCTTAGCGTCTTGTAAAAGAGTCTGAAACGCTTCATGACAGTTCAACTCGCTCAGCACGTCCTCCTTTTTGCGGAAATACGTGTAGAACGTTCCCTTGGCGACGCCGCAGGAAGAGCAAATCTCTTCGATCGTCGTCTCCGCGAGTCCCTTGGCGCGAACGATCTCTTTTGTCGCCTCGATCAGTTTTCGCCGCGTTGCCTGCGCCGACTCCTGCCGTTTCGTCATCTCAGCTCCTCTCTGCTCCTCTCCGCGAGCTCTTCGAGAGTATTGTAACATTTCACTGACCACCAGTCAATGACTTCAAGTCAAAATTATTTCAAAAAAGAGGCGTCGCCGGGTTTTCCTCAGCGACGCCATTGCGTTTACAGAGCGCTCTTCGCGAGATAAAAATTGGCGTTTCGGCTATTCGCCATAATCATGTAGGCGGCCAATGGGCGCGATGATTTCACATGCGCGCGGTAGGGCGAATCGGGCTCCCACGCTTGAGGGTTGGCGCGTTATCTCGTTTCCTGCGACGAATCGACGATCGCCAGTCGGAACCCGTGATTGTATCCGCGATAGGTCGGAAGGTTGCGCTCGCGATACGCAGATCGACAACTTCGGGCGTCGTAGAGCCACGATCCGCCTCGGAAAATACGATTCCCGCCTGACGTCGATCCCAGCGGATCAATCTTGGCGTCGTCGCTTTGATAGTAATCGTACCCGAATCGGTCGGCGGTCCATTCCCAGACGTTACCGTGCATATCGTAGAGTCCCCAGGCGTTCGGCAAGTAACTTCTCACAGGCGCCGAATGATCGAGACGCTTTCCTTTGACGTCGGTTCCGTATGGCGATTCCCCGTCGCAGTTCGCTTTATCGCCGTTCAAAGATTCGCCGAAATTATAAGGCGTCGTCGTTCCGGCGCGGCATGCGTACTCCCACTGCGCCTCGGTCGGCAAGGCAAATTTGTAGCCGTTCGGCAAATCCTTGGCGTATTCGCGATTCAACGTTTCAATGAACGCGCAACAGTCATCCCAACTGACCTGCTCGACGGGCAACTGATTCGAACCGGTATGACGACTCGGATTCTCGCCGGTAATCGCAGTCCACAATTCTTGCGTCGTCTCCGTTTCCGCGATCCAGAACCCGCGCGTGAAAGTAACCTCGTGCTGAACCTCGTCGGAATATCGATCCGCTTCCGTCTCCGGGCTACCCATAATGAACTTTCCCGCCGGCGCCCAATGGAACGGGGTCGGAACGCCAGCGAGATCCAGTTGAAGAGTTTCGCCAGCCTGACGCTCGACGTCTTGCGCGTTTGCACGAACGCCACCTAAAGCGACGCTTAACAAAATACATAAAAGAAAGGTCCAAAACGCCGTCGTTTCGCTCATTATCGAATTAACGTCGTAGGAACGCGCCTTTGCTATGTTCAACATTTTCATGGTCTTCTTCTGCTATGCAGTCGGCGTTGATTATACGCCAAGTGGGAAAAGGAACGTCGACAGATCGTTATCTCCGTATTATTCATAGAATAACGTCGTCATTTTGCGATTGAGTCGAACTTGTTGGCGCGAATTGTTCAATGAGAAAGGCCGGTTCAACGAAAGATTACGACTTATCGCCAAACCAGCCTTATTCAAAAGTTACGTCAAATGTTCTCGCAAACGCAAAGAGACCTCGATCTATTCTTGATCCAATTCTTGCTCTTCGCCTTCTTCTTCCATTTCGTCCTCGTCGTAGGGTTCGTCAGGCTCCGGAACGAAGGGTTCGGCGCCGGCGGACTCCGCCTCGATGATCTTCATGATCTCTTCTTTCAAATGATCGGTGAACTCGTAGTTCTGCTCGAGGAACGCGCGGGTCTTTTCGCGCCCTTGTCCGAGTTGCTGATCGCCGTAACGGAACCAAGCGCCGGTCTTCGTAATGAGTCGGTGCGCGACCGCGAGATCGAGAAGATCGCCTTCGAAGCTAATTCCGTTGGCGTGCATCATATCGAACTCCGCCGAACGGAAAGGCGGCGCCACCTTGTTCTTAACGACCTTCGCCTTAACGCGTTGACCAACGACCTCTTCGCCGTCTTTGATCTGTCCGATTCGACGAACGTCAATTCGGCAAGAGCAGTAGAACTTCAACGCCTTGCCGCCAGGCGTCGTTTCCGGGGAACCGAACATGACGCCGATCTTTTCGCGAATCTGGTTGATGAAGATGACCGCCGTCTTGCTCTTCGAAATGGCGCCGGTCAGTTTGCGCAACGATTGACTCATCAATCGCGCTTGAAGTCCGACGAATTGATCGCCAATTTCGCCTTGAAGTTCCTTCTCCGGCACCAACGCGGCGACGGAGTCGACGATAATCAGGTCGACGGCGTTCGACTTAACGAGCATTTCGCAAATGCGCATCGCCTCTTCGCCGCAGGACGGCTGGCTTACGAGCAATTCTTCGAGATTGACGCCAAGTCGTTTCGCCCAACTCGGATCGAACGCGTGCTCCGCGTCGATAAACGCCGCAAGTCCGCCGGTCTTCTGAGCCTGCGCGACGATGTGGAGCGTTAGCGTCGTCTTACCGCTCGATTCAGGTCCGAAGATTTCGATAATGCGTCCCTTCGGAATACCGCGTCCGCCGAGCGCTATGTCGAGGGAAAGACACCCTGTCGAAATGCCTTCCAAACTCGGAGCTTGATCTAACCCGAGGGGCATGATCGCGCCTTGTCCGAACAGCTTTTCAATTTGTCCGATCGTGTCTTTCAGTTCTGGGCGCGAATTGAAAAGCTCGTCCAGTTTTGAAACTTTCTTACCTTGTCCTTCGCCTTTTGCGACTTTCTTCGCCATAATAATTGACCTTCGAGTTGATGAAGACTAAACGGCCGTCTGAAATCAGAACGCAGTTAGACGTCTTCGGGGTTATTAAAGCTTTGCCGCATTGAAATCGCGTCGGCAAGCATTTCGTTATTAGCAAATTCCAGCGTGCTGCCCGTCGTAACGCCGCGAGCAAGGCGCGTAATTTTTATATCCATATCGCCGAGACGATTGGTGATCGCGAGCGCCGTTCCGTCGCCTTCCACGGTCGGATTCGTCGCCATAATGAGTTCCGTAATACCTTCCGTTTTAACGCGTTTGACGAGAGCGTCGATCGTCAACTGATTGGCGCTAACGCCGTCGAGAGGCGAAACGCGTCCGAGGAGCACGTGATACAGACCGCGATATCTTCCGGTTTTTTCCAACGCGATGAGATCGCGCGGCTGTTCGACGACGCAAAGTTTGGTTTGATCGCGTTGCGGATCGCGACAGACTTCGCAAAGTTCGTCTTCGGCAAGATTAAAACAGCGTTTACAATAGCGCACGTTCTCTTTCATGGCGCGAATAGCGTCGGCAAGCGCCAGGGCTTCGTCGTTCGAAACGCGAAGCAAATGATAGACGATGCGTTCGGCGGACTTCTTACCAATTCCGGGAAGTCGCTCAAACTCCTTCATCGTATTCAGTACGGATTCTGTTAATTCGCTCATTTTCAACCGTTATTTAAGATTCGCCGAAATCTTTTCGACCGCCAAGTCCGCCGCGCCTTGTAAAACGAGCCCCGGCGCCGCGACAATATCGGGAGTAGGAATCGCCGCGCCTAAGCACGCGTTGAGATCATCAAAATATCGTCGCAAAAGTCGTTCGGTAGCGTTGGAATCTCCCCCGGCGATAAGCATGGCGAGACGCTTAGGATCGCCGCCTTCGGACTCCACAATGCGTCGCGTTTGCCAGTAGAAGACGGTGATGGCGCCGATTATCGAATGAAAGACGCCAATCCGAATCGCCGCGCTCGTCTCCGTCGCAGGAAAAGTCAACGCGGAATCCGAGTCGTCGTTAAATTTATCAGGTTCGTCGAGCATTGGCAACGCCGCAGTGTAATCGTGCAACGTTTTCGCCGCAAGTCGAGAACCTGATAGAATGGCGCCGCCGCGAAACACGCCATGCTCGTCGATAAAATCGATCGTAGCGGCCGTGCCGACGTCGATCACGAGAAAAGGCGCTCCCTTTCCGACGACTTTCACGCCTGCGTACGCCGCGATAATGCGATCAATTCCCAATTTTTCCGGGTACTTATAGAGCGTCGAAATCGGGACGTCGTCGTGCGTCAACGTGCAAAACGTGTCTTTTGGACGCTTCCGACGAACCATGTCCTCGAGCGCGCCGACGCGTTTCGGCGCCACGCTCGACGCGTACCATGCGCACGGCGCGTCGAACTCCGGGCGCAGCCTGTCTAGCCAACCTTCCGTTTCCTCAAAGGACTCGGAAACGTCGGAACAGACGTCGCCGATTCGTTCGTTCGACGTTATTCCGGAACGCGTCGTTATGCGCCACGCCGCAACTTTTATCCGGGTATTGCCAACGTCGGCCGTAAAAAAAAACTCTGATTTCATCCGATTATCAAAGGGACGACTCCCGAAATCGCTTTACGTTGTTTCGACGCGTAAGCGTCGTGAAAATCGCGAAAGAAGCGTCTCGCCTTAATCGAGCGCGCTCCGCCTTCGCAAGGAAGGCAAACCAACGTCGCCTCGTCGCGTCCGCGCGCTATTATACATTAACGCGCAGCGCAATGAAAGTCTAAGTCATAGCCCCTGGTCGTCCAGATACTCGAGCGCGTTCTGGATGACGCCGCTTTCGGAGTCGTCCGTCTCAGGCGCCGCGCCGTCGTTCGGGGCAGTTTCCGGCGTCAGGTCGGCGCTCGGAGCGCCTTCGCCTGGCTGTTCGACGCCTGGCCGTTCGGAGTTTGACTGTTCAGAGTCGTTCAAATCGCCGACGTTAGGCGTCGCTTCGGCGCTCGACGCCGCGCCGTTTGCGGACGAGCGCAAACTCTCGTCCATTTCCCTTTCGCGTCGGATTTTTTCACGAGCGTTCGCTCGCGCCTCTTTGCGCTTGAGAAGTTCGCGCGCCTTCTCCAACTCTTCTTCCGCGCGCCATTTCTTCCATCCGGAATGGTTCGAGCAATACTCCTCGAGCGCCTGAACGCAATCCTCTTCGCGCTGGAGCGTTTTGTGGTAATCGCACAAAACGCGCGCCCAGAAGAAGAACGCTTCGTCGCGAGACTCATCCATCGCCGTCGCCTTCTCCCACGCGTCGACCGCGCTCGCCGGGTCGGAAATCATCTTGAACGCCAACCCGGAAAGAAGGTAAAAGTCGTAATCGCGCTTCTCTTCAGGAGTCGTCTCGTAAAACGTCTTGAATCGCTCGACGACGATCGGATAAACAAGAAGATTTTTATTGTCTCGCAGATCGTAAAAAACACGGTAGTACGCGTAAGCAACGTCGGGAAGCGACTCCTTAACGGTCTCTTCCAAAAGTGGGCGCGGGGTCTTTGCGTTGAGAACGAGCGCGGCGGGGGTCGCGTATTCCGGTCGATAGTCGATCGCTCGATTATAGAACTGACGTTGGAATCGATTGAATTTGAAAAGGGTTAAGTTGCAACCAATTCGGAATAATTCCATGGCGTCGTAAGGCGATGCGCTCGCTTCGCGTAGCGCATAGAGGAGCGTCAGTTGTCGTTCGTCTTCCCAGGTCATCTCCGACGCAATCGGGAGGAACTCGGCAAGGATTGAGAGAGATCGAGAGTAAATCGGACAGATTCGACGCGCCGCATAAAGGTTGGAGACAACTTCGGCGATCGCTTCGCGCGTCGCTTCCGTTTGACGTAAGCGTCGCGCGGCGACGTCCATACCGATCGACTGGTATCCCAGAAAAGTCTCGACGAAGTCGTCCGGGGAGGTTTGCGTCCACAACGTTTCTTCTTTTTCATTCGGACGCGCTTCCTTGAGGGTCTGAAGGTATCCGAGTCGATATTTTGTAAGAATCAACTTTGCAAGTTGAAGTCGCGCTTCAAAGGAGTCGTCGCGTTTCGCAATGAAACGTTTAAGATCGGCAATAGCGCCGTCGAGACCGGTGGGCGACATGGCCATGAGTTCTTCGTCATGACTCAAATCGACGGCGCGAACGCACGCTTCGCGCCGAACCGCGTCGGCGTTCTCGGGAAGAATCCATTTTCCGCCGACAAGAGCAAGGGCCAGGACGACGGTGAAGACAATTAAGCCGGTTCTTTCGCGACGTTCTTCTCGTTTCGCGTCTTCATTCGCTTCATGGAAACTCTTACTTCGACTCTTCCCCATACGAATACTATCCCACAAGCGCAAATTTTGCCGACCGACGAGCGCGCCGAAAGTCAGAGCAAAAACGCAAAGATTGCCGGGAAGATAGATACCGTAATCAACGGAAGAAGCAACGGTCAATCCAATGAGCAGAGTTAGCGCGCAAGTTCCCATTGCGGTCGTTTCTATACTGTGAACGCCGCGCAAGTACCGACAGATAATCCAAATCATCAGACTAAATTCGGCAATGAGAATCAGGAATCCTAGAACGCCGGTTTCGACGAGCGTTTGGACGAAAATATTTTCGGCATAATAAAACTGCTTGTTATATTTTAACGCTTCGTCGTAAGGCTGAAGAGCGAACGGATAAGTTCCGGAGCCGGTTCCGAAAATCGGGAAGTCTCGAATCACGTTAATCGAGGCGAGCCAGTTTCCAGGTCGCAGATCTCGGTCGACGATCGACTCCCCCATTTCGCCGGTTTCGACGATGGTTTTCATACGTTCGTCGACGCTTTTAACCAAACTCACCGAGGAAAGGGCGAGGATGGCGACGAGGAAAATCGTCGTCGGAACGAACCAAAAGCGCCGCGTTTCCTTTCGGCAGATGAGGAAAGCGACCGCCGTCGTAACGGCGACGGTCGCGGCGACAGCGCCGCCGCGCGACATCGACGCAAGGATCGCCGCGTAGACCAAGCTCGTCGCAATAAGCCACATAACCAGTCGACGATCAAAGAGATCGAAAAAGTCGCCTAAATATTTCAAAATAGGGGAATCGCCCTTAACTTTGAAGACTTTCGATTTCTTATCGAGTTCTTCCACTTGCTTCCGATTTTCGAGTTCCTTCGTCTTGCGTTTTACAATAACGAGAAATTCGCGGGTCAAGAAGAAGACGCAAGTCGCTAAGGAAATAATCAAGTATCCGGCGGCGCAATTCTTATTGGCAAAGGAACCGTAACTCATCTTGAAATCGTCGTCGAGCCACCACAGATCGAAAGATTCTCTCAGTTGAACGAGAATCTCCGAATTTGCGCGACCGGCAAGAGCCAAAAGAGCAAACGCCATGCCGACAAGAGAGACGACGATCAACAACGCGCGACGCGCTTCCGCAGTATTAAAAAGAACGGAAGCGGATAAAAAGAGAATCATCGCGATTAGGAACTGAGGGAAACGTTCTTTGGACGCCAATGGATAAATGCTGATCGATCGTCCCCACTCTTTCGTCACGTACCGTTGCGCTTCCGGAAAGAACTGTTGCTCCGCCGCCGCGTCGAGAACCAAGGCGCGAGACACGTCGAACTTCACGTCCGAATCGTCGTACTGAAACGCGCGGTTGATAAATTCGCCGACCGGTTCAACCGTAGGTTCGATAAGCTCTCGAGCGAATCGTTTGGCTTCTTTTCCGTCTTCGCTGTAAAGATCGTCGAGCGTAACGTTATCGGCGTCGGCAGGCAGAAGCGTCGCGCGCATTTTGGCAACGCTCGGCGCCAAGGTCTCAACTTGTTGCGGCGACAATGGCAACGTCTGAAAGACAAAGAGCGCAAGAGCGAGAATCATCGGAATCGAGAGCAATAATTGCGGTCGATATTCGTTGACGCGGCGATCTCTCACCGGGGTCGTCCACAAGGAGACGAGCGCGCAAATTCCGCCTACGATCGTCATGTAGATCATATATCGAAGCGTCTGCGCCTCGCTTGCGGAATTACGCCACGGAGCTACCACAACAACTCCCAAAACGGCAAGCCGTCCAATCCAAGTACTCAACTGACGCAAATATTTTCTCATTTCAGGCGCTTTCTAACGCTCGTCCTGGAATCGCGAGCGCTATTGATTTTTCGGACAAAAAGCGGAAACGACCCGGGCTAACGGGATAAAGCCTTCGCCAACCGATTTCGGCGGTATTTCATAAATTCGTCGAGCGACATGGAGTTGAGCACGTCGGCAGGCGTCAAGCCGACGCGACGCGCTTGCTCGACGCCAAAGCGTAAATAGCTCAACTGATCCGGGGCGTGCGAATCTGTTGAAACAACAATGCGAACGCCGAGGCGTTTGGCAAGGGACAGTCCTTCGTAGCCAAGGTCTAAGCGTCGAGGTTGGGAGTTGACTTCGAGCGCTTTGTCGTATCGCTTCGCATTCTCGCATAGAAATTTGTAAGAGACCTGCATACGCGCTTCGCGTCCGATAACGCGTTCCGTAGGATGCCCGATAACGTCGACGTAGGGATTGCGAAACGCGCCCATATACCGTCGTTCGATCGAATCGCGCGGCTGTCCGCGATCGTTATGTAGACTTGCGACAATCCAATCCGCTTGCGCGAGCGTCTCGTCGGTCAGATCAAGGACTCCGTCGTCCAAGATATCGACTTCTGCGCCTTTGAGAACCCTAAAATTCGTTCCCATTCCGGCGAGCGTTTCGTTCAAGCGATCGATCTCTTGCCAATATCTCAAGACTTCGACGTCGTTGAGACCGGGCGCGCCTTCGTTGCTTTTCGTGTGATCGGTAAACGCGACGTATCGGCGCCCCAAAGCGATCGATTCGTCGACCATAACGTCAAAATCGGCGAGTCCGTCGGAATAGGTCGTGTGCATATGCAAGTCGGCGACGACGTCTTCGTAGGAAACGCGATCCTGAACGAGCGCTTTCGTTAAGAGTTCCGGCGCGGGACAACGGCGCATCTCAACGGGTACGTCGGGGAAGCCCAGCTTTTCGTAAATGCGACTCGACAGTTTGGAGGTTACGCGTTTCGGTCCGTCGTATACGCCGAAGACGGTCAGTCGCCAGCCTTTCTCGCGCGCGCGACGTTCAAGCGCTTCCCAATGCTCGCGCGTAGCGGTGAGCGCCAACTCTTTGGCTCCGCGCGAAAATTCGGTCGCCGTAAAGAAATTCAAATGCAACGGCGGCGTCGGACGCTTATTATAAGGCATATCGAAAAAAGTCGGTTTCAAAACCACTTCAAGCCGATCGTGCGACCGGAAGACGACTTCTTTCACAAACTCCGCTTTTTCCACGCGATCAAACGCGGAAGACGGCTCGGAGGTATAAATCAGATAATCAAGTTGCGAGAGCGCTTCTTCGCGTCTTCCGAGCGCGCCGACCGGGACGACTTCAAGCGGCTGATTCTGAATCGTCTCGCGCCGATTGCGAACCTCTTCTTCTGCGCGGCGCTTTTCCTCTTCCATTCTCAAATCAGAAAATTTCTGACTATTGGGAACGCTAAAAAATCGTTTTGCCTTCATCCAGACGCCGCGAGCCTGCTCTCGCGCGACGTTGAACGCTTCCGATTTAACGATCTCCGCCGTCGCGCCAAGAAAAGAGGAACTCTTGAGCGGTTGCGAAAGATTGGCGACGATCGCCTCAGACAACGCATCGGCGTTCGCGAGAAAAACGGCGTCGGGATCGTCGTCGCGCGGCGGTTCAACCCACGCCGTCGCCGTAAATTCGTCCCGTTGAACTTCCCCGTCGGCGTCTCGCGCGTTCGCGTCGTCTTCGTTTTCTAATCGAACGACGTCTTCGAGGATAGCAAGCTCTTCGTCTGGGGAAAAGCGCATACTTTTCGACAACTCGCTCGCGGCGCACGCCCTTTTGAGTTGCTCGAACGTCTTGATATGCAACGCGCCGCGAATGAAATTCACTTTAGAAACAGGCAAACTCTTAACGCGAAGAAGTAAGAGAATAGTCGGCGAAACGTCCCCTAGAATCTGATCGAGAATCGGGTTGGTATGGGTGAGAATCGTTTCGCGCAGAACCCAGACGCCGTCGCGGGAAAAATCGCCAAACCAAAATCGAAGCATACCGTCGAGTTCGTTTTTTTCCGCTTCGTCCCCTAAGTCAACGTCGGAAAAGAACTCCAACGGGACTTCCGTTCGAAGGACGCGCAACGCGATCTCATTAAGTTCGTCCGTTTTAAAAGATTTTCCTTCGCAATATTCCAAGAGACGCGCCGTTCGACTAATAACGTCAGAGATAACTTGATTACTCATATCGCCGTTTACTCTCAAGGATATCGGTTGAAATGACGTCGAAAACGTCGCGTCTCAAATCGGAAGAGTCGAGACGCGACGATAAACGGACTTCTTTAAAGCGAATTAACGCTTGAAGCGACGACTAGTGTTTGAAGTGCCGACGTCCGGTAAAGATCATTGCGATACCGAGTTCGTTGCACGCGTCGATCACTTCTTGATCGCGTTTCGAGCCGCCGGGCTGAATCACGGCGACAACGCCTTTCGCAGCCTGGATACCGTCCGGGAACGGGAAGAAGGCGTCGGAAGCCAAGACGGCGCCTTGAGCGCGATCGCCCGCTTTCTTAACGGAGATTTCGACAGAGTCGACGCGGCTCATTTGCCCGGCGCCAACGCCGACGAGCGCTTCGTCCTTGCAGAGAACGATCGCGTTCGATTTGACGTGTCGCACCATTTCCCAAGCGAATCTCAGGTCGCGCAATTGTTCTTCGGTAGGCGACTTTTCGGTAACGACCTTCCATTCGTCTTCCGGATCGATTCCGACGTCGGAATCTTGGAGAAGCGCGCCGCCGGTGAGAGGACGAACGACCCAGCTGACGTCGGCGCGTTCCAACTTCTCGCCGCCGCATTCGAGGAGCCGCACGTTGGCGTGCCATTTCGGAACGGTCGTGAGGATTTCCAACGCCTTAGGCGAGAATCCGGGAGCGATAATCGCTTCGACGAACAAACCGGGTTGCGCGAGATAGTTTGCGGACTCTTCGTCGACGACGCGATTGACGCCGAGAATAGATCCGAACGCGCTCAACGGATCGCCTTCCATTCCTTTGCGAACGGCTTCGGCGATCGTGTCGGCGACGGCGGCGCCGCAGGGATTATTGTGCTTGAGAACGGCGACGGCGGGTCGATCGAACGCGCGCGCCATACCGAGCGCGGCGTCGAGATCGAGCAAATTATTGTACGAGAGCTCTTTACCGTTGAGCTGACGCGCGGACGCGGCGGACGCGCCGACATATTTCGGATCAATGTATAGAGCCGCGCGTTGATGCGGGTTTTCGCCGTATCGCAATTCGGCGGAGAGTTTGAGCTGGCTGGAATACGTTTGCGGGAAAGCGGCCGCGCCGTCGTGTTCCGCAAAGTACCGTGCGATCGCGGCGTCGTAACCGGCGGTGTGCGCAAAAGCGTCGCGAGCAAGAGATCGTCGAAGTTGGAGCGAAAGCGCGCCGGTCGCTTGAATTTCTTCGAGCACGCGCGCGTACTGGCTGGCGCTCGTTACGACGCCGACGAACTTGTGGTTTTTCGCAGCGGCGCGAACCATGGTCGGTCCGCCAATATCGATGTTCTCGATCGCTTCGGCGTCGGTTACGCCTTTCTTGGCGATCGTCGCTTCAAAGGGATAAAGATTGACGACGACGAGTTCGAACGGCTCAATACCGTGCTCAGAGGCGGATTTCATATCGGCTTCATCGTCGCGACGGCAGAGAATACCGCCGTGAACCTTCGGATGCAAGGTCTTCAGACGCCCGCCCATCATTTCGGGGAACCCGGTGTATTCGGACACGTCGGTAACGGGAATGCCGCACGCTTCCAAGTGTTTTTTCGTACCGCCGGTGCTAAAAATCTGCACGCCGGCCGCGACAAGACCCGTCGCAAAATCAGTTAGCCCAACTTTGTCGCTGACGCTAATGAGCGCTCGTTTAACCTTGGGATCCATTGTTCTCTCTCTCGCAAATTGTGAAACGAATCAAGCGCCGCGCAAGCGCGAATCCCGCGCGAATCGCTTATGTCGACAACTAAAAAACGTATACGCTTACATAGTCTACGCTATGTCTTGGAGTCGCCGTGCGACTTGGCTTATCGCGGTTGCAGAACGTATCCGCGCCCGCGCGCTAAGCACAAAATGCGACCTTGTTCGTCTTTCACGACAACTTCGCCGACAGTCGTCGAACGCGTTCGCACGGTTTCCGTAGCTTCGGCCGTTATTTTCATACCGACTTTAGCGGATTTACAATATGAAATGGACACGTCCATCGAGACGACGGACTCTTCCGTATAGTTAAACGCGGCGGCAAGCGCGTAGTCGGCGATTGAGAAGAGAACTCCGCCTTGACAGATTCCGACGCCGTTCATGTGAACGTCGGAAAGAGTCAAAGACGCGACGGCTCGACCTTCGCCAACTTCCGTCAACTTTATGCCAATCAGATCGCAGATGAATCTATCGGCGCGCATTCGTTCCAGCTGGCGTCTTTGCGCCTCGGACAAATCCGCCAGGTTTAATTCTTCGCTCATCGTCAACCTCTACGAGCTTTCTAGCGCGACGATTGTTATTCCGCAGTTGCTAATCCGGTAACGATCCAATCTAACGATCCAATCGAATTTGGTTCGTCGCCACAAAAACGTTGTTGTGCTGAATGCGCACGGTAAAGCCGACCTGTTCGCCGAGAGCTTCGAGATCCAACTGGATATTTTTCAGATCAAGTTCCGGTTTCACTTCGACCTGGCAAATGAGGACAAACTCGCCGTCGTTCGTTATGTACGCGTACAAGTCGATAATATTGATCTCTTTGCCGCCGAGATATTTCGTGAATTGAGAAACGATGCCGTGACAGTCTCGTCCGAACGCCGTGATCACAAAAGAATTCGACTCGGCGCTTCGATAACGCCTATCGTTCTCGCGCGTCGGAAAAACGATCGCCTGGCAATCTTCAAGACCTTTTTCCGAAAGAATTTTCTGTTTCAGTTCATCAACGCCGATTAACTCGTCCATGGAAACCGTCATAATCAACGTGAAGTACCCGTCCAAAACGGTCTGGCTACACGAATCAATATTACCGCTTAGTTTGTAAATCGCGGAGCTAACGCCTGCGACAATACCCGGTCGGTCGACCGCTGTTATATTTATAACGTAACCATACTTCATAACGCTTTTCCTCACAGACGTCGGCGTCGTCGCGTAGACGTCAACGCGACCGAACGCCGATATTTCTATTATACATTTGAATCCGGATTATGTAACGGGTTCGAGGCTAAAAGTTGGGAGTTTATACCGCTATCCAACCTATTCTCCGCGAGCGTTAAACTCCAACTTCCACTTGCGATTTCCGTCGACCTCTTCGCACCAGATTTCCAGTGCGCCTAGCTCCGTCATCTTGGTATGGAATCGAACCAAAACATACTCCGGTTCTCGACTGTCGTCGCGCTCGTCGGAATAGGAATCCAACGTCGTCTCGACGGAATCCGTTTCGTCAAGTTCGCCGCCGTTCGACGATAACTCTCCGGACTCGTACCGTTCGAGAATCGTTCCCGGCTGGTCTTCGACGCGCTCAGAAGAACAAAAGCACCGGAAGAGCGCCGACTCGCCGACGACAAGTTCAAAGGCGTCGGAAGGCACGTCGAGGGAAGAGCCTTCCTCCATTCCGATCGGCGCGACGCAGAGCGCTTTGAGCGGACGCGGCGCCCCGGGAACCGCCATTCCCGACGACTCGATTCCGATATAATACGCGCGCGGAGACGCCGCGCGGATTCGCGCGCCGCCGCGTTCTTTCAGCGCGCCGTAATACGCCGCGCCTAACGCGACGGAACAATCGAGATCGGCTGAGAGCGACATATTTTTCGGCGGAGCGTCCGGAAACCACGCCTTCAACTGATCGTCGAGACGATCTGCGAGCGCGCGCGACTTAAAAACGCCGCCGTTAAGCAAATAATGCGTTGGAACGATCGGCGTTCCGTCGTCGTTCCGGCGCGAACTGAGAAATCGCGCGACGTGCTTCGTTATCGCCGGATCCGCCTCGTACGGCAATCCCGTCTCGCGCAGTCCGACCCCTGACCTACGCTTCGGTCGCTCGGTCAAATCGACAAGCGGAAAGAACCCGTCGAGCGCAATCTCTTCAACGTCCTTCTTCGTCAACTCTACGGCGCTTGATCCGCCGACAAGTTGACTTGCTCGTCCTTGGGAAACGACAGAGTGCGCGGCGTCCGCGGCGACTTCGGCGCTTAACAACCGCTCCTTCGCTTCGCGACATTGACGACAGAGAGCGCCGACCTGACGCGAATCCAAAGCGACGCCATTCTCCGAGAACAACGCGGCCGCTTTCAACGCCAGGGCAAGGTCGATATTGTCGCCGCCGAGAAGAAGACGCTCTCCGACGGCTAAACGATTCAACGCGAGTTCGCCGTTCTCGTCTTCAACGCGAATAAGCGTTAGGTCGGTGGTGCCGCCGCCGACGTCGCAGACCAGCGCGACGTCGCCGACTTTGAGTTCCTTCCGCCACGCTTCGCCCCGCTGAGCAAGCCACGCGTAAGTCGCCGCTTGCGGTTCCTCGATAAACAGAAACGTTTCCGGATTCAGTCCGGCGTTTCTTGCGGCTTCTCGCGTCAATTCGCGCGCGCTTTCGTCAAAAGACGCAGGAGTCGCGACGACGACGATTTGATCGTAAATCAAGGCGTCGGGATGAGCGTCGTTCCATGCGTCCACGACGTGCTTCAGATAGCGACGCGTCGCTTCGACCGGAGAAACTTTCGGCATGGAATCGCTCGCCGCGCTCGGTAAAATAGGGGCGCGACGATCGACGCGAGGATACGACAACCAGGATTTCGCCGACGTTACGACCTTTTCCGGAAACGCGGTCGCCTGACGATTGGCAAATTCGCCGACAATGTAGAGCGAGTTCGGGTCGGACTCTTCCGCAGGCGCGTCGGCGCTAAGACCGAACATTTTGCGGAAAAATCCCTTTTTAGACTTTTCGCGCGACTTCGATTTTTCCTTGTCATGCTCGGCGTTTCCCGACGCGTCGCTCTCGTCGCTTTGCCAAGGAAGTCGATGAAGAATCTTCGACTTTTCGTCCGACCGCCCGATGTACAACGCCGACGGAAGCGTTCTTCGCGTTTCAATAACGTTCCAATCGACGAACTGAGGAATCTCAAAAATCTCGGGCGCGATCGAAACGACGTCGGAAGAAATTTTGACGCTCGCCGTTTCGGTGTTCGTCGTTCCCAGATCGATCCCAATCACATAAGTAGGCGCGACTTGCGTTTTATTCTGAGTCATATTAAACTCCAAAGGTTCGTCCAATCGACCTGACGTCGCCGTCGGAATTAAATTTTCAAAGAAACGGTTCCTTGATCGTCGATACGCAACGCTTCTTCGAGTTCGTCAAAATTTTTCACCACCAAATCAGCGCGCTCGTATTCCTCTGATCGATGACCTTCGCTAAAGAACCCGACGGCGATCATTCCGGCGTTCTTACCAGCGTTAACGCCGCTACGCGAATCGTCGATTACAATGCAATTCTGCGGCGGAAGATTGAGCTTCTCTGCGGCGGCGAGAAAGATATCGGGGGCAGGCTTGCCGCGTTCAACCTCGTCTCCGGCGACGACGGCGTCGCCAAAAACGTCTTTGAGTCCGAGCCAATTAACGACGTATTCCACGTTAATTCGCGGCGCGGAGCTGCCGAGCGCGACTTTAACGCCTTTTTGCGACGTCTTGACGACAAATTCAACGGCGCCGGGTATCGCGGTTACGCTGTTGAGAATGCTCTCGCGAAACGCCGTCTCTTTGCGCTCGACGACGCGCGCTATTTCGCTCTGCGTCATCGGTCGACCCCAGTAGCGCTCCACAATGTATTCGGACGTCATGCCGAACGTTTGCCAAAAAAGTTCCTTAGAAAACTCAACGCCGTCTTCTTTAGAAATTACCTGCCAGCTTGCAAGATGCGCCGCGTTGCTGTTAATTAGGACGCCGTCCATGTCGAAGAGCAAGCCCATTGATCTACGTCTCCTTGGAAGCTGCGCGATTTTAAATCGCGATACGTTTGCGCGAACAACTGCGTGAACAACAAGGATAATTGTATACGACTTAGCGGCGTCGCCAAGGCGCCATTTCGCGTTCTCGGCGGAGAAGAAAAGACGGTTCGGAGCGCTTGTATTAAACGGACGGCGGCGCTAGAATACGTCGACTTGATTCGAGCGTCGTTTCATCCTATTAACCGAGTCGCGCGCGATTTTGCGCTCGCTTTAAAGAAGTCAAAAGTCAAAAGTATGTCCAACGAAAACGCAACCCCCAATCGTCCGCTCGTTTGCCGCGGCGTTCGCGGAGCGACGACTATCGACGAAAACACCCCGGAAGCTATTTTAAAAGGAACTCGCGAACTCCTCGCGTTGATTATTCGATTCAACGATATGTCGCCGGACGACGTGGCAAGCGCGTACTTCACCACGACGACGGATCTCGACGCAGCCTTTCCCGCCGTCGCGGCGCGACAATTTAATTGGTTTGACGTCGCGCTCATGTGCGGGCACGAACTCGACGTGCCCGGATCGCTCCGAAAGTGCATTCGCGTCCTCATTCATTGGAACACCACGAAAACGGCAAAGGAAATTCGACACGTCTATATTAAAGGCGCCGCGAAACTCCGGCCGGAACGTAGCGAACTCCCGCCTGTCGATTGGGACGAGTTGGAATCTTGGATCCAATCGCAAATCAATTTGAACGTCTAACAAAACTCAAGCGAGGTCGGCTCACAAAGCGGACCTCGCTTCTTTTTGCGCGCGCGTCTTTAAAGTTCGACGGGAGCTAATACGATAGTTATTCTCATATTGCCTTTACTGTCTTTTCTATATTACCCACCTTATCTTGCTAATTAGAGAAGATAGGCAAGCGTTTTAATCTAGAGTAGAAAGAAAATATTGGTAAAACCATATATAGTTACAGTTTCAACAATTTTAACAAATAAGAAAAACTGCAAAAAAAGACTTGAAATGGCTCGCTTCTCTGCTAGAATAACACCCGTACTTGCATTCCGAACTTTCAAATTTCGATTTGAAAGCCCTTCAGCGGTCGGCAATCGGACGCTTCGCCAGGTCTCGCATTTAGCGCATCGCGAGATCGAGCGCAACCCCAAGGCGTTTTGAACCGACCACAACGTCGCTATTCGCGCGCGTTCCTCCGCGTGCGAGAGAGCGCCGAAAACGCGGCGAATTACGTCGTCAATTCGCCGCCTTCGTTTTTTAACGTCGCGTTGTTGCGTCGCGTCCCCCCAGAGCTAATGCGTTTGAGTCAGTCGTCACGATTCGAACGCGTTTTTCGACGCGCGACGTTTTACGGCAAAAACCCCTTCGACCTGCGAGACGCGACTCTCGCGCGCCGTTTGCCGTTTGCTTTCGACTACACTCGCATAGTGCTCAGATCGGTTCCAAACGGGATCGCTCTTGAGTTTTTTGCGTTGATTTCGTCAAAAAGGAAAAAGCGATTTCGGTTGGACTCGCGTAGCGTCGTTTCCGGAGTCCCTATGAAAAGTTCTGCTTCAAAACTGCGAATTGGCATCAACGTCGAAAATAAGCCCTCGTACAACGGCGTTCCTGAATTTCACTATATCGAAGCCGGATATGTCGACGCGATCGTTCGCGCCGGCGCCGTTCCAGTCATTCTCGCTCCAGTCGACGACGTCGAACTCATTCCGAGTATGCTCGACTCGGTCGACGCCGTTATGCTCGTCGGCGGACCCGATCTCGATCCGCGCAACGACGGTTATATGCTTCATCCGAGCGTTCGCGCTATGTCTCCGCGACGCGAAAAATTTGACCGCGCACTCATTGCCGAAGCCGAACGTCGTCGAATGCCTGTCATGGGAATCGGCGTCGGCATGCAACTAATTAACGTATCCCAAGGCGGCGCGCTCTTTCTCCACATCCCGGAAGACAATCCGGACGCTCTCCCGCACCGCGACGCGAATTTGAACCCGTCTCTTCCGCCGCTCCGCCACGAACTCGTCGTCGAGAAAGGCTCGCTTCTTTCGGAAGTCTACGGCGAAAACGACGTCCGCGTCAACAGTCGACACCATATGGCGGTCGACGAAGTCGCGCCGGGATTCGCGGTTACGGCGCGCTGTCAAGGCGACGGCACGATCGAAGCGATCGAATCGACCCGCGAAGATTGGTTTGCGTTCGGCGTGCAATTTCACCCGGAAGCGCGATCCGCGACCTTTTTGGATCGCCGAATTTTCGACGTTTTTGTCGACGGCGTGCAATCTTTCGTCGAGACAGGCGTCAATCGTTACGCCATGAAACCGCGCGCGCACGAAATCGAACGTAAAGGAACCGGCTCCCACACCGACCTGATTCGGAAATTTTTAGCGACCCCGAAAGAAGAACGTCAGAACTCCTGATTTTTTCTTGAAACTCAACGGACGCGCCGCGCGGCAAAAGTCGCGCGGCGCGATCTTCTGTATAAAGACGCCTAACCCACGTAGATTTGGAGCGCCAATGTTCTTCTTTCGTAACAAGCCAAGCGCTGACGCTTCCCCCTTTTGGTTCGTCGGCTTACATATCTCCTCGCGCGCGCGTAAGTTGGAAGCGGCGTTAATCGGAGTCGCGAACTCTCGACCAGGCGCGGAAGTCACGCTACCGAAAAGCGTGTCCTTCGATCTTCCGGACGAGCTCTCGCAACTGTACGCCGGTCTCCGCGAAGAAGCCTTTTACGACGAAGCGACGATCTTTCGGAACGCGTCGCGCGGTTCTGAGAGCGCAACGAACGGCGTGAAACGTTCGCGCGGTCAAGGGAGAACGGACGAAATCTCCGCGTTCGCTCGCTTTCTCGAACTGCGCGCCATGATCGCCTTAATTGAAGAAGAGGCGGTCGAAGAACTTTTGCGCGACACAAAAGTCGCGATCGGCGATCTCGTTCTTGTCGCCGTCAACGAGCCGACGCTCGCCGCGCGCGCTCCGGAACGCTCGACGCGATCAACGCGCGCTTCCATAGGCTCCGCCGCCGCGCTCGCAGAACGCCTCGGGGTTCCCGTGCTCGATTCTTTACGACTCAACGCCGGAGACGAGCTCCCTGGCGGCGACCCCAATCTTCTTCTCGCTTACTGGACCCTTCTCTCTTCCGGGGAGCGCGACAAGTTGCTCGTTGATTTCGGTGAACGCGCGCGTTGGTGTTATATTCCTTCCGCAGCGAACGATCCGACGTCGTGGAAGCGCGCTCGTTTCGAAGAGGTCGCGCCGTGCGGAGCCCTACTTGACCCGCTCGCATTGGAAGTCTCGAAAGGCGAGACGCCGATCGACGTCGGCGGCAAATTGTCGGTGCAAGGACAGCGAATCGCGGAACTTCTGGACTTCTGGCGCGCTCAGAGCGCTCTTGTGGCGCCGAGCGCCGTCAATCGACGTCTTTCTGCGACGGGTTCGGCGCTCAACGAGCGCTTTTACCTCGAGACGCTTCAACGTTTCGGTCAAAAGATTTCTTCGCTCGACGCGTTGTGCACGGCGGCGAATCTGATCGCGGAAAGTACAGTGGACTCTATTAAAGCGCGCGAGACGGAGTTCGCCAGTTCCTACGACCTCATCGTCGCAGGCGCGGCGAAGCGCAACGGGCTAATTATGAGTCGAGTCGGCGCGCTCATGTCGCCGAAAGCGCCGCATCGGTTGGAAGAATACGGATTATTAGAAGATTCTTTCGACGGAGTCGCCGTAGCGCTCATGGGCGCGTTTTACGCGTCGGGAGTTTGCGCGGCCGTTCCCGAATATTTCGGCGGAGAAAAGCCTGCGCTCTTAGGTCGACTCAATTGCGGCGGGGACGTTTGGAAAAACCTTTCGACGTTTCGCAATCGTTCGACGAAGTCGTAATCGACGCCGTAATAGCCGTAATAATCGGCGTTCGATTTCAAGAAAAATTTCCCAACGTCTTGCGAAAAGAACGCGTTTCCAATATAGTACATTCCAATAAGGTATGCCGCGCGTCGGACTCGGACGCGAACGACGGCGCCGGCGTCCAACCCTAGAAGGAAACTATAATGTCGGAAAAGACAATCTTTAAGAAAATCATAGATAAGGAAATCCCGGCGAAGATCGTCTACGAAGACGATCTATGCTTGGCGTTTCAAGACGTTTCTCCACAAGCGCCGACGCACGTCTTGGTTATTCCGAAGACAACGAGTTTGAAATCGCTCGACGACGTCGACGAATCGAACCAGGCGTTAATCGGTCATATTTTCCTAGTGATTCAACGACTCGCGCGTGAATTAGGAATAGCCGAGGAAGGATACAGAGTCGTGTCGAACTGCGGCAAAAATGCGTGTCAAACGGTTCCGCACTTGCATTTCCACTTGCTCGGCGGGCGCGGTTTTGCGTGGCCGCCAGGGTAACGCGCCGTATCCGTCGCTTCCTTTGCAAATTCCCAAGGCGACGCGCAACTGCGTCGCGCTTGTTTTTCATTCCTCGGGAGAATCACAATGGAAAAGGTCGCTCAGTATATAGAGAAAAATCAAGAGACTTTTCTAAAACAATGGTTCGAAGTTCTGCGTATTCCCAGTATTAGCGCGCAGAAAGAACACAAATCGGACATGATCAAAACCGCCGATTGGGTCGTCGAGTTTTTGCAAACCAAGCTCGGAATGACGGCGCGCAAGATCGAGACGAAAGGCAATCCTCTCGTTTACGGCGAGTCGGCGGCTGTGCCTGGCGCTCCGACCGTTCTGCTTTACGGGCACTACGACGTCATGCCGGAAGATCCGCGCGACGAGTGGATAACCGCCGATCCTTTTGAACCGGAAATCCGGGACGAACACGTCTATTGTCGCGGCGCGAACGACGACAAAGGTCAGTGGTGCGCGCATCTCTGCGGTATGCAAACGTACCTTGCGCTCAACGGGGCGTTTCCGCTTCAGGTCAAGGTCCTTCTCGAAGGGGAGGAAGAGGTCGGCAGCGCGTCCCTTTCCGCGTTTCTTGACAATGAAGAGAATCTTAAGCTCTTATCGTGCGACGCGTTGCTCGTTAGCGACACGTCGGCGGCCGGTCCCGATCTTCCGGCGATTACGTACGGTCTTCGCGGCGTTATGGGCTTTGAACTGAAGCTTACCGGTCCAAACCGTGATCTTCACTCCGGAATCTACGGCGGTTCCGTATACAATCCCGCAATCGCGCTCGCCAAGGTCATGAACGCCATGATCGACGAGAACGGCAAGGTTCAAGTTCCGGGCTTCTATGACGACGTCGACGAGATCTCTCAACTTGAACGCGACGCGCTGGCGGCGAATCCCTTCAATCCTGATGAAGAAAAGTCGCAAATCGGCGTCGACGCTTATTTCGGCGAGCCGGAATACACAGTTCTCGAAAGACGCGGCGCTCGACCCTCCTTCGATATCAACGGCTTGACGAGCGGATATCAAGGCGAAGGGGGTAAAACGATTATTCCGAGCTGGGCTTCCGCGAAGTTCACGTTCCGCACCGTTCCGAGCATGGATCCCGATAAAATCAAATCGCAGGTCGAAGAGTACGTTAAGTCTCTTATTCCCCCGGGAATTAAATCGGAACTGACCTACTCCCAAGGTTCCGGCGGCATGGTCGTACCGCTGGACGGGAAATTTATGATCGCCGCGAGCAAAGCGCTCGAAGAGGTTTACGGAAATAAGCCGGTCTTCCTCCGCGACGGCGGTTCGATTCCGATCGTCTCGAAACTCCGAACGACGCTTAACGCGGAAAGCGTTCTCGTCGGTTTCGGGCTCGAAGACAACTGTATCCACTCGCCTAACGAGAAGTTCGCGCTCGCGTCCTTCTTTAACGGCGTGAAAACGAGCGCAACGCTCTGGGAAGCGTTCGGTAAAATTTCAAAGTAACCTGAAAAGAGCGCGCTCCGCACGCGTGGCGGAACGCGCTTTTTCTTTTCCGCTCTTTCTTACGAAAAAAGCGCCTTCACATATCTTTACGCAACGTCATGTCCAAGATTCCGCCTTCTCAATTCTTTCCACCTGTCGAATGCGCGACGTCGGACGGCGCGCTCGTACTTGGAGACGCGCCCTTTCCCGAACTGGTTTTAGACGCGCTCATACACGGGATTTTCCCCTGGCCGGCGACTATAGGCGGTTTTGACGAAGATTACGACGAAGACTGCGACGAAGATTACGTCGTCGAAGATTACGACGTCGCGCGTTCGTCTTCTGAATCAGCCAAACGCTCGAGCTCTTGGCTGGCGCAACAAGAAGCTGTAGAAGAAACGCGAAAGATAATGCTCAAATCCGTATCCTCGGAGATATGGCAAGCGACTTGGAACCGATTTTCGCCCAGCAATTTACCGACAATGCGCGAAGACAACCTCGACCTTATCTGGTGGTCGCCTGACCCGCGAGCGATTTACGAGCTCTCTTCAGTTCACGTGCCGAAACGACTAGCGCGAACGATTAAGAGCGGGAAATTCGTCGTCACGTTCGACGAGGCGTTCTGCGAAGTCGTTCTCGGATGCGCGCTCGCCAAAGAGCGATCGGAGGAAGGCTCTTGGATCACGCGCGAGATCTACGCGGCGTATTGTCAACTACACAAGCTTGGATATGCGCACAGCGTCGAATGCTGGCTTCAAGACGAATATTCGCGTGGGATTCGCCGACTTGTAGGCGGTCTCTACGGAGTCGCGATCAACGGGTTCTTCGACGGAGAATCGATGTTTTCGATCGAGACGGACGCGTCGAAGGTCGCGTTTTTCGCGCTCGTCGATCGTATCAAGGCGCGCGGATTCAAGCTATTCGATCTTCAAGTACTCAATGCGCACACCGCGCGACTCGGCGGCGTCGAAATTCCGCGCGACGAATATATGCGTCGATTGGAAGACGCCGCGTCTACTCCCGTTCGTTTTTAACATTGTTCTCGTCCGCTTGAATGCGCGGAATCGCCGGAAAGGTGAGAGTGAACTGCGATCCGCGTCCTACTTCGCTCTGAATAGCGATGCGTCCGCCGTGTCCTTCGATGACCTTGCGAACCGTCGGAAGTCCGAGACCGGAACCGCCGGATTTTGTGGAATAGAAAGGCTCGAAGATTTTTAAGAGCGTGTCGTCGCTCATGCCGCATCCGGTGTCGATCAGATCAACGGCGACTTCCGAACCGCACGGTCGCGTTCGCACGAGAATCTCTTTAACCGCGTCTTCCGAGTCCTCTTTGCTTTGAATCGACTGCAACGCGTTAATCAAAAGATTGAGAACGGCGCGATCAAAGGAGCGATGGTCGAGACGAATCGTCGGAAGATCGTTCGCATAAAATTCGCGAATTTCGACGCCGACCGCCTCCGCTTGCGGACGAAAGAAGCGAACTATCTGTTGCAGTTCCAAATTGACGTCGGAAGGCAATAGATCGAGGTTATGCGCGCGCGTAAAACTGAGAAACTCATTAAGAAGCTCTTCGAGACGCAACGTTTCGCGCTCGACCGTTTCAATTCTTTCCAGCGCTCTGCGACGTTGCGGAGAATCGTCAAGATCTTCGACGTTTTCTTTGAGCAACGCCATATTGAGTCTGATCGTCGACAACGGATTCTTGATCTCGTGCGCAAGACCGCCGGCAAGTTGCGCGATTTCCGTGTAGAGCTTTTCAAGTCGCGCGTTCAATTGATTCGGCGTAAAGTTTTTAAAAGAAGACTCGTCCATCGATTCGTTGCCTTATCTCAAAGAGTAAAGGGAAGATCGTCGAAACGTACGACAAACCTCCCCGGAATAAAAGCAAAAACGCCGCTCAAATCTCTCTTTCGACATACTCAAAAGACCGACTTTGACGGCGTTTTACTTTAAGCGCCACGATTATGCAAACCGACGTCAATAGAGCGTCGATTGACTGAGCGCTCGTAAATTAACGGTGGTACTCTTGTAGCGACTGAATTGCGTCGCCGCCTTTACGCATGGCGTCGATTCCCTGAACGGCGGCGTACG
>ONGM01000077.1 GCA_900317365.1 uncultured Planctomycetota bacterium
GTCCGCGCCTTTCTAGCGCCCCAAAGGCAAGGCGACGCTTGCGCTCCGACCGAGGCGCGCGGACGGGGCGGCGCCATGGGGACGCGAGGCGTCGGGCTTTTATCGTCGCGGCTTCTTTCATTTAGGGGGCTCTCTCGTCGAGTGAGGCTGGGTGGCTAGGCGGCTTCGCCTGCTCATGGTGGAGATGTTAGCTTGTCGATTTGTCAAAGTCAATAAAGCGAGGTTAAAAAAGAAAAAATTCAGTTCCACAGTTTCTTCGGAGAAGCGTCGAAACAATCTGACGCGAGCGCTTTAATCAACGCCCGATTTCGGGTACAATGAGGGTGCGAGGCGTTCGCGGTCAATAGTCAAAAGGCAAGATAAGGCGGCAAAAGGTTTAGAACGATGCTTCCAGCGGTAGAGATCGACGTGCTCAACGAGTCGGCAATCGACGAGAAACTCGACGCGCAGTTGCGCGATTATCTCGTCGAGATTTTTCCGAATTGGGAGTCGATCTTTCGCACGCGCCGGGCGTGGCACGACGCAAGCCCGGTCTTTACCGTCTTGGCGCGCGAAAAGGAATCCGGAAAGATCGTCGGGCACGTCGCCGTCGTCGAAAGAACGATCACGAACGCGTGGAACTGGCGCTATCGAGTCGCAAGCGTGCAAGGGGTCAGCGTGGCGCCGGAACGACGCAAAACCGGACTGGCGCCGCAACTCCTCGAAATCGCCGTCGACGAGTCCCGACGGCGCGGCTATAAGTACGCGATTCTATTCTGTCGCGAACCCCTCGTTCCGTTTTATCAACGCAACGGTTGGCGACTCCCTGAAGACTCCATGATTATGTGGCGCGATAAAGAGTTGCCAATTCATATGCAGTCGAACTGCCCAATGTACCGCGCGCTCGGAGTCGATCCTTTCCCCGAAGGTCCGATCGACGTGCACAATCCTTTTTAACGCGCGCCCTTTTATTATTACGCAATCAATCCCTCGAAGACGTTCGCGTCGAGATATTCAATTGCAACAACGCGAAGTAGCGACGTCGCGAAATAAAGGAGTTTCCCATGAAATCATACGCGCTCTTATTATCATTTGCGCTCGCGTTCGGGTCGACTTGCGCGGCGGTCGCGCAAAGCGGCGCTCTTCCGGCTCTTCCTGCGGCCGACGCCGATAAGGCGGCGCTCGTCGAATATCAGGACAAGCTCGTCGAATGGGCGAACAAGAACGCCAAAGACGCCGACGATTTCTGGAAGCAGACGAACGAAGGCTTCTATAAAACGACGCTCGCGCTACTCGACAAAGAGCTCGACGCCGAAGAGAAGGTTCGCTACAACGAGCAATTCGCCGGGATTCTCGGGCAATACGCGCTGAACGAGGCGTTCGAACTCGGCGCGCTCAAAGGCGACAAACTCGTCGAACTCGCGACGAAGGCGGGCAAGGCGGGCTCCGAATACGCCCAGGCGACCCGCGACGGCAAGGCGAGCGAAGAGGAAATTGAAACGCTCAAAAAGATTTACCTCGGGTACGCGCGCCAACTCTTCTCCGTTCGGCTTCAATTCGCGCTCAATCGTCCCGAGGCGGAGCGCGACGACCTCTTCGTCGGACTCGTCGGGGACGCCGTTACCTTCGCGCTGCAGGTTCCCGACTTCGGCGAGGACGCCTACAATATCGTCATGACGATTCGCACGTACTCGCAGGAACTCGGCGAGGAGGCGCTCGACGCGCTCTGCGAAGCCTACGAAGCGTCGGAGAACCCGAAGCTCATTAAGCCGATTCAGAAGACGAGCGGCGTCCGACGCTACGCCCGCCTGCCCGGCTCCGAACTCTACTTCGAAGCGCTCTTCCCCGACGAAAAAGGCGAATTCACGAAGAAGTTCGATCCGAAAGAACACGAGGGGAAAGTCTATCTCGTCGAAGTCTGGGCGACCTGGTGCGGGCCGTGCCGACGCGAGATTCCGCGTCTGAAAGAAGTTTACGAACGATACCATGACGCCGGATTTGAAATTTTCGGGTACAGTATCGACCAAGACTTGGACGCGCTCAAGAAGTTCATTAAAGAAAACGAGATTCCGTGGCCCGTCGCGTCGCAAAAGCGTTCCGTCGAAGCAGGCTACAAGGGGCTGTACGAGTATTATTCGATCAACGGCGTCCCGGAAATGATTCTCGTCGATCGCGACGGAAAGGTCTATCAGGTCGATTGTCGCGGCGTCAAACTGTCGACGGCGCTCAAAGAGCTCTTCCCCGACGTCAAGCCGCTCGACTGGAAGATCGAAGACGATTTCAGCGCCCGCGATCAAGCGCCGGGAAAATAGTCGCGTCGCAAGAAAGTAGTCGCTACGCCAAACGAAAGGACTTAAAATGAAGAAAACCGCCTGGCTCCCCCTACGTTTAGGCGTCCTCGCGCTGAGCGCCGCGACGCTCGTCTCCGCCGCCTTCGTCTGCCTCCCTACCCTGCGCGCCGACGACGTCGACCCGCTCGCGCCCCCGCCCGTCTTGCGACCTGTTCCTGAAAAATATTCCGACGCCAATCGTCTATGGCAGGGAATCGCCAGCCTGGAAGTCGACCGCTCAGGCGGCGTCTGGGTCTCATGGTATTCCGGGGGAACGACCGAATGCGGCGAGAACTACGTCCTGATAGCCTACAGCGGCGACGGCGGCGAGACCTGGTCGAAGCCGATTCTGGCGATCGACCCGCCGGACCGCGTTCGCGCGTTCGATTCCACAATGTGGAGCGATCCCGACGGCAAGCTCTGGCTCTTCTGGGCGCAAGGCGAGTTCCGAACCGATTTCTCGCCGAGTATCTGGGACGGACGCGTCGGCGTCTGGGCAATGACGACCGACGAGCCGGAAAAAGGAGTCGACGCGAAATGGTCCGCCCCTCGCCGACTCTGCAACGGTATCATGATGTGCAAGCCGATCGCCGACTCCAAAGGGCGCTGGCTCTTCCCCGTCGCGATCTGGCGCTTCGACTCCTACTATCGCCTCGACGAAGCCCTGCGCGGCGCCGCGACCTACGTCTCGACCGACAAAGGACAAACCCTCGATTTCCTCGGTCGCGTCGAAGTCCCGCGCGAAATCTCCGCATTTGACGAGCATAATATCGTCGAAAAGAAGGACGGCTCCCTCTGGATCATGAACCGCACGACGAAAGGAATCGGCGAGTCGATCTCGACCGACGGCGGGCGAACGTGGTCAAAACTCCAAGAATCGCCGATTAAGCATACCTCCTCGCGATTCTTCCTCCGCCGCCTCCGCTCCGGCGCGCTACTCCTCGTGAAAAACGGTCCTCTCGACCGCGAGGTCGGACGATCGCGAATGACAGCCTACCTTTCCCGCGACGACGGCGCGACCTGGCGAGGAGGTCTCGTTCTCGACGAGCGCGATCAGGTCTCGTACCCGGACGGCGGGCAAACGGAAGACGGCGCGATCTTCGTCGCATACGATTTTGAACGGTACGGCGCGCGCGAAATCTACGTCGCGCGATTTACCGAAGAGGACGTCGATGCGGGAAAAGCCGTCTCCGAACGCGGAAAACACAAGATCCTCGTCAATAAGGCGACAGGAGAAAAGGAAAAGTAGGCTCGAAACAGCGCGACGTTAAAGAAACGTTCCAAGAAACGCGAAACGCGCGCGATCGCTATTCGGCGGTCGCGCGCGTTTGCATGGGAAAACGGCTCGCGGTGATCGAGAAAGCCGACGTTAGAATCTTATCTCAAACTTATCGAGGGTATACTTCGCGAGAACTTCTTCCGACGGGTCGACGCCGAGGCCCGGTTCGTCCCAGAGATCGACGTAACGGAAGGAGCGCGGCGGGCGACCTTTCTCTTCGTCGGCAGGCTCTTCGATCAGACGCGTCTCGATCGACGGCGCGAGATCGCATTCGAAGGTCTCGTCGAAACGAATATAATCGGTCGGAAGTTCCGTGCGCGCCGCAGAGGCGAACGCGAGAAGCGAACGATACCCGAGCGAAGAAAGCAACTCGCAACCGGCGAAGCACCGCCCCGTCGTTCCTTTCTCTTCATCCTTCCACGTCGTTACGAACTTCGAAATTTCCAACGCGGAGTCGAGTCCCCCAACGCGATCCGGCTTCATATTCACAACGGAACACGAGCCGAGGTCGAGCGCG
This sequence comes from uncultured Planctomycetota bacterium, assembly GCA_900317365.1. GTDB lineage: Bacteria > Planctomycetota > Planctomycetia > Pirellulales > Thermoguttaceae > RUG369. Next base: position 4,106 of record ONGM01000077.1, read on the forward strand.
ATCTTCGCGTCCTCGAGGGAAAGAATCGACTCGTCGAGACAGATCGGCGTGCGGAGCGCCTCCGCGAGTTGCGCGTGCTGCACGAAATCGCGCGGGTTCAACGGCTGCTCGACGAACGTCAGGAAGAAATCGTCCATACGATAGAGCGTGTCCGCGTGCTGATCGAAATCGAGCGCGCCTTCGACGTCGACCTGAATTTGAAGGTGCGCCGGAGAATCGATGCGCGCAAAATTAACGACCTGAACGTCCCAACCGGGGCGCATCTTCAGCGTAATGCGCGCGAACTGATCTTCGTTGGCGCGCGCGAGCGCCGCGAAAAAGCGTTCTCGTTCCAGCGTGCGATCAAATGTCAAGCCGACCTTAATCGGGTTCTTTTCGCCCCCGAGCGCCTTCCACAGCGGAACGCCTTGCTGACGCGCGTTCAAATCCTGCCACGCCATCTCGACCGCCGCCTTCGCGTACTGAGAGCCTTTCAGCGGTTGGAACGCTTCAGAAAGGGATCGCGAGCTCGCCGCGCCCTTGATCGTCGCGCAGATCGGCGCCACGCAGTCGCGCAACGTTAAATATGTCGCGCCGCTCCAGTCCGGCGTCAAAAGCGGACTATTACCCGGATAAACCTCGCTCCACCCGGAAACGCCTTCGCTCGATAATTTCACAAGAACGCATTCGTACGACGCGATCGGAGCGTCCGCATAGCGAAGTTCCTCTTTCAGCGGAAGACGCGCCAAATATCCTTCAAGACGATCAAAACGCACTTTCTAAGACTCCATATTAACGTTCCGCGCCGCGCGCTCGACGACGAACGCGAACGAGCGACTTAACTAAACAGTTCGATCCATTGTACGCTCCGACGGCGCGTTTGCAAGCGATTCGCCCAAACATGGCGCCGGCGCGCGCGGAAGATTTGTCCGGCGCGTCGAAATTTCCAACGATTTTGCGCTCAGTTCCTCTGGTATAATTCGCGTCTTTTCCCTAATATAACGTCGCGATAGCCTCAACGCGGTCTTTCGGCGCGCAAAATTTAATCAAAAAGCGAAAAAAAGAAGATTTTTTGCAAGCGCGCCGTCAACTTTGACGATTGTAATAAACACACGAATCGTTGCGGTCGCATTGTTTGTATTGTTTAAAAGCAAAATTACGATCAATCGCAAGTTTCGGCCGCTGCGTAAGCGCGCGCAACGTTAGCGCGCGCCGCTAATCGCCGCGTTCCGCGCGTTCGATCTCGAAACGCGCAAAACGCTTCGACCGCGCTCCTCGCGCGCGTCGAGAACACAGGGGTAACGAGATGGATCTCATTAGAAAATTTACGCTATGCGCGACGCTCGCCGCCGCCCTCTTCGCCGTCGAGTCGGCGCGTGGGCAAGCGCGTACGAACGTCTTGACTCGCGGCGTCGGTTCGACGACCGCGCAAAGCGCCAATCAAGGATCTGCGCGTGGAGCCGATCCGATCTTTGTCGCGCCGCAAGCCGGCGTCAATGAAAACGCAACGCGCGTCGAAGCGTACGACGCCGCGCCGAGTCCAGCCGCCGCGCGTCCAAACGCGATCTACGCGGAATCGAGCTCTGAACCCTCTCTCGAAGAAGAGAAAGCTCAAGCCGCCGCTATTATCGCGCAAACGAAAGAACGCGCCGCCGCAAGAAGACACGTCGTCTCAAGACCGATTAACGCGCCGACTACCCTCAAAGCGCTAAAAGACAAACCGCAAACGAACTCGAACGTCTATCCGCAGCGCGCTCAATATCCTCAGAACAGAGCGAACCCGCAACCGCCGCGTCGACCTGCTAGCGCGCCGCAGTACCTGCAATACTCGCCGAACGTCGGCGCTACGAACGCCGCCCGTCCCGTCGATCCCTCCGGATGGAGATCTGCGCCGCAAAACGCTCAGAAACAAACCGCGAGCGCCGCCGCGAATCAAAACGTCCCCGCTCTCAATTGGGACGGCTCGACTCGTAAAGAATACGGACGTTCGCAACCTCCGACCGCCGCCTCACCGTTCGCGTACGACGCCGTCTCAACCAACCCGAACGACGTCAATATTGACAAGGCGAGCTTCGCCGTCTCCGGTTTCGAAGCGGAGCCCTCGGAAGTCGGACCGCAAACCGCCCAAGAAGTGAGCGACGACCAGCAGTCGTCTCCGGTCTTCGAAGGCTTTGAACCGGAAGCGGTCGGCGTTCCTCTCGGCGAAGTGGAAGGTTCCGAAGACGCGGAAGACGAAATTCCGCCCTTCGTCGCCCCTACGCAAGAAGCGCTCGAAAAACTCGAAGCCGAAGCCGCCGCGTCGAACCCGCCCACGCAAGGTCCCGCCCCGCTCGGTCCCGCGACGATCGGTTCCAACGCCATTAACGACGCGCAAAACGATCCCGAAATTGACGTCGACGATCTCAACGACGAACTCGAAGTCGCCATCCCGACCGCCGACGACCTGCTCGACGCCGCTTCTGACGATCCCGAAATTGAACCGGTCGCCGTGGAACCGGTCGTCGTCGAGCCTATCGCCGTCGAACCTTCGCCTGTCGAGCCTGTTCAAGTCGATCCCGTCGACGTCGAAATTGACGATTCGACCGCGAATTCCAACGATCCGATTCCCGTCGAACCGGCCGCCGCCGAACCGGCCGTAAACGTGAACGACGCGCAGAACCAAAACGTCGTTACGACCGACGATTCCGACGATTCCGAAGAATCGCAAGACGCCGAGCAAACCTCGTCTCAGCCTAAGTCTGCTCAGGAAAAGCCTGCGAAGAACGCGCAAGCAAACGAAGAGTCCGCCGCCCCGTCCCCTAAAAACGACGTCGCGCCTGCGAACACGCAAAACGACGCCAACGAACAGAGCCGCGCTCAATTCGTCTACGACGCCTTGACCTACGCGACCCCCGCCGTTACATGCGCGCCCGAACTGCACCCGATGGCGAATCGACTCGCACCGAACTCCTCGAACGCCTACCTCTCCTACGCGCCGAGTTGCGCTACCCCGCAAGGATGCGCGCCGCGCCGCGTCGTCGGGATCCAAGCGCCGGTCAGACGCCAGCCTAGCCCGCTCGTCGTCTCCCCTTCTTACGACGTCAATCCTTTCGATCCCAACGCGCGCGCTCCCTATACGTTCGCGCCCGAGTGCGCCCCGACCGCGACTCGCCCGTACGGCTTCCTCTTCGGCGCCGAATGGCTCGCGTGGAAGACGGACGCCGACCTACCGTACGCCAGGAGAATTAACGACTCCGGCGCGACGCTCGACGAACGCGATCTTCGCGCCGACGGCTCCGGACTGCGCGGACGCGTCGGATTCCGCGGCGTTACCGGATGGGATATTATCGGTGCGTACACGTGGTTCAATCAAAACGACAACGGCGCCGTCTTCAACGACGCGAACTCCGCGCTCGTCTCGACTAAACGCGGCGTCGACGCGAACTTCGCCGAAATCTCCGGCAAACTGAAAACGGAACTCCAAGTCGTCGACGTAGAAGTCGGAAAATGGATCGATCGCGGCTCCTTTGCCGTACGCCCCTTCCTCGGATTCAGATGGTCGCAACTCAATCTTGAAACGACGGACTCCTTCTCCGAGCGCGCTCCCGAAGGCGGCGATCTGCTCGACGGCAGCGTCTCCATGCTCGACGGCACAACGGATAATGAAACGGCGTTCTCCAACGCGCTCTCCGATTCCGGACTCGTCGGCGTCGGCGCGCTGTACTCGAAATCGCGGCTCAACGCGTACGGGCTAAGAATCGGCGCGGAAGCGGAAATCGCGCTCGCGCAAGGTCTCGCGATCTACGGAAAAGGCGCCGGAACCTTCGCCGTCGGCGACGTCAAGTCCTACTCGCAGTACGTCGGTCCGTCCGTGCAAACGACCGCTATCAAGAAGACGTACTTCACGCCTTCGCTCGAAGCCGGACTCGGACTCACGTGGAAGGTCAACGGACTCGAAGTTCGCGGCGGATACGAATTCAACGCGTGGTATAACGCCGCAAATATGAACGGGCGTAAATCCGACTTCCTCGCGCACGGATTCGTCGCAGGACTCGGATACAACTACTAACGCTCTATACTGCGAAACGCAATAAAGACGCAAAAAAGGCGCCGATCTCACCCCTGTGATCGGCGCCTTTTTATTTCTTTAAACGATCGAAAAACGATCTAAACGACCTGTCTAATCGTTCCGCTCGCCTTTGACAAAAAGATCGTGAATCAGTTTCAACTCAACGGCAATGGAAGTGTATTTCATCGTCTCGTCGTTCTCTTCCTGCGCCGACTGTCCTTTTAACATATGAATGGCTCGGCTAACTCTTGGATCTTCGCCGGAAAACATCTCTATGCCGGTGTTAAAATGAGCGAGTTCACGACTTTTTTCGTTTTTCTGACTGAGTCGGGGAATCTTAATTCCGAAAAATGTTCCGCCGGAGCCTTTCCGCTCCTCCGGTTCCCAGCCGCACAAAACGCAGTCCGGTCGAGGGGTAATCGAGTTCTTTTCGTCGGGAGAGAGTTCGAGCTTTTCGACCGTATAGTATTGGCGTTTTGAGAATTTTTTCCCAGAACAGCAAAGGTATACGCGAGCGCAAAGAAGCGGACGCTCCGGTTGGGGCATGTTGACGCGAATGATAACGACGCCCGGTTCCGGAATGAGTTCGCCGGGTCCAACGAAAGACATGGACGAATAATCTGTCGGCGCATATTCCTTTTGACGAACGTTATTGTCTTGACCGCCAAATTCGGCGCAAAGATCGTGATATATATGCGCCAAAAACTTGCCCGGTTCGTGGGAAAGCATGAGCAGAAAACTCTGAAAAGAATCCTTCTTCAAGTCATAGAAAAAATCCGGCAATATGTTGTGTTCCAACATATAACGCGCGTGAGTTTCGCGCGTCAATTGGAACGAATCGCCGCCGAATATGCCATCGTTCAACGCCATATCGTAGCCTTTCGCAAAACGGTATGATAAAAAGGGGAAAGACGCGACGTCTCGCAGACCAAAGAGCCGCTCTACCCCCAACGGCAAATCAATCTCGTCCGCGCGCTTGCGAACCTGACGCCAACGAACTCTGCGCCAACGAACTCGGAGCAACGGCGTCAGCGCCTGCGGAATCGGCGCGCGTCGCGTTGTGAAATCGACGAGATATGAAACCTACTTAGAAATTATTCAAAATTCGACCGTTGGGTCAACTTGACGAAGAAAAAATTTCTTGAAAACAGAAAAACAAGACGGCGCGTCCCGGTCGAACGCGCCGCCGAACCGTTTGCGCAAGCCCGAAAAGCGCGCTGCTCGCGACGTTCGCGACGACAAACGTTGAAATCTAGTCCTACTTATCTAGCCCAACTTATTCATAAACAACGCGTGAATCAAATGCCATTGGGCGCCTTCCGTGTAATTCTTAAAAGATTTGTCAAGCTCCTCCTGGGATTTCACGCCTTTGAGAGCTTCGAAGGCGCGCGTTTTAAGTTCAAGATTCTCGCCGGAGTACACGCGAATACCGGTACTGAAACGCACGAGTTCAAGTCCTTCGCGATCCTTGGATCCGGTTCCGCGCCCGCACTCGAACACGACGCAGTCGGGAGGAGCGAATTGTCCCTTTTTGTCCTCCGGCGAAATCTCGGCTTTTTCGGTCATGTAGAGTTTGCGACGAGAGTAACCTTCCCCGGCGACGCAGAAGAACATACGCGCGCAAAGATTCGGGCGTTCCGGTTCCGGCATGACGACGCGAACGATCACGACGTCCGGTTCCGGTATCATTGGGTTAGGTCCGATGAGCGCTACGCCGTCGAAATCCGTCGGCTCGTATTCCGTCTGCGGATAGTTGTTCCCTTCCTTAACGAGGTCGTTGCGAAGGTTTCGATGCAAATGCGCTAAAAATTCACCCGGCTTGGAAAGCGTTACAAGGAACTGCCGGAGCGACTCGCCTTCCAAACCGTAAAAGTAGCCGGGTAGGATTTCATGTTCCATGACGTCTCGCGCCTTCGTTGCGCGCGTTACGTCGATATCGTCGCGTTCAAGTAGTTGTTTATTCCGCGTCATATTGGAGCCTGTTCCGAAGGTAAAGGGGAAAGAGTGGAATAGTTCGCGCAACCGCAAACGACGCGCGATCCGATTGCGACGGAGCCTTGCGCCTCGTCTTTCGGTCGAGCGTTCGCGTAAAAACCGCGGGTCGACGCTAGGAACCGTCTTCGTTAGCAGCCTCGTTTGGCGCGGCGCGTAGGCGTTTTGCTTGGCGTCGACGCGCGACGTGAGATCGCTATGGGCAAAGAGTCGGGGGTTAATCGGTCTTTTTCGCCGCCTTCGCCGTACCGGAGCGGACGAATTCGTCGAACAGTTCGAGAATATGCCTTAATTCGGTTTTCGCGTGGACGGAACGATAATGCGAGTAAACTTCCTCTTCCGATTTATCGGCGCCGAGTTCGTTTCGTACCTGTTCCATGAGTTTCGGGTCAATTCCGGAGTAGATGAATTCGCCGGTATTGATATGGTTAAGTTCGCGATCCCATCCGCAGAGTAGGCAATCGGCAGGGGGAACGTCGGACTTGTCGAGCTCGTCAGGCAGGATGAGTCTTCTTTCGACGGTGAAGACCATACGATTTTCGAAGTTTTCCCCGGAGAAGCAGAAATAGATTCTAGCGCAGAGAACGGCGCGTTCAGGCTCCGGCATATCGACGCGAATGACCCGCGCGTCGGAGTCGCGGAGCGACTCGTCCTGAAGCGCCTCGTATGGGGACAGAATGACCTGGGAATAGAAGTCTGCAGGGTCGTATTCGACTTGCGGGACTTTGACGTTTTCCGCCGACTGGGTATATGCGGCGACGCGGCTATAGAATCTCGACAGGTACGGACCGACGTGTTCTCTTGTGAGGCTAGTAACGCAGAAAAGGAAATCGACGGCGTCTTCTGCGTAAAAAGCAGTCGGTAAGAAATAATGCTCCAGGGAGTACCGCGCGGCGGTGGCGCGCATAATATCGACGTTTTCATTCTTTGCCATAACGGAGCCTTTCCAAAAGAGCGCGAGGAATCCCGTCGAATCCCGTCGCGCATCGTTCGTAAAATAACGATTATTGTAGCGCTATTTTCTCCGAATAGGGAGCGAGGAGCCGATGTAGAAACAAAAAATTCCGAAATTAAGCCGCCAACGTTCGGCTCCCGTTTCGCGCTCCCGCGCGGTTGGTGAATCGCCGCTCCCGTTGGTCGCTTGCCGGATTGCCAACAAGGCGAAGCGAAGCGAGCCTGGAAATTTTTACCGCGCGAAGCGCGCCCCGCACATTTGTGCGGGGGAAGCCGTCTGGCTTTAGCCTGCGGACAAGCGTGCGCCATGCATTACGCGACAGCGCCGGGGAAAAACGGCTAAAACGACGCGTTACTCCGGATTCTCCAAAATGAATTGTCTATCGCGCGCCGCGCTCGTCTCATATTCCGCGCGACGAATCAACGCCGCCATGTGAAGGAACGTGATGTGAAGCGCGCCCCACAATTCCCACGCGTCGTCGGTCGTCTCAAGCTCTTTGATATATTCGTCCGCTTGCGCGAGATACGTCGCAAGCTCTTCGCCGGTCTTCTTGAGGTAGTCTGAAGGCGGTATTTTGTTCTTCATGAAGTATGCAACCAATAATCCTTCCCGTCGTATTCCGTCATCCGCTCGGCGATAAACTGCAGATCGCAATTCATCCGCGTGTGTTCGATCGCGCGCTCGACGTAGCGCATCGCGTCGTCGAGCGCGTTCTCGCCGTTCGCGAGCCTTTTAATCGTCCGCGTCAGGATCCGATGGAGAACGACGTCGCGATTAAAATTCTCGCCGCCAAACAAAACGTGATTTCTCATCAATCGATATGTCGCGCGACCTGCACTTTGATCTTCTTACTCCCCGACTCCTCCGCTTGCAGTTTGCGGGCGGCTTCGATCGCTTTGACGACCTGATCGAGGTCGTGCTGTTCGACGGA
>ONGM01000143.1 GCA_900317365.1 uncultured Planctomycetota bacterium
GCGCTCAATAAGAAGATGGCGGAAGCGCGCGCGCGCGAACTGCAAGCGGCGATCAAAGAAAGACAAACGAATCTTGACACGGACGCGATCGGCGCGAAAATGCGCAAAGAGGAGGTCGGATTCTTTGATATTAAACAAAGGAACGTCGGGTGGTGGGACGCGATCAAGAACACGAAGTTCTTCGACTCGGAGGACGACCGAAGGAAATTTATTCTAGAGCACGACGACAAGTTCCAAGCGCGGCTCAAAGCGGCGCGCGACGATGAACAAGCGGCGATCGACGCCATGAAAGCTGAACTTGAAACGCTCAACGTTCAGCTCAAAAAACCGGACGCGAGCTTTGCGGAAGTCGACGAAAGCGTCTTCTCCGATCTCTCCGAGTTCATTAAGAAAGGGACGAAAGAGGTTGAAAAGAGCGTCGAAGAAAGTTGTCAAGACATTGACGCCGAGCTCGCGCGTTTCGGAGACGCGCTGGCGAAGCTCGCCGATCCTGCGGGAGAAATGAACGGGAGATGGGACGACTTCGACGCGCGGAATAGATTCTTTCGCAAAAATCCCGCCGCCGAGGGGTATTACAATCAATACTTGGAAGCGCGAGCGTCGGCGGAAGCGCAGAAGAACGAACTCCTTGACCGTCAGAGAAAAGAGCGCGAGGAAACGGAGAAGAAGATCGCGGAACAAGAGTCGCGCGCCGCCGAAGCGTACGCGGAACGTCAAAAGAAGGTCTGGCTCAACGCGGACGCGCGTCGCGAAGGGCTTCAGGAAAGATTGAAAAACACGACGAACCCATGGGTCGCGGATCAGCTGCGCCGTCAGCTGGCGCGGGTCGACGTCGACGTGGAACGAGACAAACAAATCGACGCGATCAATAAAGAGACGGAAGCGTACAAAAAGCAGCTTCAGGCGGTGATCGATCTCGAAGAGGCGAAGAGAGAGACGGATCCGTCAAGTTACGACTTCGCGCGCGTCGAGCGGATGCGCCGGAGTATGCAAGAGGCGGACGTCGAGCGCGCGCGTCAAACGGCCAAGGTTCGCGCGGAAGCGGACGCGAAACAACAAGAGAAAGAACAAACGGCGCTCCAAGGGGCGTTCGACCGTATCTTTGACAAGTTCGCGTCCCCGTTTGAAAAGCTCCAAAAGGCGGGGCAAGAGCTTCAAGCGTCCTACGCGGCGCTCGTCGAAGCGCGCGAGAGCCAAGACGGCGTCGTGATCGCGAACGCGCTCGACCGCCTGGGGGAGAGCCAAGAGAAATATCTCAGCGCGCAAGAGGCGGCGTCGAACGTGGGTTCCGCCGTGAAGTCGCCCGGCGGGACGTTCAACGCGTGGCAAGCGGCGAGTCTGACGAGCCAGATCAACTACGATAAACAACTCTACAACGAGACGCGCGCTCAAACGCGGTATTTGATCGATATTGCGAGGAACACGCGCGAGAACGCGGCCACTTACAAATAAAGGAGAATCATGGCGCTTCTTACAGTATACGAAAAACAAGGAGCCGACGGCGTGACGTATCGGGTCGCGCTCGGGAACGAAGCGACGACGCGCGGGGACGGCGGGATTCAAACGGTTTACGTTGAAACGGTCTACAATTCTTCCAACTTTCACGAACTGGGGTTGATTTAACATGAAACTTATTGCGATCTTCCTCGTTGCGGCGGGGATTCCTGTTTTTGCTTTCGGCGCCGACTTCCGACGCGCGGAAACGCTTGAAGACGGAGGTTGCAGGTTCAATTCCTGTTGGAGACGCTTCGTTTGGCGAGAATTAGAAAAGTTTTTGTAAACAAAAGAGTTGGGAACGAAACATGAATCGATTCCCAACTCTTTCTTTTTTATCGCGTCCTTATTCTCGTCGCGCCAAATGCGCGCCGAGAATAAGGACAATCTTTTGTTGCTCGTCGTTGTAGCGACTAGTCAACCTTAACGGATATTTCAAAGTCCCACTTGTTGAAGTACAGGTTGCCGTCTTTCGTTTCGATTTCGCCGGCTTGGAGGTCGACAGGCTCGCTACGGAAGAAGGTCTTTGGAATGAAGAGAGGACGACCGATCGAGTCGTTAATGACGAGGCGGTATTGATCCAACGCGCTCTTGTAGATATCGCGAATCAACGGATCGTCGCTCTTCATCTTACCGTACGACATGTCGATCGGAACCCAGCCGATACCTTCGTAGTAAACTTCGCCCCAGTCGTGCATTCCGCAGACGCCGGAATCCTTCATCGTCCATCCGCTTTGCCATTTAGCAGGTACGCCGACGCATCTGCATGCGGAAACGAGAAGCAGCGTCAACATACCACAGTCGCCGTGTCCCTCGCGAATAACGTATTCCGGAATGCACGGCATCGTTCCGTATTCGTTCGACGACGCCCAAGGATAGCGTTCGTCGATTGCGTCAAAGAGGAGCGAGACTTTTTTTACCGGATTCGTTTCATTCCCAACGATCTCTTCGGCCCATTTTTTCATGGCGTCGGTCTTGATCATGTGGGGAAGATATTCCGCTGTGTAGACTTTGTATGTTTCGCTATTCTTATCGTACGGTTTAACGTTTGCGACGAGGTAATCTTGCGCGAAATACTGCGCGTAGCTTGTCGTTTCGAATACGAGCTTGAAGATGACCGGCTGATCCTTGACAGCGGTTTTTTCCATGTAGACCGTGCGTTGCAGGTCGGTTTCAGGGGAGATTTCATACCGGTCGGCGTTGCAGGATACAAATTTGACGTCTTGCTGACGCGCGCACGATTGCCGCGGGAACGGCGCCCAATATTTCACCGTTTCGCCTTCGGGAATCGTGTTCGCCGGAATTGTGGCGACACACTCGAAGGTGTTGCGTCGTTTATGCGTCAAAGATCCCTTCCCGTCCGATTGCGCGATCATCTCGGCGCAATTATTAAGACGCGCGGCGGTCGCTTGTTTGTCGTACTCGGTAACGACGCGATTCGGTCTCAGTTCGGGATCAAGTCGCGGAAGATTGGAAACCGCGTTTTTGAAGTACCGACGTTCTCCGTCGATAGGACGCATTTCAAGGTAACGCTTGGATTCCCACTCGCGCATTTTTTCGTCGCTCGTGTCGAAACCGGCCTTGGCAAGTTGCTCTTTAATTTGAGCTTCGTTGTATCGGAACTCAATACGAATACGTCGCATGAGTTCAATGTACCAATCCTTTTGTATTTGCTCTTCCGGGGTCAAATTTCTTAAGGAGACGAGTTCGGCGGTCGCGTCTGAGAATCGATTGTCGTTGATCAGATTGGCGACTTTTTCTTGCCATTCAGACTGGGCAAAGACGGATGAACATGATAGAATAACTGCGAAAAGCGGCGCGAACAAACAGGCTGACCGCGCCAATAGGAACTTTCGTCTCATTGTCGAATCCTTTGTTATGGATGGTTTGTTTCGCGTCCGAGCGGACGACGATGTGTGTACGATGACCCCATTATAACCGTATGAACCGACGCTCGCAACGCTTTTGTTTTTATGAACCATTCACAATCTTCCGATCGCGCGAATCGCATGATCGAACAAAATCATAGTCCTAGTAAGTAAATCATCACAGAATATATGACGATTAAAAACATTGCGCCAGCTCTTGCGCGTATTGCGTTGATTATCGGCCTTGGCTTCGCAACTTTTGTCAGAGCGGACGATCTTCAATCTTCCGCGCCTATGAAGGAACTTGCAGAGATTAAAGAGCGGTTTGCCCCGGATAAGCGTCTTGAACTTTTTGATTATCAGTTTATCGGCGAAGAGTCGGAGAAACGCGTCGAAGTTGAAACGACGTCGCCAGACGCGCACGCCGCCGTAAAGCTTCTCGCTGAAAAGCGTCCCGATTGGAAAATTTCCGTTACCTTGTTGCCTGAGGAAAACGACGAGTTGGACGGTCGTTGGCGCGCGCTCGTGCGATTTTCCGTAATTCAGTTGCGCGTTGCGCCGGATTATTCCGCCGAATGCGGCACGCAAGCGCTTATGGGCGCGCCTCTGCGCGTTTTGAAGAAGGCGGGAAAAGGCTGGCTTTTGGTTCAGAACTTTGACGGGTACTTGGGCTATACGACGGCGGGAAGCGTCGTGCGACTTTCAGAAAACGAGTTTCACGCATGGCGCGAAGCGCCTCGACTCGTTTGTACGGCAAACTATGGCGAAATACTTCTTGCCCCCAACCCGGACTCTCCTTCGATTTCGGACCTAGCGCCGAACGACGTCTTGGTGTGGAAAGACCAAAAGACGGACGGCGACTATTATCAGGTTGAGACGCCGGACGGACGTGTCGGTTGGGTTCTACGCTCCGCGCTTATGGAATGGAACGAATGGCTTGCGACGCGCAAACTCACGGCGGAAAACGTCATTGCAAGCGCTCGACGCCTTCTTGGTCGGCCTTACGTTTGGGGAGGAACGTCGGCTAAAGGAGTCGATTGTAGCGGTCTGGTTAACTTTGCCTTCTATACGAACGGATACAATATCCTTCGCGACGTCAGTCAAATTCAGCGCGAAGGCGTCGATCTCGACGTTTCGCAAGGCTGGAAGAATCTCATTCCCGGCGACCTACTGCTATTCGGCACGCGACGCGCGGACGGAAGTCTTAGATTGCGGCACGTCGGTATCTATATAGGCGACGGACGCTTTATTCATTCGGCTACCTACGTCCATGAAAGTAGTTTAGATCCTAATTCGCCCGACTACGACGAAGGCAACGCGACCGAACTTCAGAAAGCCGTTCGAATGATCGGAGCGCCCGAAACGCCCCACTTCCATCCGATTAGCTCAAATGCGTTTTTCAATTTGTAACTGATTTTGCTCGAGCTTTTTCACACATCGTAGCTAAGTGGGACGCAGTAAAAGCGTCGACGCTCCCTATTCTTCAGGGCGCGTCGGCGCTTTTTTCACATTAGAATCAGGGAAAGCGCGTTTTATTCATCGCATTTGTTTGACAATCGCGCTCTTTTGATTTATCTTTTGAGAAACACGGTCGTTTCCTGCGTCAAGTTTCAATCCCTTTTTCGCAGGCAACTCCACAGGCAGTCGATCAAAGTCGAGCGGTCGGAAACTTCTAATTTGAGTGAAATCGATTTTGAAAGATTCCTCCGTCGCCTAAACGTTAAATGTCAACAGACACAGATCGAAGAACCATGAAAAGAAACAGAAATTTCCCATTTTTCTTCACCGCTTTACTCGTGGCGCTAACGTTTGTCGCGACGTCGGCGACCTTTGCGCAAAATCTCGCGACGACTCTCGAAGATCGCAATATCGAAAGATATCAGCAGCAAGTCGAGCGTATGGCGCAAGGAGAAGTCGATATTCTTTGGGTCGGCGACTCTATTACTCACCGTTGGGAACGCGACGGCAAATCCGTTTGGGACAAATACTACGCCAACAGAAAGACGATGAATTTCGGTATCGGTGGCGATCGTACCGGACACGTTCTATGGCGCATGGCGAACTCTCCGCTTGATAAAATTTCTCCCAAACTTGCGATCGTCATGATCGGCACCAACAATCTTGGGCATAAAAAGCCTAATTCAAAAGAACAGCATAGTACGCCGGCAGAGACGGCGGAAGGCGTTCAAATGATCGTCGATCAACTCAAAGAGCAGTATCCGACGACGAAGATTTTGCTTCTCGCCGTTTTTCCGCGTGGAAATAAGCCGACCGACAAGCTCCGTCTCGACGTCAATAAGCTCAACGAGAACCTTGCTGCGATTTATGCGAACGGTAAAGTTGAAAACGTTCAATACTACGATATCAACGATCTCTTCCTCGAAAAGGACGGCGTTTTGTCTCCTGAGATCATGCCTGATTTTCTCCATCCTAACGCAAAAGGCTACGAAATCTGGGCTCGTGCGGTCGAACCGATCATTTCCGACGTTTTAGGCGACAATCCGATCGACTGCCAGCCTCAGCCTGTCGACGCCGATTGGTGGAAGCCTCGATTCGACGAAAAGAATGAAATTCTCAAGCAAGGCAACGTCGACCTGCTTATGATTGGCGATTCGATCACGCACTTCTGGGACAAAACGCCCTATTGGGAACCGGACGGCTCCGATGTGTGGCAGAAGTATTTGGCTGAATTTCATCCTGTCAATCTTGGGCACGGCGGCGATCAAACGCAACATCTTCTTTGGCGATTGGACAACTATGATTTCAGCAAGGTAAACCCGAAAGCCGCCGTGTTGCTCATTGGCGTGAATAACACCTGGAATCGAGATCGTAGACCCTACGACGTCGCGCTGGGACAACGAAAAGTCGTCCAAAAGCTACGCGCGCTTTTCCCCGATATGAAGATTTTCGTTTTAAAACTTTTCCCGTGCAATTGTCGTGAAGATCAACAAGAACAAAACGACGCTATTAACGAACTGACGCCATTCTACGTTCGCGATATTCCTAACGTTGAAGTTCTCGACCTGAAAGACGTTTTCCTTGACAAGGACGGCGTTCTTTCCAAGGACGTTATGCCCGATCTTCTTCATCCGAACGCGACCGGCTACGAACTTTGGGGCGCCGCGCTTTATTTGAAACTGAAAGAGGCGATTCAGTAGTCGTCGCTCGTTACCGTCGTCATTAAAGGCGTTGAATCGTAATTTGAAATTGCGATTTTACCGCCCGCCGAAGGTTGAATTAACGCGTTCCTTACGTTTGCGCCGTCGAATCGTAAAACCGTTCGACGGCGCGCGAAGGTAACGGTTGCGCGTAAGTTTTGTCCCACTGGGCGCTCGCCCGTTAGACGTTGGGACGGTCTTTTAGGCTTCCACTGAGTTTTGGTTTTTCACGGTCTTTTCTTCTTTTGCACCTCGTTTCCTTCGGCTCTACTTCTTGTCGTTTCTCATGGTAGTTGCGCGCCGTCGATGAGATTGCGGATGAAACAACGATACGACGCTCATTTTCGAGTTATTGTCGCCACTTCTCAATTTGCAAGATTAGGTCTCGCCAAAATAAGTCTCAAGTTTGAGCCTCGTCGCGTCAGGTTCAATTCGCAGTTGTCTAAAGGCGGAGTAGTCTGAAAAAACGCGGAATCTTAGCGTATTTTGAGCGTTTTATCAAGAAAAACTGGCGCTCATTTTGTTTCTGAGTACAATCATGCGTAGTGTGAGTTGGGCGCTTAGCGCTCGACGCTTTAACGGAAGTCAATCACTTAGGATTTCGACTATGAAAAAAATTTTCCTTAGAACGCACGCCATTCTTTTAAGCTTGTGCGTAACGTTAGTCTCCTCTTTCGCGATGGCGCAGAATCCCGCGACTTCGCTGGAAAACCGAGATATCGCGCGTTATCAAGAACAAAAGCAACGTATGGAACAAGGCGACGTCGATCTTCTTTGGGTCGGCGACTCGATCACTCACTTTTGGGAAGGAACCGGTAAAGACGTATGGAACAAGTTCTACGGCGCTCGTAAAGCGATGAACTTTGCGATCAGCGGCGACCGAACCGGACACGTTCTTTGGCGCATGGCGAATTCTCCTATGGAGAAAATCTCCCCGAAAATGACCGTCGTTATGATCGGTACGAATAATATCGGACACAAAAAGCCGAACTCCGACCAAATGCACAGTACTCCGGAAGAGACCGTCGAAGGCGTCAAGGCGATCGTCGACCAGCTCAAGAGCTACTATCCTGAAACGAAGATTCTGCTCTTGGAAGTCTTCCCGCGCGATGAAAAACCGGACGGAACGTATCGTAAGGCGGTTAACGCGATCAACGAAGGTCTCCGAAAAATCTATGCCGACGGCGCCGTTGAAAACGTTCAGCTCTTCAGTATTAACGATCTTCTCTTGACAAAAGACGGGATCCTTACGAAAGAGATCATGCCTGACTCGCTCCATCCGAGCGCAGCGGGCTACGAAATTTGGGCGAACGCGATTGAGCCGATGGTCGCTGAAGCTCTTGGCGATTCCCCTGTCGACTGCAATCCCACTCCTGTCGACGCCGACTGGTGGCGCGATCGTTTCAGTCAAAAGAACGAAATCCTTAAGCAAGGCGACGTCGATATCCTCATGATCGGCGACTCGATCACCCACGGTTGGGAAGGCGCCGGCGCCGAACAATGGCAAAAGTACTACGGCGACAAAAAAGCGATCAACCTCGGGCACGGCGGAGATCAAACGCAACACGTCCTGTGGCGCCTTGAAAATTACGACTTCAGTAAAGTGAACCCGAAAGCCGCCGTCCTGCTCATCGGCGTCAATAACACTTGGGGCAACGACCGCGCTCCGAAGGATATTGCTCTTGGACAACGCAAAATCGTCAAAAAACTGCGCGAACTCTTCCCCAACATGAAGATTTTCGTTCTGAAAATCTTCCCGTGCACGAATCGTGAAGGCGAACAAGATCAAATCGACCGCATTAACGCCTTAACGTCGTACTACATGGCCGATATTGAGAACGTCGAAGTTCTCGATATTGGTAAAGTCTTCCTGAACAAAGACGGCGTACTCACGAAAGACGTTATGCCCGACCTTCTTCATCCGAACGGAGTCGGCTACGAATCTTGGGGCGCGGCGCTCTACTTCAAACTTGAAGACGCGACTCGTTAAACTTGTCGTCGATCGTAGAACACGTTGACAGCATAGAACCGAAAGTCGTTTTAATCGCCGTTTAAGGAGTTAAAACCTTTCGGTTCTTTTTGTATTGATGAAAGCGTTCCGCTATGAAATTTGCTCTTTGCAATGAAATGCTATCCCCTTGGTCGATCGACAATCAATTCGAGGCGATTTCGGCTTGGGGTTACGACGGCGTAGAACTCGCGCCCTTTTCACTCGATCCCGACTTTTCTTCCGGGGCGTCGAAACTCGCGTCGGTTGATAATATTAGCGCGTCAATTCGAAACCGTATTCGGTCTGCTTCGGCTAAAACCGGCGTGAAAGTTTCCGGACTTCACTGGATTCTCGCGAAAACGGAAGGGTACTTCGTAACGACGCCGGACTCTAACGTGCGTCGAAATACTTCGGAGTATTTGAAACGACTTGCCGAACTTTGCGCTGATCTCGGAGGAACCTATATGGTTCTCGGTTCGCCGCAACAGCGTAACATACCTCGCGGCGCGAGTCGTGCAGACGCCGATAAATACGCGTTGGACATGATTTCCGCCGTCGTTCCTACGCTTGAAAAGCTCGGCGTTACGCTTGCTTTAGAAGCGCTTGCGCCGACGGAAACCAATTATTGGACGAACTCAGAAGAAACGCTCGATTTTATTTCAGAACTCGGCGAGCCGTCGTGCGTGCGCCTTCATCTCGACTGCAAGGCGATGGACGGCGGAGAGTATCAAGCGATACCGGAAGTCATTGAACGAGTCTGGAAAACTCATCGTTGCGTATCTTTTCACGCGAACGATCCGAATCTCAAAGGTCCCGGATTTGGACGTCTCGATTTTCAACCGATTATGGCGGCGCTTGAAAAAGCAGGCTTTGACGGCTGGGTTGGAATCGAACCGTTCGATTATTCTCCGGGAATTGTCGAAACCGGTCGCGAATCTCTTCGCTACCTCAAGCGTTTCGTCCGTCAAGCGTAACATCGTACTAGTGAAAGAAAGCGCCTCGTCTCATGGCGGCAAAAACATCGCGCGCGCGTTCCGAAAAACGCGACGTTAAGAAACCCACTGAGTTTTCGGAGATTCCGGGAAATCGTGCTCGTTATTTTAGGACGTTTTTACGCGTCGGTCTTGCGGCTCTTGCAACGACCGCGTTTTTAACCCCGCCGGAAGGCTCTATCAGGAACGGAGATTTTCTCCCTACCGTTCTGTTGCTTTTGCTCTTTTGTTTGTTCCTTCCACTCGGTCGACTTGTCGTCAAGACCGATACGTCTGCGTCGGAACCGACAAAAGAGCGTCCGAGAAAGATCGTTTTCTTCCCTGATTTAGCGCTTGTTTTTTTCCTTCTCTTTGCGACGGCGTCGTATTTGCGCGTCGTCATTACGAAATGCGGCGACATTCGTTTTTCAACGAACGCGTACTGGACTTTTGTTACTCCTCCACTTTTTTATTTTATACTGAGGAGCGCGTCGCGTCGCTTTTCATCGCGCGCTTTCCAGGCTTTTTTTGCGTTGATCGTTTCCTGCGCCGTTGCTGAGAGCGCGTATTCGCTCTATTCTTACGCCGTTGTCAATCCCGCGATCCGAGCGCAGTACTTGGCGAACCCGGAGCAAACTTTAAAAGACGCCGGGTTATATTTTGCAAGCGATTCGCAAGAACGACTTTTATTTGAAAAACGACTCCTTGAAAGTTCCGAGCCAACCGGAACGTACGGACTCGCCAATACACTCGCCGGTCTTGTTGCGCCGTCATTTGTGATCGCGCTTTTGGGATTCGTCTGGTTTTCTCGTCTTTGCCGAAATTCAGACTCAAAGACTGTGCCGTCGCGATCTTCTAGGATAGCCGCCTCGCTTTGGATTCTAATTGCTTTTACGCTATTGCTCACGATTATTTTGACCAAAAGTCGTGCGGCGGTTCTTGCGACTTTTTCCGGTCTTTTGCTCTACGGTCTTTACCAAGTCTGCGCGGCGATTCGAAGGAAATCGAATCCTAGAAAAGCGGTCAGACTACTCGCCGCGATTTTTGCGTTGTCCGTTTTGATTTTCACCGCGTCCGTCTTCGCGGGAATCGTCGACAAAGAAGTCTTTACGGAAGCTGGTAAATCGTTAGGATATCGACTCGACTACTGGCGCGCGACGTCAGAAATGATCCATGATTACCCTGGCTTGGGAATTGGACCAGGCGAATTTCAAAGCGTCTACGCGCGGTATATTCTTCCAACGGCGAGTGAATTTATTGCGGATCCGCACAATTTCGCTTTTGAGATAGCGGCGCTCTTTGGCGTTCCGGCCCTCGCCTCTTTGCTCCTTTTTTTGCTCGGAATTTTTATCGTCGGCGGTCGCGCTATTGTCAAGCGTTTCAAGGATACGAGCCTATCGGATTTGCCCCTCCAAGAGAAAATCATGAAACCTGACGATAGACCCTACCGAGACGTCTGCGTCGGTTTCTTCTTTGGACTCACTATCTCGTTCTTCACTTCGTTCCTTCTGTCGGCGCCTATCCAACTGAGTTTTTACATCGTTGCCATTCCCCCTGCCCTTCTCGTCTTTTATGTTGCGCCACGTCTGACGCAGGAGAACGGTAGCAGTCACCGAACGCCTATCGTTGCCGGAGTCGCCTTGTTGATCGTTTTGGTCAATTTGCTCGCCGCCGGCGGAATCGGCTATCCATGCGTTTCAACGCTAATTTTTATTTTGTCCGCAATAGTCGTTGAGAGCTCCGACTCCGGTATACGCAAGGGCGCCGTCGATTGGAAACCCCTGCGATTTGTGGCGCCGACTCTAGTTCTTAGTCTGTGCGTCATTACTGCGGCATTCTACACAACGGCATTTAAACCGCGGAATCAGTCTTTCCTTTTTAACCTCGATGCAACGAATTTTTCGGGCGTGACCAATCCGAAGGACGTCGACCCTTACTCTATCGACGTTGCGCGACTTTTTTACGGACGCGCCGCTCAAGAATACTTTGCCTACCCGACCGAGGCAAATCACGAGAATTGGCAAGTCGCTCGAGATCGCGTTAAGACAACTTCGCCAAACTCGTCTGCCGCGCGTGAAAGTTGCGCCGATTGGGATTGGCGACTTTTTACCGAGAATCGGAGTCGGCGCGAATTTGGGGATTCCGCGCTGGACTTCTACCGCGAGTCGGTCGAGCGTTCTCCGACGGACGTCGGAAAGCGCGCAAAGTTGGCGCGCGCTCTTGTTGAACTTGGACGACGCGACGAAGCTGTTCAAGAAGCCAAACGTGCTCTTGAAAGCGACAGAGTTAATCCGCACTTAGATCGAAAATTGATCGACGAAGATCGACGTTTTCTGACGACGCTGGTCGCAGGCTTAGACGAGTCTTAATTCAACCCTTTTTGTTGACTCTACGTTTTGAAAACGTATAATCCATACAATCCGAGTTCGGATAGTTGGTCAATTCAGACAAACTAACGTAGCGGCGCCGCCGTCGTCGAACTGCTTTGACGGCGGCGCGCGCCTCTTTGGGTCTGGCATATTCGCACAGAGGACGACTTCAATGAAATCTACAAAACTATCGCGACGCTCTTTTTTAGGCGCTGCGGCATGTTCGCTTCCGATGTTTGTGTCGGGTCGAGTTCTTGGAAAAGACGGTTACTTTCCACCGAGCGAAACGATCAACGTCGGTTTGATCGGTTGGGGAACCCGACGAAGCAATATTGGTTCGCGCCCGGGTTCACGTTTTATCGCGTGTTGCGATATCGACACACGTCGTATTCCCAAGGAAATCGACGGTAAGCCTGTGAAAGGGTTCCAATATTATCAAGAGATGTATGAAATGCCCGATTTGGACGTCGTTTCCGTTGCGGCGCCGGATCATTGGCACACGAAAATGACCGTCGACGCATGCAAGGCAGGAAAGGACGTTTACTGTGAAAAACCGTTGACGTTCACCCTCATGGAGAGTCGTCAGATCGTCGCGGCCGCGCGTAAGTACAATCGCGTAGTATCGAGCGGTTCGCAACGCGTTATGGAAGATTACGGGCAATATATGGCGCCGGTAATCATGTCAGGCGCGATCGGCGAAGTAAAAGAAATCTACGCCAATTGCGGCGGCGCTCCTTCCGAACGCACTTACGATCCGGAACCGTGTCCGCCTGAGGTCGATTGGGACGCATGGGTTGGTCAGGCGCCGTACTTCGAGTATAGCCGACGCGCGATAGATCCGATGACGTGGCGATACAATTCCGCGTTCGGCACCGGCGGACTTGGCGACTGGGGCGGACACAACTTCGGCGGCGCCCTCTACTCTTGCGGTATGGATCATATTGCCCCGAAAAAGATTTTTGCGCCGAACACCGAGCAGAATCCGTTCAACGGCGTGAAAATCGAAATGGAAAATGGCGTTAATTTCTATCATGGCGACTGTCCGGGTTCCGGAAGCAATATTACGATCGTCGGAACGAAAGGCAAATATATCTTCGGAAAATCGGGAGATATTCGTCCTCTTAAAGCGGTCGACGTGCGACGCTACAGCGGCGGCGCCGACAATATAGCGGACGATTTCCTCTATTGCGTTCGTCATCGCACGCGACCGTTCCAAGACGTCTTCTACGGCGCCAACGTCTCCGATTATGGACATATGTGCATCATCGCGTACAAATTGCAACGCGACCTTGTCTGGGATAAGGAGAAGATGGAATTTGTCGGGGATCGAGAAGCTACGGCTATGGTCTCGAAAGTTCAACGAACTCCTTACCAAATTGAAGTCTAGTCCCATCTAGCGTTTTGAACGGAAAGTTCAATCATCAAGTGAACCGATTTCATCGCACATACTAGCTAATTAACATGCGTGGACCTATGAAACGATATTTAATAGCCATGGCGGCGATTCTGACGTTAGGAACCGCTAATCTGTTCGCCGCAGATTTTGGCGATCTTCTCCAGAGACTCGACTCGCGCGATTTTTCCGCCGAGCGCGACGTCGTTACCGGACGCGGCGGCGTTTACGTCGGGGAACTCGTCAATCCACACTCCGAAACGCCAATGTTTAAAGCGCGCGACGAATTCCGCGCAATTTTAACGGACGCGACTCAAAACCAAAAGGCGGACGAAATTGCTTCGTGCCGTAATTTCATTACGGAATCGTTGAACGCCGACGTTTCCGACGAAACCAAAGTCTGGCTACTTGAACAACTTGCGGTAATTGGGGTCGACGCCGACGTAGAAAAAGTCGTTCCGTTGCTTAAGAGCGATCATCGTCGACTCGTCGACGGCGCTGCCGCGTGTCTCGCCAAGATTCCCGGCGACGTCGCGCTTAAGGCTCTCGAAGACAATAAAGACGTTCCGGCCGCTCAAGCCGCGTTGACGTGCCGACTAGCGCCGGTTTTCCCGCAAGACAGCGTTGAAACTGAGCTTCCCCTCGGACTTTCGAAAACGTCGGACGAAAAGGTTGACGAATACTTGAAATCTTACGACGGGTTGGAACCCTGGCTCAAAGCGGAAGCGTTGGCTGGACTTGTAGCTCGCGACAATAAAAAATACCGACCGTACGCTCTCGCCGCGCTTAATTCTGACGACGAGAACTTGAAAGCGACGGGCTTCCTGGCTCTTGAAAAGCTCGCTGAAGCGCAAGACGTTGATATTATCGTCGCCAAACTCCAAAGCGACCCGACCCTCGCGACGCGTATCGCCAGTTTTATTGTTGCCGACGGATTTGACGACGCTCTGCTCGACGCTTTCGATAAGGCGTCAGATTCCGATATGTTCAAACGACTTGCGACCGTCTTGGCAAATCGCGCCGTTGACGTTCGCCCGCGAATCTTTGCGAAAACAACGGCGAAAGATTGCCCCGACCGTCTTGAACTTCTGAAAAAGGCGCGTGAAATTTCAACGTCGGACGACGTTCCGTCCTTCGTCGCTTCGATAGCCCTTATTCCGCGCGGTAAAGATCAAGACGCCGCTGAGAATCTGGTCGCGTCGCTCTGCAATAAAAATGCGGAGCCAATCGTCGCGTTGTTCGGCAAAGTTCCCGCCGAACAAAATGAAATTCTTTTACGCCTCGTTGCGCGAACGGGCGGCGATAAGGCTCAAGAGTTTATTTCCAGCCTTCTCGATTCCGCGAACGCGTCTGATAAGGCCGCCGGATTACGCGCTCTGAACGTTTGGGCAGACGGTCGTTTCACGCCCAAGATGGAAGAGATTCTCGCCTCCGGTCAGTTGCCGGAAGCTCAGCAAACAGCGCTACTTAGAGCCTATATTCGTACGGTATCATTGCCGGACGATCAAATTGGAATTGAATTATCGCGCGACGAAAAGCTTGCCAAACTCCAAAACGCGTTTAATTCCGCTAAACGTCCTGAAGAAAAAGCGCTCGTTCTATCGCGCGTTGCGGCAAACCGTACGGCGAAATCTTTCGAATACGTCGTCGAAAAAGCTAGCGAAACGGATCCGAAAGTTGTCGTTGCCGCATATGAAGCGATCGCCGCTCACGTTCACGACACGATTTTGCGCAAAGAGAATCCCGAGCTTGCCGCGAAGGGAATCGATATCATCCTGAAAAACAGTAAGGACGAACAACTGATCGAACGCGTTAAGATCTACAAAGGACGTATGGAACAATAATCGTTTTCGTTTCGTTCAATACGCGATCATGCGTGATCGTCTCATAAAACGTTCCCTCGCTATTAACGCGTGGGAGCGTTTTTTGTTCCTATATTCCAATGAGCAACGAAAATCGCGCGCTCCCATAAGCGGAGTCATAGAAAAGCGGAACGACAGCATGATCTCCTGACGCATTCCCAAGGTGGTCGCGCCGCCGCCGTCGACCTATGGGATATGGGGACTGATCGCGTTGACTTGCTTGACAATCACTGTCGTTTGGATTATCCTCATCGTAAAGGTCACGAGCTGGAGCGTAACGCTAGGCAATAACTCCGTTATAAAGCCGCAGAAAATGCTCTTTTGCTCCTTCGCTTGGGTAAAACCCGGGGCGAACGTGTCGTGCGAATTCAGACTCTTGAGCCTTCGCTTTGCTGAAAAGCGACTACTTTGTCAACAGCGCCGTGTTCTCCTCGTAAAATACCGAGCGTAGCGCCTATGAAACCTAGTGAATACTCGCAACGATTTTCAATAGGCGCCATAATGATCCCCCACCCTAATTACTATGTGCAACACTAGACATGAAAAGTAAACTGTTTGCCGTTGGCGTTCGTCTAACATTCTTTTTCCTACTTTCTTCCGTTGTCTTCGCCGACTACCGGATTGACTACGAAATCGACAGGGATTCTCACGAATACGCCGTTGGTGAGGAAGCAGCGATCACCGTACAAGTTTACGATCAGGACGAATTGTCAAAGGAAGGCGTCTTATCCGTTACCTTCACGAACGACGGAAGAAACGCCGTCGCCGAGCCGCTAGAGTTTAACGTTTCGGAATCCAATCCCGTTTCAATTAAGGGCAAGCTTGATTTCCCCGGCTTTTTGCAGATCAATCTAAAATACACGCCTTCAAAAGAAGAACCGGGGACCTCTAAACTCATTGGTCTTGCCTTTGATCCGACAAAAATCGAGCCGGGTCTTCCTGCTCCCGACGATTTCGATTCCTTTTGGGAAGATGGGAAAGCGGAAACGCGCAATATTCCGATCGATCTCGAACAAGAAAAGATCGAGAATCTTTCTAATGAAACGCGCGACGTCTACCGCGTCAGTTTTGCGACAGTAAACGATCGCCGCGTTTACGGCTTTCTAACGATTCCGAAAAAGGGACAAGCGCCGTTTCCTGCAATCGTGAATGTTCCAGGGGCAGGTCCCGGCGTCGGTCCGGAAACTTGGCTCGCCAACGAGGGCTTCGTTGTTCTCACAATGAATGTCTTCCCGTACCATGTTGGTCTTACAGGAGAAGAACGTCAAAAGCAATATGACGACTATAACAAATCTCTTGGTCAGCGGTATTGCTATGCGAACTCCAACGATCGAAACGCCTACTTCTTCCGTTCGGTGTATTTGGGTATAGACCGAGCCGTCGATTGGCTTGCGGAACAAGACTATGTCGACGAAACAAGGATAGGCGTTTACGGGTCAAGCCAAGGCGGCGCTTCCGCATTGATCTTAGGGGGACTCAATTCCCATTTTTGTTCCGTTCTTTCGGCAGTACCGGCGCTTTGCGATCATAACGGATATTTGAAAGGTCGTTCCCCCGGTTGGCCGCGTCTGGTCGATACGGCAAAAACAGATTCTGAGCAAGTCGCAGACGCGGCTCGCTACCTTGATTCTGTGAATTTTGCCCGGAAGATCGACGTTCCCATTACGGTTACCGTCGGATTTATCGACATAGTTTGCAGTCCCAGTTCCGTATATTCAGCGTACAATTCGATTCCTTCCAAGAATAAGCGGATTCTTCATGAACCGTTGCTCGGACACCAGAATAAACAAAAGTTTAGCGACGCCTTCGTTGAGTTTCGCAACAATCTGAAAGAATCGCGTCAAACACAACCATAAGAAACGCAATGACATTCGATATTCGTTTCCATGATTGAAAACGAATAAACATCCCTTTATATCCATAGGAATATCGCACATGAGCCATTTTAAACTTAGTCTCTCCGTTGCGGTTGTTTTCGCTTTTGCGACGTCAGTATTCGGCGCCGATAAGATCGAAAACGTGGCGGGTCCCGACGCCAACGCAACGTCGGCGCATTATCTTGCGAATCGCGCGCCGCTCGTTCCGTCGCCTTTTCTTAAGCTACCCCTCGGGTCGATTGAAGCTCACGGCTGGCTCGGTCGCTATCTCGAACTCCAACGCGACGGTCTTTCCGGCAAACTTGGCGAATTGAGCAAGTGGCTGGAGAAAAAAGACAACGCTTGGCTTCAAAAAGGCGGAAAATACGGCTGGGAAGAATTGCCTTACTGGCTACGCGGTTACGTGGATCTCGCGTATCTTCTCAACGACAAGGACATGATCGCCGAAGCTCAAATTTGGATTGAGGCGATTCTCAAGAGTCAACGAGCCGACGGCTACTTTGGTCCCGCCAATCCCGATACGGAAAAAGGTTGCGACCTCTGGCCCAATATGCTCGTATTGTTCTTGATGCAATCATATTACGAATACACCAAGGACGAACGCGTTATTACCTTTATGTCGAAGTACTTCGACTGGATCGCCATGTATCCGGAAAAGAAGTTCCTCAAAACGTATTGGGAAAACAGTCGAGCCGGCGATCTTCTTTACAGTTGCTTCTGGCTTTACAACATTACAGGTAACGAGACGCTTTTAGCCGTCGCGCGTAAAATTAACGCGAATACGGCGAACTGGAAGCAACAGTCCACGCTTCCGAACTGGCACAACGTAAATATTGCCCAATGTTTTAGACAGCCTGCAACGTGGTGGATGCTTTCTCACGACGAAGCTGATAAATTCGCTACATACAACGACTTTTGGCTTATCCGCGCCACATTTGGTCAAGTTCCTGGCGGAATGTGGGGAGGCGACGAAAACTCTCGCGTCGGGTATATCGATCCGCGGCAAGGGATCGAAACGTGCGGTATATTTGAACAAATGACGAGCGATATGCTGCTCTTCCGATTTACAGGCGATCTTTCTTGGGTCGATCACGCCGAAGACGTCGCGTTCAATACGGCGCCGGCGGCGGTCATGCCGAACTTTAAAGCGTTGCGTTATATCACGTCGCCTAACCAGCCGATCTCCGATTCGAAGAATCACGCGCCTGGCATCGACAACGCCGGACCGTTCATGGCGATGAATCCGTTTAGTAGTCGTTGTTGCCAGCACAATCACACGCACGGCTGGCCGTATTATATCGAAAATCTCTGGACGGCGACTCCCGACGGCGGTCTTGCCGCGACCCTGTACGGCGCCAGTTCCGTTAAGGCTAAGGTAGGAACCGGCGTCGACGTCGTTGTCGACGAAGTTACGAACTATCCTTTCGACGAAAGCATTACGTTCACAGTTCGACTTCCCGAAAACGTCAAATCCGCGAACTTCCCGTTCTATGCTCGCGCGCCGAAATGGTGCGACAACGCCGCGATCTCGATCAACGGCGTTAAGTCAAACGTAACCGCCAAACCTCAAACTTGGTTTAGAATCGAGCGCGAATGGTCAGACGGCGATTCCGTTGTTCTAACGTTGCCGGCGAAGGCGAGCTATCGCAAATGGGATCAAAACAAAGGATGCGTGAGCATTGACTACGGTCCGCTGACATACTCCCTCAAGATCAAAGAAAACTATGTCAAGATGGACGGTCGTAAAGTCGCGATGGGCGACTCCGGCTGGCAAGAAGGCGCCAACCAAGAAGATTGGCCTTCCTTCGATATTCTTCCCGGTTCAGACTGGAATTTTGGCTTAGTTGACCCTGCTAAGCTCGATCTGGCAAATCTGAAAATCAATAAAAAAGAATGGCCGAAAGACAACTTCCCATGGACGACTGAGTCGGTGCCTTATTCGATTAAGCTTCCCGGCAAAAAAGTCCCATCTTGGAAGATCGACGAATACGGACTTTGCGCACCTGTTCCATTCAGTCCGGCCCAAACGTCGGAACCGCTTCAAGAGCTTGAACTGATTCCGATGGGAGCCGCAAGACTGCGCATCTCCGCTTTCCCGACTGTTGCGGAATAAAATCAAACACGAAACTCGATTCGTTTGAATCGAAAACACAAACGCCCCAAGCCTCGCAAAAGACTTGGGGCGTTTTCTTATTCATACGTCGAACGGCGGGAACAACTAGCAAACCGCCGACGCTTCATGGGAACGCAAATTACAGCTCGATCTCGGGAACGGTAAATTCAGCGTTCCTATATTCTCGTTTAAGGAACGAGTTAGCTTTTTCGGAGTCGACGCCGACAAACTGACGCGAATCAGAATCGAAGGTAAGCATATCGCTACACACGACTTCAGAATTGATCATCGAGACGCCGTGCGTTGCGAGCGTTTGCTGCGCGCTGTCAAGCGTTTCGCCCCAAATTTGCTCGGCGCCTGTCGCCGCTTTGGCAATGACGGCGGCGCGATCCGTCGTGATTTTCGTCCCGCATCGGAACGCAATGTTCGCAAGGTTGCACCATTCGCTCGTCGCTTTGCCGATCGCGATTTCGCCTTTCAGTTGCGAATTGTCGCCGGATTTGACCGCTTCAATGAACGCGCGCTGGTGATCCCATTGTCCGCTGTCGCCTTTCCATTGCTTAATCAGATTGCCGTCTTCGTCGAAGGCTTTGGCGCTTCCGCGTTGTCCTTCCAAACGTCCGCCTTCGCAATAGGCAATGTACCCGGAGCCCGGTCCCGGATGCGGACCCGCAGATTTCTGATCCTTCATCGCGAGCGTCGACAATCCCAAAACAACCGGAATCGCGCCCGTGTCGAAGTACACGAAATGGATGTTGGGGGTTTCGCCGTCGTCCTTCTCTCCGCCTCGAATACCGCCGCCGATAATGCGCTTTGGGAATTCCATGGCGTCGAGCAAAACATTGTTTCGACAGTCGTCAAGGACGTGGACGCCCCAGTTTCCCATTTCGCCCGTGCCGGTATTGAAAGACCAGTGCCAGTCGTATTGCAACGTGTTGCGATACATCGGCATGTCGAGCGCCGGACCCAACCAGAGGTTCTTATCGACGGTTGTCGGAAAGTCCAACGGAGTGTCCCGAAGTCCGATAGGATTACGAGGCATATAGTGATTGACGCGCGCCGCTTTGATTGCGCCAAGTTGTTTTTCTTCATGCAGAAAACGCTTGATTTCGACCTGCATTTTATCGCTGCGTTGCTGCATGCCGACTTGGCAGATTCTCTTATACTTTCGCGCGGCGTTGCACGCTTGGATACCCTCGTAAACATTATGCGCGAGCGGTTTTTCAACGTAAACGTCTTTCCCTGCTTGCATAGCCCAAATTGCCGCCAAGCAGTGCCAATGATCGCACGTTGTGATGACGACTGCGTCGATATCCTTGTCGTCGATCAGTTGACGGCAGTCGGAGAAGGTTTTGACGTTCGATAGCTCGTGTTTTTTCACTGTTGAATCAACGCGTGACGAATCCGGATCGCACACAGCGACGACCGCGACGTCGTCCATTTTGCGGAACGCCGCGATATGCTCGTTTCCTCGGATTCCTCCGCCAATGGCGCCAATACGAACGTTTTCGTTAGCGCCTCGCGCGATTTGCGCAGGCGCAGGGAATAACGACGCGGCGCCTACGGTAAGAGAAGCGCCAATAAACTGACGTCGATTAAGATGAGTCATGACAAATCCTTCCGCTATTACACTTGATATGACGTTAAACTTTTCAGGCAATGTGACAACGCCGACAAGCCGAGAAGATCAGCGCGCCGTTTCATCTCGCCCATCTCCATAATAACAAAACGACGCGCCTAAATAAAGCGCGTCGTTTAAAAAAGCTGGAAGAAATCCGATTTCTTAACGATGCTTCCATCGTTCCACAGCGTCGACCGCCCAATCTAGCTTACGTTGAAGGTTGCGATAATACCTATTGTTCGGAACGACGATCATTTTAAAAGCAAAAGGAGCGCGTCGAACGACAACAACGTCGTCCTTATCGAGTTTTAATCGAGAATCCCCGTCGACCACAAGGTAAACCTCGCCTGTTGCCGCTTGCATTTCGTATGTTCGCGACGCTGAATCAACGACGGAGCGAAAATTCATGGTCTGCGGCGCTAGAGGCGTAATCACGATCGTTGCCAAGTCGTTTCTCAGAATTGGTCCTCCAGCTGAAAGACTGTGACCGGTCGAGCCAACGGGCGTCGCCAAAACCAGACCGTCTCCGCGAAAAGCGGCGACAAGTTCGCCGTCGACGGCAAGCCCGATCTTGACGATCGAGAAAGGCGCGCTACCGCGCAACGCCACTTCGTTGACCACGAGCTGATTGCTAAGACAATATCTTTCGGAAACGCCCGAAAGCCAGTTCGTCGGAATGGCGCGAGAGCAAAGCCTGGGAGAAATCGACTTGAAATCCGGCGGGTCGACGTCGTCGCGCCTTTTACGCCAAACGGAACAGTTTAGCAGAAGTTGCTCACGAATCTCAAACTTCTTGAACGCGTCCGATTCAAGAAACGGTATGAGTTCGTGAGGATCGACGCTTGACAGAAAACCCAAGGTTCCAAGATTGACGGCGAGTATCGGAAGTTGATTCTCACCCATTTGGTGAATCGAACGCAAAACGGAACCGTCGCCGCCAAAAACCAACGCAATGTCGGCGGCGACGGTTGTCAAATCCAGCTTGTTCTCGAAATCGGCGGCGACCACGTCGACGACCTTTTCGATCTCAGGCCGCAACGCAGCCACGCCGTCAAGCACGCCTTGGCGTTTACCGTTTCCAAGAAGAATCGCTTTCATTGTTATTTCATTTCCCAAATAAATCGTTTAAACGATTCCATGCTTTTTCTCGTAATCGAGGATCTTGTCTTCAAAACGCAGTGTCAGTCCAACGTCGTCCCAACCGTTCATCAAGCAGTCGCGACGGAAATCGTCGATCTCAAACGCGATCTTGAGTCCGTATTGATCGGTAATGATCTTCTTCTCCAGATCGACGTTCAACTTATAAGGACGATGCTTCGCTTCGCGTTGGAAAAGGTCTTCGATTTGCTCCTCGCTTAACTTAACGGGCAAATAACCGTTCTTGAAAGAATTATTGTAAAAAATGTCGGCGAAACTCGACGCGAGGACGACCTTGAAACCGTAGTCGGCGATAGCCCACGGCGCGTGTTCACGGCTTGAACCGCAACCAAAGTTGCGGCGCGCCAAAAGAATCGTTGCGTCGCGATATTCCGGACGATTGAGTTCAAATTCCGGATTCTCGTCATAATTATCGTTGAGGTAACGCCAATCGAAAAACAAAAACTTTCCGAATCCGCTGCGTTCAACTCTTTTAAGGAACTGCTTAGGAACGAGTTGATCGGTGTCGATATCGCTTCTATCGATCGGAACGACGACGCCTTCGTGTTTAATAAACGCTTGCATTCTTGAACCTTAATTTGTAGTTCTTTAAACGTGAAAGAACCGAATCTCCTTTGAACGGTTTTCAAAGCTGAAAGGAGACGCAAAACGCATGATTAATTATACTTCCAATCGCGGATATCAAAGAAATGTCCTTTGATCGCCGCCGCCGCCGCCATCGCCGGGGAAACCAGGTGCGTTCGACCGCCTTTTCCCATGCGTCCTTCAAAATTTCGGTTGCTTGTTCCGGCGCAACGTTCCCCCGGTTGGAGCCGGTCGGGATTCATCGCAAGACACATCGAGCAACCGGGTTCGCGCCATTCAAATCCGGCGTCAATAAAGATTTTGTCGAGACCTTCGGCTTCCGCCAACTTTTTCACGACGCCGCTACCGGGTACGGCGATCGCGCGGACTCCGTCGGCAACTTTATATCCCTTAACAACCTTCGCCGCTTCGCGGAAATCCTCGATACGACCGTTTGTGCAAGAACCAAGGAAAACCCAGTCCAACTTGATATCGGTCATTGGAGTTCCGGCTTCCAACGCCATATACTCCAACGCGGCTTTCGCCATTTTCTGTTCTTCCACGTTGTCGAAGTCGCTCGGACTCGGAATGCGATCCGTTACTTCGACGCTTTGAGCAGGATTGGTTCCCCAGGTTACGCGCGGCTTAATATCAGCGGCGTTAAATCTGACTTCGCGGTCAAAAACGGCGTCTTCGTCCGACGGAAGATTTTTCCATTCTTCAACCGCCTTGTCGAAATCCTCGCCTTTGAGCATTTGAGGACGATCTTTGATATAGGCGAACGTTTTCTCGTCAGGCGCGACCATGCCGACGCGAGCGCCCATTTCAATCGCCATATTGCACAAGGTCATACGACCTTCCATCGAGAGAGCGCGAATAGCCTCGCCAGCAAATTCAACCGCATATCCGGCGCCGCCTGCGGTCGTCAGCTTGTTAATAACGTAGAGCGCTACGTCCTTTGCAGTCGATCCCTTGGGCAGAACGCCGTCTATAGTAATGCGCATGGTCTTCATTTTCTTTTGACGCAACGTTTGCGTCGCGAGAACATGTTCGACTTCGCTCGTGCCGGTGCCCATCGCAATAACGCCGAAAGCTCCGTGCGTCGCCGTATGGCTGTCGCCGCACGTCAACGTCATGCCTGGTCTAACGTGCCCTTGTTCAGGAGCGACGACGTGAATAACGCCCTGCTCGACGTCGTTGAGGTCATACAATCGAATCCCGAATTCGCGGCAATTTGCTCGTAGCGTTTCCACTTGTTTGCGAGCGATCGGATCGGCGATCGGCTTGTCTCGATCGGTGGTCGGAACGTCGTGGTCTTGCACCGCCATAACGCGTTCAGGACGGCGCGGTTTACGTCCGGCAAGTCTCAATCCTTCAAAAGCTTGGGGACTCGTTACTTCGTGACAAAGCAACTGGTCGATATAGAGAATGACGGAATCGTCCCCCGGTTCTTGATAGACAACGTGACTGTCCCATATCTTATCGTACATCGTCTTTGGGGCGCGCGGCTCTTGCGACTCTTGTGCCATTATTCAACCTCGAACACTTACTAAACATCCGAAACAACTTTGCGCGCGTCGTTCTGCGCGCTAAGGACGGTTCCACGTGATTATATGGCGGCGCAAATATCTGTCAATATCGAGCTACCGACGTTCGGTCTGCGCTTTAAACTCCAAAGCGCGGGAAATAAACGCGTCGATTTCGTCAATCAACTCTTTCGTAATATCGTCGCCCATTCCAGAGATTCCGTGAGTGAATCCTTCGTTTTCGGAAAATTCAACGAGCGGAGCGCCGAGCGCGCGCAACGACGCGACCATTAACTCGTTCTCTTCCACGCGACATTTCCATTCCACCTTGCGATCGCCGAGAATAAAGAGCGCCGGAGGATAATCGGCGGAGAGTCCGCCAAGCGGCGCGTTTTCGTCAATGACCGGATTGTACTGCGAGCCGGGATATTTCAGGAGTTCTTTGACGTGAAAATGCGTTGTCATTTGTCCGCTGACTGGCAAAATACCGGCAAGTTGCGATCGATCGGCGCCGCAGGCGTTCAGCCATTTCGGATACGAAGTCAACATCGTCGTCAGATATCCGCCGGCGCTTCCGCCGGATACAAAGACGCCGCGCGGATCGCCGCCGTATTCGGAAATGTGCTTTAAAACCCACGCCGTCGCTGCTGCGGCGTCCTCTATAAAGACCGGGAACGGAACTTTTGGCGAAAGACGATATCCGGCTGCGATAATAGCAAGACTCCCTTCTTTGTAAGCTTTCAGACGTTGGAACGCGGACGGAATATGCTTCTGTCCACCAGTCAAACCGCCGCCGTGGAACCAAATGATCGTCGCAAAAGGCTCTTGGGGGTTCTTCGGGTAAATAATATCGAGTCTGCAACGCTCGTTTACATACTCGTCGCGCTCGATCGATTCGACGTCGGCGTAGTAATCGACGTTAATCGCCTGCGCGTAATCGTCCGCCGTGAGTTCTTGCGCCGACAAATTCGTCGACTGAAAGTTTAGCGTGAAAAGAACCGCCAGGAGAAAAAACGCGCGCAAAACGACGTTACAAAAACTGTTTTTACTGGTCATGACTCCATTCCCGTCAAATGAAAGTGAACGCTTGGCGATAGGTCTTTGCTACAAATACGCTTCAAAACCCTCGCCATTTATTATATAATGATTCTCATTAAAGGCAAGATTGCCACAATCTCGCCAAAGACTGAAATCAAGCGACGTTTCCCCAAACATTGCTTTCCTTCCTTAATTCAACGAACAAACATGCAAAGACACAACGCACACAGAAGATTATTAGCGTCGCTAGCGTTCGTAACGATTGGCATAACGCTTACGATCGCGACGTTCGCGTCCGGTCAAGAGAAATCTCAGACGAAGATAAACTCGTGGAACCCGGCGCAAAGCGATCGCTGGGTCGCTACAGACAATCTAGGACGTTCC
Source organism: uncultured Planctomycetota bacterium (assembly GCA_900317365.1). Taxonomy (GTDB): domain Bacteria; phylum Planctomycetota; class Planctomycetia; order Pirellulales; family Thermoguttaceae; genus RUG369. Next base: position 25,387 of record ONGM01000143.1, read on the forward strand.
CTACCCACTTTTGACGAAGTTGGGGCGATTCGTCCGAACAAATACGTCGCATGCTTCTATTTTCTCTGGAACGGGCGACATGGCGACGCCGGACCTTATAACATTTCAAAAATCCTTTCTGAGCATCCGGAGGCTAAAGACGATCCAGACTCGCCGTATTGGGGTAAAATGTACGAACCGCACCACTGGGCGGAGTCTGTCTTCGGTTATTACGTTGGAGAAGATGAGTCGGTTTTGCGGAAACACGCTCAAATGCTAGGGGACGCCGGCGTCGACGTGATCTGCTTTGACGTAACGAACCAGTTGACTTATCCCGAGTCGTATCGTCCACTGTTTAAAGTTTTCTCCGAAATGCAAAAAGAAGGAAACAAAGTACCGAAAGTTGCGTTTCTCTGTCCATTTTGGGCGCCGGACAAAGTTGTGCGCGAACTCTGGCGGGATTGCTATTCGCAAGACTTTTATAAAGACGTTTGGTTTTACTGGAAAGGCAAGCCTCTCATTCTTGCCGATCCTGATTTGATCGGTCAAAAGTCCGCGCTTTCTTCTTCCAACTGTGTTCCAGTCGAAGTCGGAGCCAACGAAGTTCTCACGCAACGTTTTTCAACAGAGGTTCCTTTCGATTGCGTCAATGTAATTCTACCAACGTGGACGGACGCAAATAGCTCTGTCAATTTCTCCTTGCTTAACGAAGAGGGAGAAGTTCTTCAAAAGAGCGAGAAGATTCACGTTTCCGACAACGCGCCTATTGCTTTTTCCTTTCCTCAGTCGTACCCCAAGGGCGTCTACTCCGTCGAAATCAGAAAAGCCGACGTTGGCAGACTGGGTTGGTGGTCGAAGCCCGTCGAGGAAGGCTCTTATAAGAAGTCTGCGCTTAAGGCGCACCCAGTCAAAAACGTTACTTGGCTTGAAGCTCTTAAGAACGGGAAAAAACAGAACAGTGTGTTCATGATGAGCATTGGCGTCGAAGACAAAGAACGAAGCGAGATCCTCGACTTCTTCACTTTCCGCCCGTCTCAGCCTGATTACTTTAAGGGACCAACCAAACCGAATCAATGGAGCTGGTTGGAAGTCTATCCACAACATGAATTTTACAACGACCAAGGCGAACTCGAGGAAATGGGAGTCGGAGTCGCGCAGAACGCCGTAGAAGGCAAACTTGGCGTGTTAAGCAATCCCAAATCGTACGGTCGAAGTTATCATAACGGCGCCGAACCGGACCCTTCCGAATGCGATTACACCGGCAAGAACTTCCAGGAACAGTGGGACCGCGCATTAAGCGTCGATCCTGAGATTATCTTCGTTACAGGTTGGAACGAATGGATCGCTGGACGTTTCGATATAAACGCGCCCTTCCATGGCGCGACGCCTGTTTCTTTTGTCGACCAGTTCAACGAAGAATTCAGTCGCGATTGCGAGCCGATGAAAGGCGGGCATGAAGACGCCTATTATTATCAACTCATCTCCAATATTCGCCGTTTCAAAGGCGTTTCCAAACAAACGGCGGCGCGTACCCAAAAGATAACCGTCGACGGCGACTTTACCGACTGGTCAAAGGTTGAGCCTGTCTTTTACGACACGATTTCGGATCAAGTGCGTCGCGATTGCCGCGGTTGGGGCAAGGATATGCATTATGTGAACGCTAGCGGTCGCAACGATATTGTAGAATCGCGCGTTTCGTTTGACGACGAGAACGTTTTCTTTTACGTCAAAATGAAAGAGACGATTAAGGGAACGCCGAGAGATTCTGATTGGTTGACTCTCCTAATCGATATCGACGACAATCCCAACAGCGGCTACAAAGGCGCGGAATACACCGTTAGCGCGTCCGTCGACAAGTCCGAATTAACTCTCGCTTTGCTAACCGCCGAAGGTTCAAAGGATTCCTCGCGTGAGATAGCGTGCAAATTTAAAGGCTCTGAACTTGAACTCGCTGTTCCGCGCGCGACTTTGAATTGCGAAAAAACGGTTCCGACTTTCCGATTCAAATGGACCGACGGCGTCGACGTCTTTGGGGACTGGGCCGCCTTCACGACTGACGGAGACGCAGCTCCTAATGATCGGTATTTCTACCGATATGAAGCGCCGTAGTTTTTATCTCTGTCTTTTATCTTCAAAGTAAAAGTAGCCGACGATTCATTTGAGAACCGTCGGCTACTTTTCTTTAACACGTCGAAACGTCGTTAAGCGCGACATACTCATAAGGCGAATCACCGAGTTGCAATCCGCAACAAACACCGGAGTCTTAATGTGCGCTTTAACGGGATACGGCTGTCAAACGGACATGGCAAACAATCGACAGGTAAGACTTCCCGAAGAATCCGTCGTGAGCGAACAATTCGAGCGTCGGACAAGCGCCCGTCGGACGATCTGGACGAGAATCAAAATGAGGAAAACGACGTTTGAACGATTTGATTGAATTACCAGCCTTAGTCGCCTTTTCTTCACGGTATGAGATTGCGGCGTTTACAACCAAATCGCCAAACTGGCGGCAAGTTTCCCCACGAAAAGATCCAGATCGAAAAAACGTCCAAATCTCCTTTTAACGCGAACGAACTTATTTAAGAAGGGGTTGCGAAATTTGTGCAATTGAAACAAGGAAACACGAAATAAACGTCGCTATTCCGAAGTAATTCTTCTTAAATTTTCTCGAAAGCCATAGGTCGACGCAAAATAACAAGATCGCGCCCGGTAGCGCGAGAACGACTCCTGCGCAAAATCCCCAAATCGAGCCAATGGTCGCACGTTCAAGTCGATAGGTCATGTCTTTGCTCCTGGTCAAAATCGCCGACGGAACGGCGCCGAGCGCGGCGCTAGCTAAGAACGTAATCCATCTTTCGCCGACGTTTTCCTCGTTTCCCCAATACGCAATCACGAAAGTCGAGAATATTAAAGCGATCCATGAAGCGACGACAAGAGACGCAGGCGACTCGCCTTTGTCATATTCAACCGCGCCTAAAATCAACGCGAAGTCGACGACAACAGTCAGAAGAATTGAATAGAAAACGGCAAGAAAGAGGAAATGGAAAAAGTTGTCGACAACTGCCGACGCAGTGGACTCGTCAAGTTCAATGAGCGCGACCGTTCCCGGATTCGACTCGGATGAATTCGGGAACGATGACGGATCCATCGAAGTCTTCCAGACCGTCATGAAATCGGAATATGCTTCCCAACGAAAGGTTTGCGACGGCGATCCGGTCCAGTTCAGCAACAAAATTCCAATCGCAAAGACCAAAGCAACGAGTCCGCTAGCGCTTTCGACCAACGGATATCTTCCGCTAATTGGCGCGCCGCAGTCTCGGCATTTTCCGCGCAGGATAAACCAACTCAGAACCGGTATGTTGTCGCGCCAGCGAATCGGTTTTCCGCATTTAGGGCAATGCGACGGCGGTGAAACGAGACTCATTTTTTCTGGGACTCGCCAAATCACCACATTGAGAAAACTGCCTATGCAAGCTCCGATAACGGCGATAAAACAAATAAAAACATAAATGAGCGCGTTTGTCATTTCGACGATCCGTACGGAACAGTATTTTAGCGAACGTTCAGCCTCTTACATGAAACTATCGCGAACTCTCTTCTTTGTCGTCAGGACGATTATCAAGAGAAAACGCGTAAACGACCGGCCAGCATTTTCCCGTAATAAAGAGTCTGCGCGTCGCGGCGTCAAAAGCTATGCCGTTCAGAACGTATTCGTCGCTTGTCGCAAGCTCTTTAGGAACAAGAGATTCCATATTTAAGATATTGCCAATAATCTCGCCTGTGGTTGGATCGATTCGAACAACATATTTCTCTTGAAAAACGTTTGCCCAAAGTTCCCCGTCGACATATTCGAGTTCGTTCAGAAAACGTAAAGGTTTTTTCACGCCGGCTGTGTTGCGATAGTAGACGTTTACAACCTTCTGCACGCGAAAATTCTCAGGGTTAATGAAACGTATTTTATCGGTTCCATCGCTCATCGCGAGCGCTTTGCCGTTGTACGCAAGCCCCCACCCCTCGCCTCGATAACGAAATTCATCGATTTGCTTAAAGGTGTTCTTGTCAAAAACGAAACACGTCTTTTCGCGCCAAGTTAGCATATAGAGTCGATCGCCGACAATCGCGAGTCCTTCGCCAAAATACTTGTTTGGCAACTTAATCGAACGAACGACCTTCCCAGAGCCTGCGTCCACTTTGCGCAAGAGCGACGTTCCATAACGTCCGCCGCTTTCATAGAGCGCCCCTTGCTCGAAATCCGGATCGGCTTCAAAACACAATCCCTGCGTAAAACATTCTTTTCCGCGCTCGTACTTCGAAAGATATCTCAACTGCGCCTTGGGAACAACTCTTGAAGGCGCTTCTTCGCCAAACGCGCAAGTTAAAGAATCACGTCTTGACGCGAGGAGCGCCCCCGTCGCAACGGAGCCGCATCCTATAATTGCCAACTTTTGAAGAAAAGCCCGACGATCAACCAGTTTGTCCATTACATCCATCCTCCCTTTCGACGATACCGAGACGCAGAGCGACTACTTTTGGGAGCGTTGCAAAGCTACTCTTAGAAATCTTGCCGTTTCATTGTCTTCAAGAGAAGCGATCTCTTCCGGAGCGCCTTCCGCCAACAAATAACCGCCGCCTTCTCCGCCTTCCGGTCCCAAATCAATGATCCAATCCGCGACCTTCATTACGTCGAGGGAATGTTCGACGACGACGACCGTATTGCCTTCGTCAACTATTCGTTGAAGCGATTTCAGGAGTTCTTTAACGTCGCTTGGATGTAAGCCCGACGTCGGTTCGTCAAGTACGTAGAGGGTTTTGCCCGTTTCCGCTCGCGCAAGTTCGGTCGCCAATTTAATGCGTTGGGCTTCGCCGCCTGATATGGTTCCCGCCGACTGACCGAGAGCCATATATCCAAGACCAAGGTTTTGAAAGCTTTGCAGTTGCCGACTTATGGAAGGAAAATCAGCGAAGAACTCGGCTGCTTCGTCGAAAGACATGCTCAAAATGTCGGCTATCGACTTGCCTTTAAATTTTACCTGCAACGTTTGCGAATTAAATCGCTTTCCTTCGCATTTAGGACATGCGGCGTACGCGTCAGGGAGAAATGGAGATTCTAATTTGACGACGCCCTGACCGCGACACTCTTCACATCGACCGCCGGCTATATTGAAACTAAAACGTCCGGCTTTAAACCCGCGCGTCTTCGAATCGGGGAGTTCCGCAAATAACTTGCGAATCTCGTCGAATACTCCGGAGTAAGTTGCCGGAACGCTACCGGGACGACCAATTGGACTCTGATTGACTTCGATCAGTTTATCGATTTTATTTGCGCCAAGAATCTTCGTGTAAGACGCTTCCTGCTGATCAAACGCCGCAAAATCGACGGAAAAATGATTTGCCAATTTTCCTTTCTTTTTTAACGCCGGGATTAGCGTTTTTTTAATGAGCGAACTTTTGCCCGAGCCGCTCACGCCGGTAACGCACACAAGTAATCCGAGCGGTATCGACACGGTAACGTTTTTTAAATTGTTTGTCCGCGCGCCTTCAAGTGTGATCGCGTTGGACTTTATCATTCTACGTCTTTTCGTCGGAACAACGACTCCGTCCAAGCCGCAGAGAACTCGACCAGTCAGGGACTTTTCGTTCCTTTGAATTTCTTCCGGCGTACCTTCGGCGACGATTTCTCCTCCGTCGACGCCGGCGCCCGGTCCGACGTCGACCAACCAGTCAACGTTTCGAGCGACTTGTTCGTTATGCTCGACAACAATAATGGAATTGCCGCGCTCTTTTAATTCATTGAGAATTTGAATAAGTCGTTCAGTGTCTCGAGGATGCAAACCTGTGGTCGGCTCGTCTAAAATGTAACATACGCCGGAAAGTCCGTTGCCTAACGCGGTCGTCAACCTTGCGCGTTGTAACTCTCCGCCGCTCAAAGAATCAACGGAACGGTTCAAGGTCAAATATTCGAGTCGCAGTCGCTTCATCGTTTCGAGACGCGCAAGGATGCGTTCGACGATCGGTTCCGCAATAATACGATCGAGTTCGTTGAAGGTCAGTCCTTTAAACCAAGCTTCAGCTTCGGCGACGTTCATAGCGGTAACTTCACCGATCCGTTTGTCACAAATCGTAGCGAAACGCGATTCGCGTCGCAGACGTTCGCCTCCGCATTCTTCGCAGACGACGGTTCCGCGTTTTGAAAGAAGAAACGACTTTTCTCTCTTATTCTTTTTTTCTTCTTTGTCGTTCGCTTCTGTGAGAATTCGCTCTAGAACTTCGATGAGTCCGCAGAAGTTTTCCTCAGTAGCGTTAGCGTTTTCATCGGAACGCCCTTTCTGGACGAGCTTTTCTTCTTTGAGCTTTGCCGATCGTTTTGCGTTTGCGACCTTGGCTAAGATTTCGCGGTCAGAGTTAACGAGCTGACGATCGTCTTCGTCGTTCAAGTCGTCTACTTCTGAAACGTCGTTAATCGACGCGTCAAATATATTGGGATTGCTGAATAAGTTTGGCGCGTTTTGTTCTTTTCGCTCGGAACCATAAAAGAAGAATTTACGCGTTTTTTCGTCCCATGCGTTAATCGGCGTTTCGTATGCTTGGGGATTAAGCCTACGAAACTGCTCCATAAGCTCGTCAACGCGCGCTAAGGACGCCTTCGATAGAGACTTTCCAAAGGCAAACGCGCCGTTCGAGACGGACTTGCTCGGATCCGCGATCAATTTTTCGACAGAAAATGCGTCAACGCGTCCGTAACCTGCGCAATTAGGACACGCGCCGTAGGGACTATTGAAACTAAATGAACGCGGTTCAAATTCCGAATAGCTAACGTCGCATTTGGGACACGAAAAACGTTCGCTGAAGAGCATGTCTTTCCACACGCTCCGAGTACTGCCGTCGGGCGTTTGAATTCGTTCTTTTTCAAACATGCAGTAAACGAACCCTTTGCCTTCGTGCAACGCTAAACGCAAAGATTCGCTTAACCGCGAATCGATACCGTCGCGCAAAACGAGTCGATCAATAATTACCTCGACGGAATGCGAAACGTTCGGGTCCAGCGCAGGAACGCTGTCGAGGTCAAGTATAGAGCCGTCGACCCTCGCCTTGGTGTAATTTGCTTTGATTAGACGTGAAATCACGTCGAGATGAGAGCCTTTCGCTTCACGCACAACAGGCGCCAAGAGCATGAAACGCGTGTTAGGCGGAAGAGATTTAATCGTCGTTTGGATCTGTTCCAACGTTTGACGCTGAACGACGCGTCCGCACTTATAACATCGCGCCGAAGCGCAACGCGCGAAAAGAAGGCGGAGATAATCGTAAATTTCCGTGATTGTGGCGACCGTGGCGCGCGAACCAGGTTCCGAGGGGCGTTGTGAAATAGCGATTGTCGGCGGCAACCCCTTAATCGAATCCAGTTCGGGACGCTCCAGTTTGCGCGAAAACTGTCGCGATCTGCCGGCAAGACCTTCGACGTATTGACGCTGAGCCTCTGCGAAGATCGTGTCGTACGCCAATGAACTTTTTCCGCTCCCACTAGGTCCCGTTATCGCGATCGTACGGTATAAAGGCAGATCTAAGTTCACGTTTTTAAGGTTGTGTGTTCTCGCGCCACGCAACTGAAGAAACGAACGCTTTGTTGTTGATCTATCCATTTTTTACCCCTTTTCAGGCGACGTCAAATTAAGGACGAACGCCTAGCTGAAAGCGACCGCGTCGCCAATCGCCGAACGCACGGCAACGTTTAACGGTTCTCGATTTCTCGGCTTTGTTGCAAGACCTCGCGGTAAACAACGAGAAAAGGAACGTCGTTTGATTTTGCCAAAGCCTGACAATCGTCAAACTCCGGAGCGATAGAAGTAACGGCGCCGCTCTTGCTGAACCCGAGTTTTACGCGCGCTTTTCCGTAACAAGTTGTAACGTCGATCAATTTGCGATCGAGCGCATAGCGCGTCTTTACAGTTTCGCGCACGCCTAAGACTCCGGTGTTTCGGAAGATGACGTCAAGAGACTCCTTTCTCAATCCCTCGTTAATCAACGCGCACAACTTAAATGCGGGTCGTCCCTTTTTCATTTGTATCTGTTCAAACCAAACGTCGAGCGCGCCCAAATCGAAGAGCGCGGCGGCCGCAGTTGCAAGCGTTTCGCCTGTCGCGTCGTCAATGTTCGTATGGAGTTCGACGACGGTTTCCACATTGTAATCGCGCGCCGCGTCGCCAGAAGCGGCGCAGGCGAGTTCGTCGCTATATTCAAAAATCGAAGCGCGTAAAATATTGGGACGACGCTTCATCTCACGCGTGCCAAATGAGACAGCGGACGCACGAAGCAAAGATCCCTTGGGAATTTCGCGTTTTTTCCAAATAGCAAACAAGGACGTCGCCGTTGGCGTCAGCATTTCACCTTGCTCGACGTCGTATGAAATTGGAAGGTTAAAACGACTTAACAGTCGCGCGGTCGCCGGAGCCGGCACGGGATAAATGCCGTGCGCGCATTTAAAGGTTCCTTCTCCGATCGGCAATGGAGAAAGCGAAATAGCGTCGATTCCCAACGCGCGCAGGCCGAGCGCGCATCCTACGGTATCAACAATAGAGTCGAGAGCGCCTACTTCATGGAAGTGTACTTCTTCTTTGGAGACTCCGTGCGTTTCCGATTCCGCCTCGGCAAGCGCGTCAAAGGCCGCAAGAGCGTCCGCTTTCGCCAACGGTTCTAACGAACTCTTTTCCAGCATTTCGCGAATGTCTTTGTATGTCCGTCCATGACCGTGCCCATGATCGTGTTCATGATCGTGTTCATGATCGTGTTCGCCGCAGTGACAGTCTTCTAATTCGACGGTTAAATGCGTGCCGGAGATCCCAAACGCTTCTTTTTTTCCAATGGCAAAGTGAAACGGCTCGTTAGGAACTAAGGCGGAAATTTGCGTCTTCAAATAGTCAGGATCGACGCCAAGGGCGACGAGCGCGCCAAGAATCATATCTCCAGATGCTCCGCCTACGCTGTCAAAACGAAGAATTCTCATCACAGCCCCTTTGTTAGTGTCATTGTGGTGAACGACGGTCCTTTAAACAGAGTTAAGCGTCGTCGAGCGTTAATTACTTTTGCCTTCGCGAGCATAATTCGCGACCGCTTCCCTGAAAACATTTTCGGCGGCGCCTTGTTTGGGAACGCCGGTAACGGCAATCATGTAGACCGCAGCAACGCTTCCGTCTCGATACGCGACGCCTTGGGTCCCAAAAGCGCCGCCGTGTCCAAACCACTCGTTGTTTACGACAACGCCAAAACCGTATTTGGAGTCTAAATCGCCGGTTTGCTTTTTCGAGATTTCAGCGACTGATTCCGGCTTTAAAATTCTTTTACCGTTAGAACCGACTCCGTTCCCGCTCAGCATCTGATAGAATTTAAGCATATCGTCAGCGGTTGCAAAAAGTCCGCCGCCGCCTTCTGCATACCGAGGCGAACCGTCGTCTAACGACGGAGTCTGGGAAAAAGTCGATTTTTCGAGCTTTTGAGCGTTAGAATTCCAACCATACGGAAGCGCCAGTCGTTTCATCTGTTCTTCCGACGGATAAAACGTGGCGTCGCGCATTTCAAGCGGGTCAAAGACGCGTTCTTGTAAAAATGTTTCAAACGGCTTTTTCGCAACGACCTCAACGCACGCTTGAGCGACGTCGATTCCTAAATTTGAGTACGAATAACGCGCGCCGGGTTCGGCGATCAACGGCGTCAATCCGACAATCGTCATATGCCTCTGGACAGGGAGAGAATCGATACCGTATTTTTCTTGATAAGGAGTAATGAATCGAAAGCCAGCGGTGTGGCTGAGCGCTTGTCGAAGCGTCGGTTTATTAACGACAGGACATAGGAGAACGGTTCCGTCGTCTTGTTTCTTTTCAATTTTAAGCTCCTTCAACTGAGGCAAGTACGTATCCACAGGAACGTCGAGATCGAGAAGTCCTTCCTCAACGCAGATCATGACAGCCGCAGCGACGATCGCTTTCGTGTTCGAGGCAATCCAGAAAAAGGAATCTTTTGTCATAGGCGCCTTGCGCTCGAGATCAGCCCAGCCGTAGACTTCGGTAACCGTCGGTTTTCCAGGAGTCGCAATGCAAACGACAACGCCGGGAATATCGCCGTTGTCAACCATTTGACGCAGTGAATCAAAAGAATCGGACGAAGTCTGAGCAAACACGTCTCGTCCACCGAACAACGCGCACGCACCCAAGAGGACGCTTGTTAATGTCAAAGCAATTAATTTATGCATTTTATCACCCTGCGGCTTGTCTTGCATTGTTCGTTAGAATCAAAAACGCTTCTAAAGGCGCGTTTATATAACTCGACACGATAGAAGCGTTTTCTCCAACAGACTAACGGGCTTTATGAAGCGCCTATGTTAATCAATGATTTTGGTAATCTGGAACTCAAGGATTCCTTGGGCGCCTTCTCTTTTAAGAGCCGGAATCAAATTACGAATCGACTTTTGATCGACAACGGTCATGACGTCAACCCACTCAGCGTTTGCGAGAGGAGCGACAGTCGGATTTTGCAACGACGGCAAAAGTGCGAGAATGGAGTCAATCTTCGATTTCGGGACGTTCATCATCAGACCGACCTTATTTTCCGCTTCCAAAGTTGCTTTCAACATCAGAACGATATCGTCGATTTTCGCTTTTTTCCACGGATCGGCGTAAGCGGTCTTGTTCACAATGAATCGCGTCGTGCTTTGCAGAATTTCATCCACGATTCGGAGGTGATTGGCACGAAGAGAACTTCCGGTTTCCGTAACTTCAACGATAGCGTCGGCGAGCTTCGGCGGCTTGACTTCGGTAGCTCCCCAGCTGAATTCAACGTTAGCTTTAACGCCGTGTCGTTCCAAATACGACTTGGTAAGCCCGACGGCTTCCGTTGCAATCGTTTTACCTTCGAGATCCTTGACGGATTGAACAGGCGAGCTTTCAGGAACGCAGAGAACCCAACGAACCGGTCTACGACTCACCTTTGAAAACGTGAGTTCGGCAATTTCTTCAACGTCGGCGCGGGTTTCGATGATCCAGTCATGACCGGTCAAGCCTGCGTCCAAAACGCCGTTCGCAACGTACCGAGCCATCTCTTGGGCGCGAATAAGCATGCATTCGATTTCATCGTCGTCAATCGTCGGGAAATAACTACGTTTCTCAACGGTGATATTATAACCGCTCTTCTGAAAAAGATCGACGGTCGCTTCTTGCAAACTCCCGGCGGGAACCCCCAACTTTAAAATATTATCAGCCATTTTATCAACTTCTTCTTGTGAACTAGTTAAGTCGTATCGGCACGCGTAGGCAATAGTCAAGCGCTCAACGATTACTTCTTTTTATAGACGTCGTTCGGGTCAAAGACTCTTTCTCCGACGACAACGTAATCGTCGCCTTCAAGCTTACGGAAAAAGCAACTCGGGTATCCCTCGTGACACGCGGAACCGCCTACCTGATCGACTTTAATGAGCAACGTATCGAGATCGCAGTCGATATAGATTTCGTGGATTTTTTGGACGTTGCCGCTTTCTTCGCCCTTGCGCCATAGCTTTTGGCGACTACGGCTGTAATAAACGGCGTACCCGAGCCTCAAAGTTTCGTTGTAGCTCTCTTCATTCATGTAAGCGAGCATGAGAACTTGGCCGGTTTTGTAATCCTGGGCAATACACGGAACAAGACCGTCGCCCTTATTAAAATTGGGACGCGTTTTCGCGGCGTTGTTGTTTTCACTCATTGGTAAATTTCTTTAACGATTATGTGGGTTGTCGCTCCATTCAGAGCGTAACTTTCAAACACGTGCGCGTACTAAACGCCAGACACGCTATCTACATAACGCGGTAGACGATTAGGAACGAGATTTCAAAACGTCATGAAGTCGTTCAAGCATTTTGCTACTGGCGTCACGTTGAACGCGGAGTTCCTCAAGCGAGGCTTTCTCCTTTTCAACGACGTGCGCAGGAGCTTTGGTGACAAAGCTTCCGGATAGTTTGCTTTCCTTCGACTTAATGAAACCTTCTAGTTTTGCGAGATCCTTTTCAACCTTTTTGATCTCAGATTCGACGTCGATTAAATCCGCCACGTCGACATAGATTTCCATTTTTGCCGTTACGGCGTTCGAGGATAACGCCGGAGGCGTTACAGATTCACCGATTTCTACGAGCTTTGCGCCGGTCATCGACTCAAAATAGTCCTTCATCGGTGAGATCAGCTTTGCGATTTCTTCATCGCACTTGATCGAGAAGTTGACGATCGTTTTCGGCGGAACGTTCTGTCTTGCGCGAGCGTCTCGCACGCATCGCAAGGCTTCTTGGAAATATGCAAATTGCTCCTCAATCTCGCTATTAATCAACGATTCGTCGACATTCGGCCAAGAGGCAACAGAGACGCTCTTTGTTGCCTGCGTTGGTTCGAATCCGCGGACAGGAGCAAAGTCGGCGAGTTTCTGCCAGATCTCCTCGGTCACAAACGGAACCATCGGGTGCAAGAGACGAACCAACTCGTCCAGAACGCCGAGAAGTACGTTTTGCGCCAATGATCGCGTTTCCGGAGCAAAGAGTCGCGACTTTGTAATCTCGACGTAAAAGCTACAGAATTCATCCCATGCGAAATCGTATAACGCGCGCGCGGCTTCGGAAAACTTATACGTCTCCAAACACTCTGTAACGCGCTTCGCAACGCTGGAAAGACGACTCAGAATCCAACGATCCTCTAACAGCAAGGCGTCTTTATCAAGCGGGGCCGGTTCGAAGTTCTCAAGGTTAATCATAACGAACCGCGCGGCGTTCCAGAGCTTATTGCAGAAGTTGCGCGCAATCTCAAATCGATCGCCGACAACCGGACCGAGAGGCAACGCCTTTTCTTCGGGCTTGTCGGCCCATTGCGTTGAGAAGCCTTTTTTGCATTTCGGGCATTCAATAACGTGCTGGATTCGATTCTTTTTCGTTTGCTCGATGACGGCGCCGCAATGCGGACATTCAAAATCGAGGGCCAAGCGAACGTCTTGACTTTCCGTGGTCAGGTAAAGGAGCGCAAAACGCAATGCGTCGGCGCCAAACTTTTCCATAACGGCCACCGGGTCGACGCCGTTCCCTTTTGACTTCGACATCCCCTCGCCGTACTTGTCGAGAATTTTCGGATGAATGAAGACCTGTTGGAAAGGCTTTTTACCGGTGTTAAAATATCCGGCGAGGACCATTCTTGCGACCCAAAGGCTGATGATATCGCGTGAGGTAACAAGCGCGCTTGTCGGATAGTAATACTGGAAGTCCGCAGAATCTTCGGGCCATCCGAGAGTCGAATGCGGCCAAAGCGCGGAGCTGAACCATGTGTCCAAAACGTCTTCTTCGCGCTTAATCTGCACGCCAGGAACGGCGTCGGCTTCAAGGTTCTCTTCCTTTGAGCAAATAAGCCACCCGTTGTCGCTTTCGTTCCTTGTCCAAACAACGTCGTCGCGTCCGTTAAACGCGTTTTTCAACGTGTCCTCAGAAACGTCGGGACAATACCAAATCGGGATCTGGTGCCCCCACCAAAGTTGACGTCCAATGGGCCAGTCGCGTTTTTCGGAAAGCCAGTCGAGGTATCCCTTGGCATAGCGCGCAGGCTTGATCTCGACTTCGCCGTTCGTCACAGCGTCCATCGCCGTTTGCGCAAGCATTTCCATTTTGACGAACCATTGATCGTTCAAATATGGTTCGATCGGCGTCTTCGAACGATCGGAGGTCGCAATTTCAATCTGACGATCTTCGACTTTAACCAGATACCCCTGCTCTTCGAGGTCGGCTAATACGGCTTCGCGAACCTTTTTAATCAGGAGTCCTTGGTATTTGCCTGCGTTTTCGTTGTACGTTCCGTCCGGATTCAGAAGATTAATCATCGGCAGGTTGCGACGCTTACCAACTTCGTAGTCGTTCGGATCGTGCGCGGGGGTAATCTTTACGCAACCGGTTCCTTTATCGGGTTTCGCCCATTCGTCGGCCACCAACGGAATCTCGCGATTTTGTAACGGAAGAATCAACATGCGACCGTCGCGAGCCATCTCGGAAAGTTGAACGAGGGAAGCCATGAGCGTCTTGCGACGTTCTTGCAAAGCGTCAAGTTCTTGTTGCGCTTCTTCACGTTCGCGTTCCGAACTCTTGGCGATTTTCTCGCGAAGCTCCGCTTCGACCTTTTCGAACGCGCCTTTGGGATCCGGGTGAACCGCCACCGCGACGTCGCCGAGCATTGTTTCTGGACGCGTCGTCGCCACAGTTACAAACTGCGGTTCGCCTTCCTTTGGATTAACGACGGGGTACTTGATGTACCAAAAGTGTCCGGCGGTTGTTTCGTGGAAGACTTCGTCGTCGCTAACGGCGGTTTGGAGCTTGACGTCCCAGTTTACCAGACGTTTTCCTCGATAGATCAGACCGTCGCTGAAGAGTTTGAAGAAGAAAGCGCGAACGGCCTTGGCGCAGACGCTGTCAAGGGTGAAACGGAGGCGCCGCCAGTCGCAACTGCACCCCATCGCTTTCAACTGACTGAGAATGCGCGCTTGGTACTGATCTTTCCAATCCCAAATACGCTGGACAAGGGCCTCGCGTCCGAGATCCCATCGAGTTTTGCCTTCTTGTTCAAGGAGTCGTTTCTCAACGATCGCTTGCGTTGCGATACCAGCGTGGTCGACGCCGGGAATCCAAAGCGCTTCGTAGCCTTGCATACGCTTCATGCGAACGAGAGAATCCTGCAACGAATCGTTCAGAGCATGCCCCAGGTGCAACGCGCCGGTAACGTTCGGGGGAGGAATAACAACAGCGTACGGCTTTTTGTTTGGATTGACGTCGCTATTGAAAAAGCCGTTTTCTTCCCAGAACTTTGTGTATCGTTCTTGAGCGGATAAGTGATCGTACTGCTTAGGAAGGTTGTTGACCAACTGCTCTTGATGTGTCATGGTGGCAAAACCTGAATTGATACTCTCTGTATACTCAGTATAACGGAATCGCGCCGCAACCGCAGGCGTAACAGCCGACCGCGAGGTCGCAAAACGCTCAATTTGAATTGTATCGATTTCTACGTTTTATCCAAGTCCCCCTCGAATGCGACCGCTATTTCCGGTAAAGGGTCTCACAAAACGCCCCCATTTCAAACGTCAATCTCGACAGGCGCCAAAACCAGAGCGTCTTCCGGAGCTCCGCGCCATTGAGGAACGGACTCTTTCTTAGCGATCCATCCGGCGTGAACGACAGTTCCTACAACTTTCTCGTCCCGAACGACCTGAGAAACGCGATAGCGCGCTTCGTTTCGAACGGTCTCGGCTGGTAGCGTGATCTTGTCGCCTTCCGCAACCTCGGAGACGTGCCGAATTTCAAAGAGACGTTCAAGTGTAGCGGCGCATGCGTCATGAACGTTTCTTGCGACGGCGCCGATTTCAGCGTCGCCGTACGCCGTCAAATCTTCTTTGATAAAATCCACGAATCGTGCGTCGCGTTGCAACGCGGCGAGTAATTCGATCGCAGGAGAACGATCTGAGACACGACTTTCAGTATGTTGAGTAGGTTCCGATTCGTCGGATTTTTCTACCGGCCTATGGGGTGTTTGAGGGGAATCTTGCATGATCTTCACGACTTGGTTACCGAACGAAGAATCTGTAATAACGCCCCAAAATGCCTTTAACGCCACGCTTAATTTCATTACGTGTTCACCTCGTTTTTAGTTGATCGATAATCGTCGCCACAACCTCTCGGTCTATACTTCACAACTAAGACGACTCGTTAAGTATAACAATAAATTTGGCGCGGCGTACGCCTCGTTATTCACGAGAGGGAGAGAATGAGTAGACTCAAGTTCAGAACGGGGAATAATTACTACATATAGCGTTGTGATTTGCAAAAACAACTAATCCTCTGTTCCCAGTTCGAGGCGCTTTTATCAAAAAACGCGTTTCTTCTTGATCATTATGATTGCGTTTTCTATAATGCACGACGGTCGCGTCCCTTAACAAGCGTGTCGAAAATGATTCTTAGTCGTCGTCCTGCGATGAGGTTTTAAGGTTCCCATATGAAAGACGAAACACTCTACGACGTACTTTACGATTATCAAACGCGCTTACAGGGCGTTTCAAACGGTCTAGGCGCAAAATTGAGGGAGATCATGCGCGCAACGGAAGAGGACTTTTTCTCCGTTTTGAAGCGCGCGCCTAGGTTCGTCCGCGATCAGAAAACGGCAAACGACCGCATAAACAATCTTGTTCAGAAGTTGGAAGAAACGCTAGCGCCACTATACGACGCTGCGCAGGAACTGATCGTCTCAACGTGTGTGACGGTCGTTGAAAACGCGACAAAGGAAACAGCTCTGGAAATTTCCATAATTCTCGCCGAACTGCAACGTGAGCTTCCCGAGGGACGGATTATAAACGCGCTGACTCGGAAACAACGGAAGGCGGTTGTCGAGGAACAAGAAATCGACGGCGCGACGATTAGAGAATGGTTTTGTCGTTGGAAGAGAGGGACTGAAAAAACTCAGCGCGCTCGTTCGGCGCTCATGGGTATTGTCGACTAATCCTTCGGAAATTGATGAAGCGGCGTTTGAAGCTACGGAAGTCGATTTTGTCGACGGCGTCTTCTTCGCTGGTATCATTTCGAGCGCCTTGCGTTTGGCGCACAAGTTGGTCAACGGCGTCTCCAATAATGCGCGAATCGAGACCATATGCCAGAACACGGACTTTATCGACTCCGTGAAGTTTATCGGAATGCTCGACGGAATGAAGCAACGCTCTTGCGCCGCCTATAACGGGCAGATTTGGCGCAAGGAAGAAATGAAGACGGCGCCGCGCCCTCCTCTTCACCCGAACTGTTGTTGCACGCTCATTCCCTGGATAGAACGCGAAGAGTCGGAAGAGGCGCGGTTCGAAGACGACGAGGCGAGGCTTTTTGCGAACGCCAATAATGATAAGTTTGAGGAGGACGCCTACAACGCCGAGTCGCGCGCAAAAGGCTGGAACCGACTTCGAAACGATCTCTCGCCGACTTCGAAACAAAATTATAGCCGCGAAGCGCAAGTTGAATTGTCGTCCGTTCAGCAATTCTCCGGTCCGACGACCTTCCGCCAATATTTCTCTAAACAGCCCGACGACTTTAAGCTCTCTTGGCTCGGCGCCGATCGCTTTGAACTCTTTAAAAGCGCTTCGCTCGACGATAAAGATCTCTTTACTCCAATTTCGACGTATACGGTTGAGCCTGATTCTCTCATCAGTTTCCCACAGAGAGCTGAGGCGGAACGCCTTGCGGAAATTTCAAGGGATTATCACTTGGTTGGTCCGGCTCACGTCTGGATTGAACCTGATTTCATGGGAGTCAGACTCGACGCTCTCGACGAGTTTGCAAAGAAACTCAAAGGGCTATCTTCCGAGGAGTTCAAACGGCTTTTCGAGGAGTTTGAAGCGGCGGAAAAAGACTTCATGGAGCGCATTAAAAACGCAGAACCGAGACGTGAGGATTATACCGAAGAATAAGTAAGTGTTCTGATGATATTAAACATTGAGAATATTGGGCGCCCGTTCGATGAAGTCGCGCGACGAAACGAATGCGAACGCCTCCGCTTCAAATTGGCCGATCTCTCAAGACGGCAACGTGTGGGACTATTGACGAAAGCGTCGAGAAAGGGTCTGGCAGTGATCGACGAGACAAATAGCCACGTCTCACGAACTGAAAACTTGCAAAAGAAAATATTTTTCATTTGCACGGATCAAATGTCTCTGTTATAATCGGACAGGGAGTGAAAGATCGCGTGCAGAATTCGGCTGCATGCAGATTCGTCAACAAAATAAAAAGCGTTACCCGAATTAGAGAGGTATCATTATGGATCGCCGAGCTTTCTTACAAACCGGTCTTTGCGCCGCTGTCGCCGCTACGCCGTTTGCGTCCGCGCTTGCTGAATACAAGAAGTACGAAAAACATATTCCGATCGGGCTCGAACTTTACTCGCTTCGCGACATCATTAATCATGAAACGTTCCCGAAGTACCTGAAATGGGTTGCGGAAACCGGTTTTGAATTTGTCGAATTTGCCGGATATCACGGCTACAGCGCCAAGGAACTTCGCAAACTTCTCGACGACGTCGGACTCAAAGCTTCCAGCACTCACACCGGTTTGGATTCTATTCAGGGCGACAATCTGAAAGCGACCGCTGAATTCGCCAACGAAGTCGGTTTCAAGTATCTCATCGTTCCCGGCGGACTCGAAGGACGTATTCGGGCGAGTATCGATTCTAATAAGCGCGCCGCTGAAGAGTTCAGCGAAATTGCTGAAAAGGCCGCCGAGTACGGTTGCTGCGTCGGTTTCCACGGGCACTCCGGCGACTATCAAAACATCAAAGACGTCAACGCTTCCGCTTGGGTCACGTTCTTTAACTTCTGCGATCCGCGCGTTATCTCCCAAATTGATATCGGTTGGTGCGATCATGCGCACTCGCACGGCGCTCTCTTCACGCCTTCCCAAACGATGCAACTCCTTCCCGGTCGTTGCAAGGCTCTCCATATCAAATCCAATAACGTCGACGTCAAAGGTTGCGTCGTTGGCGATTCCGACGACCGTGTCGATTGGCAATCCGTCTTCGAAACCGCTCACGAAGTCGGCGGTACGGAATACTTCATTGTTGAACAAGAACAGTGGAAAGTTTCCTCCTGCGATTCCGCTCGCGAATGCCTCGAAAACCTCAAGAAGATGGGTTGGTAATTTCACCCAAAGAAAAGATGTGAACGAGGCGGGTTGACGCTAAGGACGTAGTCGCGTCGATTGTCTAAACCGATTCGGCGCTCTTGCGCTTTGAAACAGCGCTTCTAGTAACGTTGTTGCATTAGGGGTCGTTTTTCAATTTTCAATGAGAAACGCCCCCTATTCTTTTCTTGTCAAAATACGCAAGGTTGAAAGATCGCGTTTTTTAAAACGGGAACAAAACGGTTGCGATCGAAAGAGTGAAACGTTCCCTAATGTTTTTTCACGATCCTTGACGCAATAAAAAAGTTGCCGAAAACATTGGTTCCGACAACTTCGCTAATCAAATTATCTTGCAATCTTCATAACGTCTCGGAGCAAGTATGTTCCAAGAAAGGTTTGGCTTGTACTTGCCTGATTCGACGCCGTCGCTGCGTTCGTTGCGCGCCAAAATTGCTCTTCAACTTTTACCGTCGGCTCTGACCGCAAGCGCAGAGCGTTGGACGCCTATGCAGGGCAAACGCAGATTCAAGCGTCGTCAGCTTTTTGACGTTTGTCGTCTTCCAAAGATTGGCGACGCGAAGAAATCCGACTATCGTTCCAATAACGATTGAATGACGTAACGGCCTGATCCGAGATTTATCGTCTTCTTTGAGAAGTTGTCGCCGATCGACTTCTTGAAGGAACTTTCGACCTCGACGTCGGCAAATTCCTGATCGCCGATTAAGCGCTGGACGGAAATCTGAGCGGCTTCGTCGATCACGGGGACTTCGAGCGTTGCGACGACTCCCGTAGGAACTGTAACGTTCCAAATAAATTCTTTTGCCGAGGAAACTCGCCATTCCGAAACGATCTTACCATAAGGCGACAGATAATCCCCTTTTGCGGATGAAATTTCGTTCAAGATAGGATTCGGTCTCAAAAGAGGTTTATTGAACGCAACAGAGTCGTCAAGTTGCTTGATTCCGACTATGTCGGACGAAAACCATTCTTGGATCGCGCCGAACATAAAATGGTTCATTGAACTACCAGGACCGTCCCACGTTTCTGAGAGCGTTTTCATTCCCCATTTCGTGAGCATATGGACGTATCCAGGCGCGTCCTCTCGTTGCAACATTTTCCATAATACGTCGTTGCGCCCAAATTCGGAAAGCGTTTTAATAACAAAAGGCCATGCCACTTCGCCGCACGAAGGACGGTAGTTCCAACTCTCAATGTTGTCGATCATATTTTGCAGGGCTTTTGCGCGACCCGCTTCGGGAACGAGTCCGAAATACAACGCAAAAGCGTACGCAGCCTGAGAACCTGTTGAAACGACGCCTGTTTCGGGGTTGTAATACGCTTTTTGGAAGTTTCGAATCGATTCGTCGCGGAGATTTCGATAAAACTCCGCGTCTTCCTTTTTCCCGAGGAATTCGGCGAAGAAAGCCATAATCCGCGCGTTATCGCACAAAAACGCTGTCGCCGTTAATTCGCCAGGCGTATGCTGGGAATAGCCTGCGTGTCGTTTTTCCGGCGACCAATCGTACCAATCTCCGAGTCCGGCTTTGACCAACCCATTGGCGTCGCGGATCTGCGCCATATATCGCACGTAACGATCCATCGTTTCGTATTGTTGAGCAATAATCTCGACGTCGCCGTACCACTTGTATAAGAGGTATGGTAATTGAACGGTCGCGGCGCTCCATTCCGCCGACCAGAAGAAGCCTTGAACAAATCGCGTGTATTCAGGCGCAATATCAGGAACCATACCGTCGTCAAGTTGCGCTTCAGAGATATCGCGGCAAATTTTTCGGAACAGACTGTGCAGATCATATCGATATAGGATTGACGGTCCCATAAGGTGCGTCTCTTCGAGCCACCCTAACTTTTCTCGATGAGGACAGTCCGTCATAAGACTAACGATATTACTGCGAACGGAACGATCGATCATGAGATCAATGTCGTTCAGATATTTGCCGTCGGACTCAAAAGAACCTACGCGTTCCAAGTCGGCGCCGATTCTTTCCGCCTCAATCTCGACGATTCGCGCCTTATCGGCGGGCGTTTTGTCTTGCTTCTCCGCGTCCGGTTGATAAACGGCGCCGTCAAAGTAAACGTACTGGAATCCCCAATAGCCGAAAACGGATCCAATTCTTTCCAAAGGAGTTGGCGCAAGATTTTCATTCGAAGTAGCAATTTCCGGCGACTTCATAATCTCAACGGCGTCGTTCAGGTTTAAAACAGAATCTTTGTTAAAAGCATAGCTGTCGTAGTGCCCGTTCCAAGGTTTGCCTTCCATTTCGGCGAGGCTAACGGTAACTTTTCCCGATTCCGCAGGCGGCGCGCAACGAAAGACAGGGCGTCCGGCGAAATTATAGCCGAAATTCGCTTCAACGACGCCGTTTTCGAGCGTTTTCACTTCGATCGGTTTCAGCGTTTCAATAACGACGACAGGCGGCTGGATTTGCGCTCGAAGTTTGCCTCCGGGAGAGGTCGTTTTAACGACAGGCTGAGGCTCGTTAGGCGCTAGGACGCGATCGCGAGTAATCACGCCTTTAGCAAAATCGACGTCGTCGCCGCCGTAGACGCATGAAAATGTAACAGGCGAGCTGAGGGAGAGCCAGGACTCGTCGGTGGAGACGGTCTGAGTCGACCCGTCTTTATATCGAACGACTAATTGAGCAATAACTTTAGGAAGTCCGAAGGAACCGGTAAACTTAACGTAGCGTCCTCCGGGAACGTTGTACATACCGTTCCCGAGCATGACGGCAAGTCGGCGCGTTCCTTCGCGTTCTAAAAGTTCCTTTTTAACGTCAAAGGTAACGTAGAGGCAGGTTTTTCGGTAGTTGGTCCACCCGGGATCGATTGACGTGCGATTTCCAAGAGGGCGCGAATTCAAAAAGACGAGTTGCTGCCCTAGCCCACAAATATGGAGAAAGGCGTCCTCGACGTCCACGTTTTTTTTCTGTAATTCAAAATCACGAAAAAGAATCGGCAAAGGCTTCGAATCGTCGCGATCAGCGGTAATCCAATCGGCATTTTCCCAACCTTCGGTGAGACCGGTTACAAACTCTCCGGTTCCCACTTCTTCCTTTTCGACAGATTCGCCGCGAGCGCTCATTCCGCGCCACACTGCGGTAACCTGCCAGTAATAGCGTCGTGAAGGTTCAAGTTTGGCGCCTTGATATTGAACGCCGTGAGATACAGGGGACTCGACAATTCCGCTATCCCAAACGATCTGTTGTGGGTTTTGCAACGCGTCGATCGACGGAGCGACCGTAATTCTGTATGAGATTTGTTTAGCGTCGAAGAAGCCCGGAGTTTCGAGAATCCAGGCAAATATGGGATTTTTCGAATCGACGCCAACGGTGGGGGTTGGACGCGCGTCGACGGTTAAACGTTTGATTTCCGCGCGGACGCCAGTTCCGTAAAACAGCGCGCAACAAAAAGAGGCGACGAATATAATTCGGGCAATACTTTTAAAATATAAGACGCACATAACTACAATACTCTTTATACCAGGCGAAAACGCCGTATTCTGTCCACCATAGAATTGTAAGGGAGGCGAAGATAAAAGTCAATCTTTACAGTTAAGGGGTATCGACGACGATCATCTTACAAAAGCAACTTCGACGTACTTTGCGAAGAGACAAAAGGCGAATCCCCGAATTGCAATCACTCCGGGAGTTCGCCTTCGTGTGGCGCGCGCTTTCGGAACTTCGAACGCCTTGGTTATACCGTCGTCAAGACGTTGAAAAATGTTGGAAGCTACGCAAATCTTTTCGGACTCTCAAGTTTATGGAGGCTTCTCTTGTGCATTCGCTCGATTTGTCTTTGCGCATCGAGATCAACGTTCCCGCCCAGAATGAACGAATCAAGCGTCGCGTAACTAACCCCCATCTCCTTCTCGTCAGTCTGCCCGTCGAATAATGCAGCGGAAGGCGCCTTGTCAAGAATGCGTTTCGGAGCGTCTAGAAAGCGAAGGAACTCGTAAACTTCGGTTACCGTCAGATCAGAGATCGGATTGAAATCGTATGCGCCGTCGCCCCACTTCGTAAAATATCCGACGTAGGCTTCGCTCCGATTGCCGGTTCCCGCGACAAGACAATTCTCGGAAGCGGCGATTGCGTACAAGGTCGTCATTCTCAGACGCGGAGCAATATTGGCGACGGCGGCGGCGCTGAGTTGAACGTTTTTTTGAAGAGCTTCCAGTTCAGCGTTTTTTACAGGCGACAAATCGATCGTTCGCGTTTCGATTTCGTATTGTTGAGCAAGTTGAGCGGCGTCGCTGGCGTCTTCTTCGTAATTACGTCGGGAAGTACACGGCATGATAACGCCGATCGTCTTCTTGCATGCCGCCTTGGCAAGAATCCCGACTAACGCGGAGTCTTTACCGCCACTGTTCCCAAAGACAACGCCGTCGGAGTCTGCTTGAGCGACTGTTTCACGTATAAAGCGAACGCGTTCGCTAAACTCCTTTTCATAATTTCGCATTTTAATCGTCTTTCTTTAGCGACTGGTGGTTAGATTGTGGAGATTTTTGGAATGATTTCTTCTAGAACGTCCAACACGATTCTCGCAGTGTCGAGGGACGTAAACATGGTAACCCCATTTTGAACCGCACAACTTCGTATGGCAATTCCGTCGTCGTCCCGGCCGCACGATATGATCGGTCGCGTATTAATAATGTAGCTCACGTATCCCGCTCGAATGAAATTCAGAATTTCGTCGCTTCCTTCGCTGATCTTGGCGAGAACCTTTGTTCGAATACCGCGTTCTTTTAAAAACGCCGCCGTCCCGCGCGTCGCTTGGATATTGAATCCTAATCGATAAAATCTTTCGACCAATGGGAAGGCTTCTTCTTTGTCTTCGTCCGCAATGGTTACGATAACGGAACCATAATCTTTCATTTTGATTCCGGACGCCTGCAACGCTTTGTATAAGGCGCGGTTGAGTCTGGAATCGTATCCGATCGCTTCGCCGGTTGATTTCATTTCAGGGGACAAGTACGCGTCCATACCCGACAATTTGGCAAAAGAAAAAGCCGGCGCTTTGACGTGCCAACGTGTCTTTGGCTTCGCTTCAAAGGAGAAGACGCCCTGTTCCTTTAAATTGTGCCCAAGCATAGCCTTCGTTGCGATTTGAACAAGGTTTTGCCCTACCGATTTCGATAGGAACGGAACGCTGCGCGAAGCGCGAGGATTGACTTCGATCACATAAACATGATCGTTTTTATCGACGATGAATTGAATATTGAAAAGTCCGACAATTCCGAGACCGAGTCCGAGCTTTCGCGTATAGTCCGCGATTATATCCTTAACGATTTCAGAAATGGAAAACGGCGGGTAAACGCTTGTGCTGTCGCCGGAGTGAACGCCGGTTCTTTCGACCAATTCCATGATTCCGGGAATAAGAACGTCCGTTCCGTCGCAGATCGCGTCGACTTCAACCTCTTTTCCCATAATATATTTATCAATTAAAACGGGCTTGTCTTTATTGACTTCCGCCGCGTTTTTGAGGTACCTGCGCAACGCGCTTTCGTCGGCGACGATTTCCATTGCACGTCCCCCGAGCACAAAACTTGGACGAACAAGGACGGGAAAGCCAAGGTCTTCGGCCGAACGAACGCCCGATTCAACGTCGAATACGGCGACCCCTTTCGGATTGGGAATATTCAGGGAATGAATAACGTTGTCAAACGCGTCGCGATTTTCCGCGCGATTGATCGCTTCACAGTCTGTTCCGATAATCTTGACGCCGCGAGCGGATAGCGGCGCGGCAAGATTCACCGCCGTTTGCCCGCCAAGAGTCGCAATCACCCCTTCTGGACGCTCCAACTCAATAACGTTCATGACGTCTTCGACGGTCAGCGGCTCAAAGTAAAGCTTATCCGCTACGGAATAATCGGTCGACACGGTTTCCGGATTATTATTGATCACGATAGCTTCGTAACCTAACGCTCGAATCGCGTGAACGGCATGGACGGTCGAGTAGTCAAATTCGACGCCTTGCCCAATGCGAATCGGACCGGAGCCAAGCACAACAATCTTTTTGTTATTCGATGGAGAAGACTCGTTTTCTTCCGCGTAAGTCGAATAGAAGTACGGCACGTAACTTTCAAATTCACTTGAGCACGTGTCGATCATTTTATACGCGGGGAAAATTTGATTCTCTTTTCGCAGAAGATAAATATCATCTTCCGTCGTTTCCCACAACTCGGCGACATACGAGTCTGAAAACCCCATTCTTTTGGCTTCGCGCAAATGTTCGAGGGAATTTTTATTATCTTGAAGCTCCTTTTCAAAATCGACGATCTTCTTGATTTTGTCGATAAAGAACATGTCGATTTGCGTAATATCGCTAATACGCGACGCGTCGACGCCAAGCCATAAAAGTTGAGAAATCGCGTAAATTCGGTCGTCCGTTCCCTCTTTCACATAATCGAGAAGATCGTCGAGCGTCATGTTTTGCGAATCAAACTTTTCGAGATGGATGTGGTTTTTACCGTCTTCAAGCGAACGAATCGCCTTTAGTAAACTTTCCTCAAAAGTGCGGCCAACGCTCATCGTTTCCCCGGTCGCCTTCATTTGGGTTGAAAGAACGTTTGAGGCGTCTGGGAATTTGTCAAATGGGAATCGCGGCGCTTTGGTAACGACGTAGTCGAGCGCAGGCTCAAAACATGCCGGCGTATTCGCAAGTTGGATTTCGTCAAGGTTTAAACCGACGGCGATTTTAGCGGAGACGCGCGCTATTGGGTATCCCGAGGCTTTCGAAGCCAGCGCTGAAGACCGAGAAACTCTCGGGTTTACCTCGATCACATAATATTTAAAAGAGTGAGGATCCAAAGCAAATTGAACGTTGCATCCCCCTTTTACTTTTAAGGCGCGGATTATTTTTAACGCGGAATCTCGTAGCATATGGTATTCTTTATTGCTCAACGTCTGACTTGGCGCCACCACAATTGAATCGCCTGTGTGAATACCTACAGGATCGAGATTCTCCATATTGCAAACGACGAGCGCCGTATCGTTGGCGTCGCGCATTACCTCGTATTCGATCTCTTTATAGCCCTTCACGCTCTTTTCAACGAGAGCTTGACCGACCGGTGAATTTGCCAACGCGGTCTTCATTCTCTCTCGGAGTTCCTCCGGCGAATAAGCGAAACCTCCGCCAGTCCCGCCGAGTGTAAACGCAGGTCTGACAACGACCGGATACCCGATTTCGTTTGCCGCGTCGAGCGCTTCTTCGATCGAGTATGTGATTCGAGAAGGAATCGTGGGTTCCCCAATCTCTAAGCATAGCTCCTTAAACAACTCTCGGTCTTCCGCGCGTTCAATGCTTTTGGCGTCGGTTCCGAGAAGTTCGATACCGCACTCTTCCAAGACGCCTTTCTTAGCCAATTGTACGGCGAGATTTAATCCAGTCTGTCCGCCGATTCCCGGCACAATGGCGTCGGGTCTTTCAAACCGACAAATTCGCGCGAGGTATTCCAGCGTTAGCGGCTCCATGTAGACCTTATCCGCGACAGTCGTGTCCGTCATGATCGTCGCAGGGTTAGAGTTAACTAAAACGACCTCGAAACCTTCTTCTTTGAGCGCCAAGCAAGCCTGCGTGCCTGCGTAATCAAATTCTGCCGCTTGACCGACGACAATGGGACCGGATCCGATAACCAACGTCTTTTTGATATCTGTTCGCTTAGGCATTTTCTTTACTCTCGGCCATGTAATGTGTGAAACGGCTGAAAAGATACAAACTGTCTTGCGGTCCCGGCGCGCTTTCTGGGTGATACTGAACGCTAAAAACGCGATCGTCGGAACATTCAACGCCTTCGACCGTGTTGTCGAGAAGGTTGATATGCGTAATCTTTAAATTCGTGCATTCCAAGCTTTCTGCGTCGACTGCGTAACTGTGGTTTTGCGACGTTATTTCGATCCTATTCGTCAAGAGATTTTTAACCGGATGATTGCCGCCGCGATGTCCGAATTTCAACTTATACGTCTTGGCGCCGTATGCAAGAGATATGATTTGGTGCCCTAAACAAACTCCGAAGACAGGAACGGAACCTCGTAAACGCTTGACTGTGTCCACGACTTCCGGCACGTCCGTCGGATCGCCAGGTCCGTTCGAAACGAATACGCCGTCGGGTCTCATAAAGAGAATCTCTTCGGCTGGCGTGTTATAAGGAACGATCACGACGTTACACGAAAATCTCTTTAGTGAACGAACGAGATTAAGTTTCATTCCACAATCGATCGCAACGACGTTAAAGATAGGATCCGCAGTGCGAGAATAACGCTTTTTTTTGCAAGAGACTCGCGACACGGCGTCGTTAGGGATCGGCGTCGACTGAATGCGCGCCAGGGCGACGTCGAGCGGCGTGTCGACGCCCGTCATAATTGCTCGTCTTGATCCGTAATCGCGAATGCTTCTCGTTAGTCGCCTTGTGTCGACCCCCGTGATCCCAGGCGCGTTGCAATCCTCAAGAAGCTCGCTCAACGTTTTAACGGCGCGGAAGTTTGAAGGAGAATCGTTATAGTCCCCCACGATCATTCCGCCGATACTTGGATTGACGCTCTCGAAATCGTCGTCGGTAATTCCATAATTACCGATGAGCGGATATGTCATCGTGACGAATTGATCCGTATACGACGGATCCGACGCAATCTCCTGATATCCGACAGGAGAGGTGTTAAAAACGACTTCGCAAACACGTTCAACGCTTGCGCCAAAACCGTAACCGTAAAATTCTTTACCGTCTTCCAGCACCAACTTTCGATCTTTTTTTCTCATGATTTTCTCCGTCGCATGGTGAGGCGCGTCGGCAAGCAGGGCTTCATTTTTCGCTTGCTGTATGGCGTGTCGTTCCGGGTCGAGCGCTTAATCTCGACGCATGGCTATAATGGTTTCCGCTATTTCCTTTTTGGTTACGCAACGATCCATCGCTTGCTTTTCAATATAACGGTGCGCTTCTCCTTCCGTCATTTTCAATTGCTCGACAAGAAGCAACTTCGCATGATTGATTATGCGAATTTCTTTCATTTTTTCCTCAACAGTAGCCGTCTTTTTCTCCAGCATACGCAGTCGTTCTCGAACGCCGCATAGAAACGAAAGGTGTTGAAGAACGACCTGTCCCGCCGTTGGCTTCGAGAGAACGCACACCCCTCGAGGAGTCGCTTTCGCGTTGACTTCGGCAAAGACTTCCTGATACACAAAGATCATTGCGCACGCTCCGTGCTCGTCGCAGACGTCGAAAGCGAATTCTACGCCAAATTCGTCCGGCAAAGGCGCGTTTACAACGATAACGTCATAGCTTCTTTCAAGGAACTTCCTTTTAGCGTCCGCAGCGGTCGTTACAGTCGTCGGGCGATACTTGGGTTTAGGAAGGATCATGACGAGCGAGTTTGCAAAAGCGGCGCTCGCCGACACAATGAGAATCGAATAAGAACGGTCGAGATAAAAATCGTCGTCTCGACGTTTCGCCCTTCTTCCTCCTAATACGCCGTCGATTCCTCCGCGCGAAGATCGGCGCTCATGAGTTGTGCTGAAACCTTGCGATTCCATAGCGCGTCCTCTCTGTTTTTCTAAACGCGTTTATTCTTCGTCGGCAAGCGCAATGTAGTGGTTCGCGATTTGTTGTGGTATTTTTTCGTTAATTAAGGAACTGCTTTTAGTTGCTTCGGCGGCTTCGCGAAGGGACAACGGCACGCGCTCTTCGACAATGCGTTCAGACTCTTGATTCGCGCCGGGCTCAATCGGAAGCGGCGGTTGTACTTCGTTGTCGATCCCGTCGAGAGCCGACCAAATAAGCAACGCGTTCGCCAAATACGGATTGCAGGTAGAATCAGGAGTTCCGAGTTCTACCGTCTTTCGATCGGCGCCGTCGTTTGAGAGACGAACGATCTGTTCGCAACTCTCGCGAGACCATGCGACTTTTTTGGGCACGTTGCTTTCTCTCAATCTTTGATACGAATTCGCCGTCGGATTAAAAAAGAGCGTCATTGCGCAAATATTCTTCAAAAGACCGCCAATTGCGTAACGCCAATACTCGTTATTGTTACCGTTATTCTGTTGGATGCGAAATTTCAATCTCATCGCGTTTCCAGGTTGATTCGCCATTGGCAGAGGGGAAAAATCTGCGAAAAGTCCGTGCGCCGCAGCGATCGTATTAACGACAAAGCGAAACGTTACCGCCGCGTCCGCCGCCGCGAGAGGATCTAGCGAACAAAAATCTATTTCATTCTGTCCCGGTCCAACCTCGTGGTGAGAACTCACCGGTTTGACTCCCATTTGCTCGAGACTCAGACATATTTCTCGGCGAATGTTTTCACCTTTGTCGTCAGGTGACACGTCCATATATCCTGCGGAGTCGAAAGGTTCCCGCGTTGGTAAGCCGTTCTCGTCGCGACGGAAAAGATAGAATTCCATTTCGGAACTAATAGCAAAGGAAACGCCCTTAGATTCAGCTTCTTGAATCGCTCGAATTAAAACCGACCGCGAATCGGACTCAAAAGACGTTCCGTCGGGATAAGAGATCGAGCAAAACATTCGAATAACTCTTCCCCGTTCCGGACGCCACGGTAAGACCGCGATCGTCGACGTGTCCGGACGGAGTAAAAGATCAGAGTTTGCGCGCGTTTCAAACCCGCGAATTGCCGAAGATTTAATTGGAACGCCGCACTCGAACGCATTTCGCAATTCGTCCGACATGATCGACGTATTCTTCTTGCGACCAAAAACGTCCGTAAACGCGAGACGAATGAATTTAACGTCTTCTTCGGCTACGTACTGCTCAATTTCATTGATTGTATATTTCATTTGCGTCTTTCTATCTTCCAACGATCAATCATCTCGTGATCGTAGACAAAGCGTCAGTTCGCGACGTACATTTGCTTATAAGGATTAGCGACGTTCGGCGTGACCAGAGTAAAAGGTTCGTCAATAATCTTGGCAAAATCGTATCCAAACGTTTCACAGAACTTTGCGATCAATGGACGAATTTCAGCCAAGTCTTCAGGATTTGCTATTTTTACCGTTGTTTGCTCGGGAAAAGAAACGGTTCCGAGCCCGCCTCGAACGAAAAGCTTTCCGCCGTGCATACCCGCGCATGGGAACGCTCCTAACGTTTCCTTGTCGTCCTTATGCAGACCAAGAGCTACGATCAGTCCACCCGCCTGATATTCTCCTAAAAAGCTACCGACACGTCCGCCGATGACGATCGCAGGCTTTTTCTCTTTGTATTCCTTCATATGGATGCCGACGCGATAGCCGGCGTTTCCTTGAACGAGTATTATTCCACCGCGCATCGCGTATCCGACCGCGTCGCCAACATTTCCATGAATCACAATCAAGCCGTCGTTCATCGTGTCTCCGACCGCGTCTTGCGCGTTCCCTTCTACGATGATTTCCGAGCCGGCAAGGTAAGCGCCGAGCGCGTTGCCCGGAACGCCGGAAATCACAATTCGCTTGCCGCGAGATCCCGACGCGATGAAACGTTGTCCGAGACACTCGACGATTTTCAGTTCGTCGCCCGACTGATAAATCTCGTCGTTCAAAACGTCAAAACTCTTATTTTTGGCTTCTATCACTCTCACTTTTGCCTCCGAACGTCGATGAATGCACACCTGTTGCGTTGCGATCAAACCAAGGAACAGAACTGCTCGTTACTCGCCTGCGTGTTTAATTCCTAAAATGTCCAATTCCTTTTCGGTCATACCGATACCTCGCAACATCAACCGATTTCCTCGAAGCGTTTCTATGGAGTTAATTCCCATGCCGCCCATGAGTTCTTTAATTTCATGGCGCCACGCGGACAGAAGATTTACAAGTCTTCTGGCGCCGACGTTAGGATCAAGTCTTTGAACAAGTTCCGGTCGTTGAGTGGCGATTCCCCAATTGCATCGACCCGTCTGACATGAACGACATAGTCGACATCCCAACGCGATCAACGCAGCCGTGGCGATATAACATGCGTCCGCGCCCAATGCAATCGCTTTAACGACGTCGGCCGCGTTACGAATACTCCCGCCGACAACGAGGGAAACGTTGTTTCGTATACCTTCCGCACGAAGTCGTTCGTCTACCGCAGCGAGCGCTAGTTCGACGGGAATTCCAACGTTGTCGCGAATACGCGTCGGCGCCGCGCCTGTTCCACCTCGAAAA
Organism: uncultured Planctomycetota bacterium; assembly: GCA_900317365.1. GTDB lineage: Bacteria > Planctomycetota > Planctomycetia > Pirellulales > Thermoguttaceae > RUG369. The sequence continues at coordinate 56,180 of ONGM01000143.1, forward strand.
CCGTCGATCGCGATAATATCCGCGCCGCTACGCGCCACTCCGCTAGCGATCGCGGCAATGTTATGTACCGCTGCAACTTTAACGATGATCGGCTTAGTGCGCCTGGTCGCTTCTTTCAGAGAGTAGACCAATTGGCGGAGATCCTCGATCGAATACACGTCGTGATGCGGCGCCGGCGAAATGGCGTCGACTCCTTCTGGGATCATTCTCGTTCTCGACACGTCGCCTACAATTTTGGCGCCCGGTAAGTGCCCGCCGACTCCCGGCTTTGCTCCCTGCCCCATCTTGATCTCGATCGCCGCTCCTGCGTTGAGATAATCCTCGTGAACGCCAAAGCGCCCGGAAGCGACCTGCACGATCGTATTTGCGCCGTATCGATAGAAGTCCTCATGAAGACCGCCTTCACCGGTATTATAGAAGACCCCGAGTTCCTGAGCCGCGCGCGCTAAACTTTCATGCGCGTTGTAACTGATCGAGCCGTAGCTCATCGCCGAAAACATGACCGGCGTCTCCAGGACAAGTTGCGGCTCCATCGACACGTCCAACGAGCCGTCCGAAGCCCGACGAATTTGCTCAGGCTTTTTGCCCAGAAAAACGCGCGTTTCCATTGGTTCGCGCAGTGGATCAATCGAGGGGTTGGTTACCTGCGACGCGTTGATCAGTATTCGATCCCAATAGACCGGAGTCGGTTTAGGCGCCCCCATCGACGAGAGCAAAACCGCGCCGGTATTCGATTGTTTGACGATCTCGCTGATCAAATCGGCGGACCAATTGGCATTCTCTTTGAACGAATTCTCATTCTTGACGATTTTGAGCGCGCGCGTCGGACACATCGCGACGCAACGCTGACAGTCGACGCATTTGCTTTCGTCGACGACAAGCTTTCGCGAGCGCTCGTCAATTCGATGAACTCCATTGGCGCATTCGCGAACGCATAAATTACACGACACGCACCGTTCGAGATTTCTTACAACGTCAAACTCAGAGGAAAGGTACTGGACGGACATTAGAGCGCTCCTTTCTGAACCTTGAAAATCACCGGTTCGCCCCCTGCCGGAGCATAGACCTTTTCGGCGTTTGGCGCCATGATTCGTATCGCGGCTTCTTCGCTTGCGACGTAACGCATGTCGTCCTTTTCCGCAACAACCATCGAGCGCAACTTCAGTCGATCGTTGAGCGCCATAAGTCCCCCGTCAAATCCTAAAACAATCGAAAAAGGCCCCGTTAAAAGGAGACTCGGAAAAACCTTGCGAAGGTAAGAAAGCTGCTCCGATTCTTTTTGCGGGAGACTGTCGACAACGCTCCAAAAGGGAGCGGCTATTACGGCCGCAGTCTCTTCGAGCGTCAGCTTTTGTCGACGCAAGAGGTAATCGGCAATATACGCGATGACTTCCGTGTCCGTCTGAAGCGAACATTTGTATCCAAACATCTCGATAAACCGTCGATTGGCGTCGTAAGAGGAAATCTCCCCGTTATGTACAACAGTGTAATCGAGGATTCCAAACGGATGGGCGCCTCCCCACCATCCAGGCGTATTCGTGGGGTAACGTCCGTGCGCCGTCCAAGCGTATCCTGCGTATTCTTCCAATCGATAAAACCGTCCAACGTCTTCCGGAAACCCGACCGCCTTAAAGGCGCCCATGTTTTTCCCGCTAGAAAAAACGTACGAACCTTGAAATTGCGAATTGATTTTTATGACGGTTCGCGCGACAAATTCTTTTTCATCGAGCTGAAGACGAGAAAGAACAGACTGCAACGGCGCGACAAAATAGCGCCATATTATCGGTACGTCGGTAATTTCAGGGATCTTGCGAATTGGTATCGGTTCCGACTTGACGATCTCGTAGCCTTCTTTGAGGTACTTTTCGCACTCTTTTTGCGCGGCGACGTCGTCAAAAAAAACATGAAAGGCGTAGAAGTCTTGAAAATCCGGATAAATCCCATACCCTGCGAATCCGCCCCCGAGACCGTTGGATCTGTCGCGCATGGGAACCATACTCTTGGTAATGGCCTCGCCTGTTGTCGCCGCGCCCTTGAGCGAAATCATCGCTGAAATCGCGCATCCTGAAGGAATACGAACCTGTCCTTCCCTTTGCATAGACTCTCACCCTTTCTGCTGACGCCAAAAAAAAAAGCGCCCACTCGCGGAAGTACTCTACGTGCTTCGCGAATGAACGCCTTTGCTCATCGGTGAAACATTTTAGCGCCTCTTTCGAAAACGTCAAGGAAAAAGAATGAAAAAATTTAAGAAAAGGTAATCTTTTAACAGACGTTTCAACAGATTTATTATACCATTGAGACGCGTCGATGCTTAAAAACAAGTAGCATTCTTGCAAGTATTAAACTTATGACAACATATTTTGACTTCTTTTCCTAAACTTATAAAATCGCATATTCGAGTCAAAGGCGAGAAAAACCGATTCGATTTCCCTCGCCTTTGCGAGAAAAACGGCGACTCCGTTTCAGCCCCTTAAATTCCGCTCGCTCCGTAGTTCGAAAGAACGCGCGCGGAAGGATCGTTGACGTCGCAACCTTTCCAGCTCTTATTCGGCATCCAGAAGTCGACGATCATTTGACTTTGTTCAGGATAATACTTCTCAAAGATCTCACGATACAACAACGATTCCTTCGTGAATGGAGTCGCATGCGCGAACTTGCCGCGTTTCGAATCAAATTCGGCGTCGGAATAGCGACTTTCGGCAAACTCTTTCAAGTAATCGACCATGGAATGACCGACGGCGTCGGAAAACGCCGCTTTTTCCCGATACAAAATCTCAGGAGGAAGGTATTCGCCGTCTTCAAAAGCCTTTCGCAACAAGTATTTTCCTTTGTTGTAGACGTTCATTTTCTTGTGCGGATCAATTGACAAGACGTATTTAACGAAATCAAGATCGCCGAACGGTACGCGCGCTTCGAGCGAGTTCACTGAAATACAGCGGTCGGCGCGCAAGACGTCGTACATATGAATCTCGCGAATACGTTTCTCGGACTCGAGTTGGAACTCTTCGGCAGAAGGTGCGAAGTCCGTGTACTTGTAGCCAAAAAGCTCGTCGGAAATTTCTCCCGTGAGCAGAACGCGAATATCGGTGTTTTCGTGAATCCATTTGCAAAGAAGATACATTCCCATGCTGGCGCGAATTGTCGTTATATCGAACGTGCCGAGCATTCTCACGACAAAATCGAGAGAGTCGAGAACTTCCTCTTTCGTCATGTACACCTCGGTATGAACGCTTCCAATATAGTCGGCGACCGTTTTTGCGTATTTTAAATCGATGGCGTCTTCGCTCATGCCAATGCCAAAGGTTTTTATCGGCGTTCTCAATTCCTTTTGCGCTATCGCGCAGACAAGGGACGAGTCGAGACCGCCGGAAAGAAGAAACCCGATTTTCGAATCGGATTCCAAACGTTTTTTGACGCCTGCGATCAACTTTGATTTGATCTTGGAAAAAGTCGTAGGAAGATCGTCTCTCGAATACGTCTCGACTTTAGCGATATCGCAATAGCAAAAGAAGCGACCGTCTTTATAGTAATGCCCCGGCGGAAAAGGGAGCGTTTTTTGACACAGTGAAACGAGGTTTTTCGGTTCGCTGGCAAAAACGATGGCGCCCGACTCCGTATACCCGTAGTACAGCGGTCGAATCCCGACGGGATCGCGCGCCGCTATCAGGGTCTGCGCTTCCGCGTCGTATAATATCAAGGCGAACTCGGCGTCAAGTTCCTTAAACATCTCGACGCCTTTTTCTCGATATAGAGGGAGCAGTATTTCGCAATCGGATCCGCTTTTAAAGCGATACGTTTTGGACAGTTCACGCTTGAACTTTTGGAATCCATAGATTTCTCCGTTACATACGAGCCAATTATCACCGAGCTGGAAAGGCTGCATACCTTCCGGAGTCAAGCCCATAATTGAAAGGCGATGAAACCCGAAGTATCCGTTCCCGACTTTTACAATGCGAGAATCGTCAGGTCCCCTCGAAACCGTTTCAGAAAATCCTTTTTGAAAATCCGCAAGCGAAACGCTCGCGCTATCGCAACCCATAATAGAACACATTTTGCATTCCTTTCTCGATGATCCTTTGATAATCTTTTGTGTAATGGCATAAAACCCGCCCGCAGACGACAAGCCCTGGAAATCGTCGCGGGCGGGCGCCAGACACGCGCGTCTGGCTTATTTCATTGGCGGACAGTTTTCCGTGTTTGATTACGCTTCCTCGTCTTGCAACGCGTCGTAACCTTCCTCGCCTGTCCTCACTTTGATCGCGTTTTCAACGTCGTAGACGAAGATCTTGCCGTCTCCGATTCTGCCGGTGTACAATGTCTTTTTAACCGTGTCGATTAGATCGCTCACAGGTATCTTGCTAATAACGACGTCAACTTGAACCTTTGGTAAAAGATTCGTTTCAACTTGTACCCCGCGGTAATACTCCGGGCGTCCGCGTTGAACGCCGCAGCCTAAAACGTGCGAGACGGTCATTCCGGTAACGCCGAGCGCCGACAAAGCCTCTTTCAACGCGTCGAACCTTGATTCTTTGCATATAATCTCGACCTTCGTGAGTTTCCGCGTTCCCTGACTAGTAGTCGTTGCAAAGATTGGTTCACGTTTAACAGGGATAGCCTCGGCAACGGGAACGTCGCCTTGAACTACCTGAACGCCGCCGATCGGCGCAAAATCGGAGAACCGATTGACTGCCGGTGCAAAATCAGGATACGCCGACGGAAGTCCGTGTTCAGTCTTGTCCAAACCGAGAATCTCATCTTCAGCGTTGACGCGCATTCCGACTGTAAGATCAATCAGCTTGAAGGCAATACAAAGGACGACGAGGGCGTAGGCGGCAACGCTAGCAATGCCGAGGCATTGAATCTTTAACGCTGAGAGGTCGCCGGTGTAAAAAAGACCAGAAATTCCAGCCGGCGCGTCGGGATTAGCAAAAAGTCCAACCGCAAACGTTCCCCAAACGCCGCACGCTAGATGAACGCCAACGGCGCCGACCGGATCGTCAATGTGAAATCTCAGATCGAGCTTTTCGACGATGAAGACGACGAGAAAACCTGCGACAATTCCGATAATGATCGAACCGATCGCGTCAACCGCGTCGCAACCTGCCGTAATTCCAACCAAGCCGGCGAGAGACGCGTTTAGGCACATCGAAACGTCGGGTTTGCCGTTTTTCACCCAGGTATAAACCAGCGCGGCGCACGTAGCGAACGCAGGAGCTAGGGTTGTTGTGAGAAAGATTGCGGAGAGTTCGGACGCAGACGTTGCCGCCGCGCCGTTAAAGCCGTACCATCCTAGCCACAAAATGAACACTCCCAACGCGCCAAGCGTGATTGAATGTCCAGGAATCGCGTTGATCTTTGAAACCTTTCCGCGATCGTCGCGACGATATTTCCCAATTCGCGCTCCGAGCAGGATCGCGCCGATCAGAGCGGCGAATCCGCCGACCATGTGAATCGCGCAAGAACCGGCGTAATCGTGAAAACCTCGTTGCGCAAGCCAACCGCCGCCCCAAATCCAATGCGCCTCGATAGGATAAACGAGGAGCGAAAGAATGATCGAATACAAACAGTAGGCTGAGAATTTCGTTCGTTCAGCCATGGCGCCGGACGCGATCGTTGCGGTCGTTGCACAGAAGACAAGGTTGAAGACGAACGTCGAAGCCGGAGTGAACTCGTCGGCGGAAGGATTCGTTATGAACAATTTGAAATTGGTGAAAATCTCGAAATTTGGTCTTCCAATCAGCCCGAAAAAAGAATCGGCGCCAATGAGAAGAGAGTATCCAAGCGTGGAAAACGCCACCGCGCCTAGACAAAAATCCATGAGATTCTTCATGACGATATTACCGGCGTTCTTCGAACGAGTAAATCCGGCTTCAACCATCGCGAATCCCGCTTGCATCCAAAAGACTAACGCCGCGCCAATTAAAAACCAAAACTCAACGGTAATCACGACCAATCTCCTTATCGAACGCTAAACAGGATCTTTTCATAGGTCGGGAACGGCCAATATTTTTCAGCGACGAGTGTTTCCGCTTCGTCGCACACTAGGCGCAACTCCGTCATTCGCGGCAAGATCTCGTCGCGAATCATAACGGACGCCTCGGTAACGTCGCCAATCGTTTTGAGTTGTACGAGCGATACGTCTAGTCTCTGGGTCGCGGCGTCAATTTCGTCAACGATACGTGAAAGCTTTGCGAGGAGGTTCTTTTCATACCGTCCTGATACTTCCGGCGCAATGGCGTTTTTGGCGACGGCCGTTTCCGCAATGTCTTTAACATAGGATTCGACGGCCGGCAAAATATCCTTGCGCGCCATATCCACCATCGTTAAGCCTTCGATCGTTACCGTCTTGCAGTAATTGTCCAACGTGATTTCGTATCGGGATCTAATCTCAGAAACAGAATAAATCCCGAGAGAGACGAGCAAATCGACGTTCTTTTTATTGAGAAGGGCCGGCAGAGCGTCCGGAGTCGTGCGGAGATTGAGAAGCCCGCGCTCTTCCGTCGCCTCTTTAATCCATGCGTCGTCGTATCCGTTGCCGTTGAATACGACTCGACGATGGTCTTTGAACGTCTTTTTAATCATCTCGTGAAGCGCCGTCTCAAAATCGGTTGCGTTTTCCAAACGATCGGCGTAAATCTTGAGGGACTCGGCGACTGCGGCATTCAGCATGATATTGGCGCACGCAATGCTGTTTGAAGAGCCGAGCATACGGAATTCAAACTTATTGCCGGTAAAGGCAAAAGGAGACGTCCTGTTGCGATCCGTCGAATCGCGATTGAAATTCGGCAATACGTTAGCGCCCAGTTTCATAACCGTCTTTTCCGCGCCGACGTAAGGAGCGTCGTTTACGATCGCGTCCATAATGGCGGTCAGTTCGTCCCCGAGGAAAATCGAAATCACCGCAGGAGGGGCTTCGTTCGCGCCAAGTCGATGGTCGTTGCCCGCCGTCGCTACCGATAGTCGAAGAAGATCTTGATAGTCGTCCACCGCCTTAATTACGGCGCAGAGGAAAAGGAGGAACTGCGCGTTCTCGTACGGCGTTTCACCAGGAGTCAAAAGGTTGACGCCTGTGTCCGTAGCCATCGACCAGTTGTTGTGCTTACCGGAACCGTTGACGCCTGCAAAAGGCTTTTCATGCAACAAGCAGACGAGACCGTGCCGAGAGGCAACCTTCTGCATGATCTCCATCGTTAATTGGTTGTGATCCGTGGCAACGTTCGTCGTCGTATATATCGGAGCGAGCTCGTGCTGAGCCGGCGCCACTTCGTTGTGTTCCGTTTTAGCGAGGATCCCAAGTTTCCACAACTCTTCGTTGAGGTCCGCCATATAGGCGGCGACGCGCGGCTTAATGACGCCGAAGTAATGATCCGACATTTCCTGCCCTTTCGGCGGTTTTGCGCCGAAGAGGGTTCGACCGGTCATGATCAAGTCTTTGCGTTCAAGAAAAACCTTTTCGTCGATCAGAAAATACTCTTGTTCCGGACCAACCGAAGTGCGAACGCATTTGACGTCCGTTTTGCCAAAGAGTTTTAAGATCCGCAACGCCTGAACGTTGAGCGCTTCCATCGATCGAAGGAGTGGCGTCTTTTTGTCCAACGCTTCGCCGCCGAAGGAACAGAACGCCGTCGGAATGCACAGCGTTTTTCCCTTAATGAACGCGTACGACGTCGGATCCCACGCCGTGTATCCCCGCGCTTCAAAGGTCGCGCGCAAACCGCCAGACGGAAAAGACGACGCGTCCGGTTCGCCTTTAATGAGCTCCTTACCGGAAAACTCCATAATGACGCGTCCGTCAGGGGACGGCGTAATAAAGCTGTCGTGTTTCTCGGCAGTTACGCCGGTAAGGGGCTGGAACCAGTGTGTAAAATGCGTCGCGCCGCGAGCAACCGCCCAATCCTTCATTGCAGCCGCCACCGCGTCGGCGACCCCGCGATCAAGGGGAGCGCCTTCGTCAATCGTTTTTTTCAGCGAGCGATAAACGTCGTCGGAAAGGGACGCCTTCATGACGCGGTCGTCGAACACCATAGAACCGAAATACTCGGGAACAGAACTCATCTCATTACCCCTTCATGCACAAAAAAAGGCAACGACGTTTTGGAAAACCAAGACGCCGTTGCCTCGTTTTATCGATAAACAAAAAAGGGGTCTCAGAAAAGAATTTTCATCTTTTCCGAGACCCCTTTGCCTCATTCGATCGCTGATTCTATACCATGTCGCCGAATAGTCAATAGGTTTTTGAAAAAATTTTTGAAATTCTCGCTCGAGATATTCTCAAACCTACTCCAGCCAGAACGCTTCTTCCAACGATTCTGGAACGTCGTTTTCGCCGAGGTAAATCAGGGGGCGCATATAATCTTCCCACTTCTGCCGAACCTCGCTTGCTTCAAGCGTAGGAAGCAAACGGTCGGGGTCGTCCACTTCGTAGTACGCGAAAATGTCGGTTCCGGAAAGCCAAATCGAATAGTTTTTGTATCCAGCCTCTTTGAGAAGAGCCTTCATTTCCGGCCAAATCTCGCGATGTCGTCTGATATACTCCTCGCGCGTCGAGGGATCCTTTAAAATCCATCTTTGTGCAACTCTCATAGCTAGCTTCTCCAATTTGATTCTGTGTGTAAAGGTTAGCGTTCGCGAGACGACGTCTCTCCGAATTCGTTTATTTGCGATCGCGGCGGATTTGATAGTCTCCCCAGAGCGGAACGTTTAGATCAATCCAACATTTGATCGCCTGCTCTTCTTCGGGGCTTAAATTGACGCCGTCGTGTTGCGCCTCTTTAAGAACGTCGAATAGTCGACTCTTGGCGACGCCAAAGGTATACGGCGCGGCCTTCGTCGTTTTTCCGCCGCCCCATGTGTAGTCAAAGTAATGAATCGTTCCGCTTTGAATTAACGAGCGATATGAGTTCGGGATCTTGTTCGCGTCACGGTCGCCGGTCAAATCGATAATTCGTGAAGCTAGCGCCGCCGTATCGGCGTTATGACACTCGACGCAATGTTTGTTCAGAATCGGTTGAACGATTCGTTCATACCAAAACGGGCCGGCTCCCCACGGCGGCGCGACCAGCCGTTGCGGATCGCCTGCCGACGCCTTCGTAAGTCCGCCTTCCGGGGCGCTCAATCGATTTTCATGACATCCTACGCACGAACGCCGTTCGCCAGGTCGGAGTTGGACGACGGAGCGCATGCGTTGAATCTCATTGTAATTCTCGTCCAACAGTTCGAAAAAGAGAACTTTTTCCGCCGGAACGAGAAAATCGACGGAGCCGTCTTCTTCAATTTCTACCGTGCCGAGAACGCCTTTCGCAACGTACGAGGGCCACCCGTAGGCGCCTTGTAGAACGTCGACGGGCGAAGCGTAGTACTCCATGAAGGGTTCGTGATCGGCTTGATAGGTTCCGTCGTCGAGTTGAATGAGATTCGTCGGAAGCTCTTGGCACACGCGCAAGTACTTTGCGGCGCCCGGTTTGACCTGACCCTCTAGCCCTCGATAGACGTTGGCGACGGAAAAATAGCCAAGTTTCTGATCAGCAAGGGTCGGATCCGCCGAAGCGCCTGTGACCGGCGGCGTCTCGCGCGGCGCGAAAGGTTGGGGACAAATCGTGTCGATTTCGGGATCAATCGTCAGTAACTCTCGATTGCCAAAGCGATCGATTAAGTAAACTCCAAATCGATCAAAATGTGCGTGCGAGACGAGAATAATATCCCTCGAAATAGGAGTCGGTTCGCGAAACGTTTCCGAGCGCGCCCAGTAGCCGGGCCAAGGGACCTCCGGCGTAATCGACCGAATAGCCGACGGATCGTGCGGTCCTTTCGACAGATCGATCAGGGCAACCGGTCCGTTGAGGTCGCCAAAGTGTGAAATCATAACGCAACAGACTTCATTGGAATCGGGAACGCGTTTACCGTTCGCGTAACCTTGCGGCAAGTTAATCGTGTTTCCAAATGTCAGCTCAGGCGACGTCCCGTCCGCGCGAATAGTCCACAACGTGTGCCCGTAATCCGCTCCTTTATCGACGTATTCCGAACGCGTCCACATAATTCTCCCGTCGTCGCACACCGACGGCGCAAACTCGGAAAGATTGGCGTAGGAAAGAGGTTCCAAGCCCGTTCCGTCCATATCCATTCGATGAAGAACAAAAGCTTGCGGACGCCAACAGATGAATTTTTTCTTACATCTCGTCGATACGAACGCAAGACCTCCGTCGGGAAGTTCCGTAGGCCAAAAATCATGGAACGGTCCAGGCGGGCTTATGCGTCGCTCGACGCCGGAAGTCAGATCGAGTTCGAAGATGCGATAGTACTCGTTTTGACTGATTCGTTTTGCATAGTAAATCTTTTGTGCATCAAAGCTTTGCGACGGATTTCTAATAACGCCGTCCCCTGCCTCGACAAGATTTCGAGCGGTTGCTTCTTCCGGGGCAAGCCGACCGTCTTTAAACGGTATGTCGATCATAACGACGGCGCCGCCGGGATTCCAGGTTGAATCAAAGAGGTCGCTATAGTTGTGCGACGGCCAAAATGGATTTCGCTTGTTGGCGAGAATGTGAGAAAGGGATTCTAATTCCGGATTGGAGAGGAAGAGATCGCGTTTTAAGAGTCTCACGCGTAGGAAAAGATTACGCGTCGCCAGTAGACTTTCACGGCGGCGCTGAGAATCTTCGTCGCGCGCTGAGTTTTTCAATGAGTCAAGGAAAAGTTGCCAACACGCAAGAGCTTCAGTCTCGACAGAAGAAAGCTCCGGACGCTTTTGAAGGTCGTTGAAATACTCAATCAGAGCTTCTGCTTCGCCTTGGTCTCCCAATTTAGCCAGAATTGCTTTTGAATCGACATATCTCGGATTAACGCTCCCGTTCCACCGAACCTGTTTTGCGAAGTCACGTTCGTCAAGCTCGGTCGAACGACTTTCGGAACGCTCGAGCATATCTTTGAGTTGACATAACGGACGATACGACGGGTTGTATTTCAATCCAACAACGCGAAATTTATCCCCAGACTTTTGATCAACGATCGAACAGACAAGTTCAGGACCGGCGTAGCCCCACTCTCCCTGAACCTTTGTAATCGTAGTTTTTCCCGGCTGAACGGAGACGTCTTCCGCATTGATCGAGAAAACGCGATCCTCGTCGGAAGTTCCGACAAGACGTATTTCGAAATCCGCTGAAAAATCATTCGGAGGAGCGAGTTCAAGCGCAAAAGGCGCAGGCTTAAAATGGACAGGTCTCCCGCCTGGCATGACGCGTCGCGCGCCTATGCCTAACCCTACGTAAAATCCACGTTCTTTTACGTCAGGCAGAAATTGTAAGGGAATTTTCACCTGAAGAGTGTTGGCGTCAGGATTAAAGCAACCGTCGAGTTCCGTTTCGGAGCCGGCGTCCCGTTCGTCGAGCGGATCGATCTGTTTCCAAAGAACTTTCGTTTCAACCTTTCCCTCACAAACGTCGTCGCGAAGCGTAATGAATGCGCGATCAGGTATGTTTTCAGTCCCGATCATCGCGATATTTTCGGAGAGAAACCGATCGCCTGAAATTCTAAGCAAAAGCGCGTCTGGCGTAAAAACTGCGCTCACGGTTTGCTCCAGAAGCCCCCCCAAGAAGAAGGAGCCGCCGTTAAAGACGCGTTCTGTTCCCGAAGACGAACTGAGCCATAGCTCCGTGTTATCAGCCGAAGGGTCAAACGTCGGAACATCTTTGATCGAAGGAACAGGGAGAACGTTTTCCGGCTTACGCTGGGGTTCCACAAACTCTGGATAATGACGCTGAAGAAGCCATGGTTCAATATCGGCAAAACCGGCGACCTTTAAAACGGCGTTCTCTTCCCCTAAAAACGCGTCTTGGAGCGCGAGTTCGTAAGCGGAAAACGCTTCGTTGGAAAGGGACTCAGGCGGAATAATTGAACGCAGTTTGGCGGCGCCGATCGGAGCATTGGCAATCCAAGGCGAACCATAAGAGACAAGTTGATTCCCGTCGATCGTCGCCGAAGTTCCGCGAACTTTTGCAAGGCTATTCCAGTTTTCGCCGTTGATAGAAGCAAAAATCTCGACTGCGAGCGGCATGCGGTCGGAATAAGTTCCTTCTCTATCGCGCGAATAAACGACCTTCACGACTTCAACCGGCTCGTCCCATTCGTACAAGAGCCATTGGGGATTATCGCGCGACGGGATATCGGCGGCGACCCAAGCGGAAGAATTGCCAAACTTACCGTCGTTGATATTTTCAATCTTGTGAATTTCATACCCGGAAATACACGACGATGCGGCGACTTGTTTAACGTGCTTTCGCGCGAGATTCTGAGAATTGTCCTCGCCAAAAACAAGTAACTCGTCGATCGCAGGCGCGCCCGACTGTGAACTGTAGATTGCGAATTTGAGAAAACGAACGGAGGTTTTTTCAAATGCAATTTCGTTCTCTTTCTCCGCGAAAACCTGTCTAAACGTCGTTTCTTCCGCAAAGCACGCGAGCGCGAAGATAAGCGGGAAAAGAATTCCAAAGGCGCGGACAGCGATCGCGTAAATTACATCCAGTTGATTTTTCATAACCGGTTCATCGTCCTTTCTGCATCTTGGAAAACGCACTCTCTCGCTGGCAAACTACGCGCGCAATTCAAATCTGATATTCGGCGTTCATGGCGTCATTGTAATCGGTCGCGCTAGGAATTTAAAGCATAGAGAAAAGAATTTCTCTATTTGTGGTCGGAGTCTTCACGATATCGGGTTCGCGCCATGTGCACGACGTGGAGGTTCTCGGGACGCTCTACGAAGAATTCGCGAGCGTGGCCTTCAATTTCAAGCCATTCTACTCTGAATCGCCCGTTTTTCATTCTTAGCAAAACCTTTGAAAAGTTCACAAAGCTAAGCGACAGCCAAGACCGCTACAAACAGGAAAGATCGTCTAAGATAGAGTCGTCTAGAATGAGAAAGATGTGCCGAAATGATCATAGGCGACTCGAAAGCAACCAAAGCAAATTGCATTGCAAGGTCGAAAGCGACGTTTTTAGGAAGCGTTCGAACTATCCTAAAAACGCCGCTCCGATGTGAAACGTCGACATTAGTCGGGAATTCGGATCTCGCATGCGGCGTCAGGAAGTTTATCCGACAAAAGCTTAACCTTAACGGTTCCTCCTCGCGCGCCTTTATTCGAGCGAAGGATTAACGTTGCGGATCCGTAAAACAGCCGATGCGACGCGTCGGCGAAGGAATCGAGATCGATCGGATTGCCGTTTCCTAGTCCTGCGAGGGTCGCGGCGCCGTTCACTTGCACCGTAATCTGATTCCTTGCCCAAGGACATGGGCGTCCGTCTGTGTCGACCGCCTGAATATTGATATAAACGAGGTCGTCGTCGCTTTCGAAAGCGTCTTTCTCGGGGCTTACTTTCAAGGCGGCGACGTCCCCTGCCGTACGAACAGTCGAACGCCCTATTTCAACGTCGTTCTGATAGGCGACGACCTCCAAAACGCCCGGTTCGTAAGGAACGTCTTCCCAACGAATACGGTATTTGTCGACGATCCAGTAGTAATCAGGTAAGTCAAACTCGACTCCTGACGGTTTTTCGAGAGTACGACTCGGATCTTTAGCTCGACGTCCTAACGATTTTCCATTGAGGAAAAGTTCGGCAGAATCCCCGCTCGTGTAAACATAGACGGGAACGGTCTCCGGCGTCTTGCCTTCCCAATTCACTTCAGAATTGGAGATTGGAATAATATGGGAGCGGTCTTTTGGAGTCGGCTTGTAGTCCCAGTTCCAATGCGGGAGAATATGGACGGTCGTATCGCGGCGATTCCAGTAACTTCGATAAAGATAAAAGCGATCCTTGGGCGTTCCGCATAGGTCGACGATACCGAAATAGCTCGATTTTGCAAAGCGTTCGAAAGGCGCCGGCTCGCCAAGGTAGTCGAAACCAGTCCACACAAACTCGCCGGCAACGTATCGATCTTGTTCCATTCGATAGAAGTCATAGTCGGGAATGTCGCGCGGACCATTTGCGGATATCAGGTCGTAGCTGTCAACTTGCCAGGAGCGTTCGTCATATTGGTCCTTTTTTTCCGGATGATTTAGGACGTAATGACCACGCGTAGAAAAAGCGGAAGAGGACTCCGTGTAAACGACGGGAACGTTCGGATAACTCTTTCTTCCCTGCCGATATTTAGCGCCATAGTTCCAGCCCATTATGCTCAATGGGGACAGCGAATCGACTTTAGGCGGATTATCGCCTAAAACGTTTTCCACATAGCAGCCGAGTCCGATGAGGCGCGTTTGATCGTATTTTTTAACCGCTTCACAGAGATGAGCGACGCGTTTTTTGGCGTCTTTGTCAGGATTCGAGGCGTCCGCATAGTTGGCTTCAATAGACGCGATTTCATTGCCGATCGACCACGCGCACACGCTCGGACGATTTCGATCTCTGCGGACGAACTGAGCGGCTTGGCGTTCAGAGAAGTCGAAGAAATCGTCTTTGACAGGGCGCAGACCTGCGGTTCCGTCCCACTTGTCAAAGAGTTCGTCCCAAACAATAAATCCCATTTCGTCGCACAGATCCATAAAAGCGGACGAATTCGGATTATGGCTCGTTCGGATAGCGTTGGCGCCCATGTCGCGCATGATTGAAAGCTGACGGCGAATCGCGGCGGGATGAGAAGCCGCGCCGATAAGTCCTTGATCATGGTGAAGATCGACGCCGTAAAGTTGGACGCGTCGACCGTTCAGGTAAAATCCGTCGTCTACGGTGAATTCCGCTTTACGAAAACCAAATGGAATTTGGACGGAATCAATTTCAGCGCCGTCTTTATTGAAAATTATAACGTCAACAAGATACAAATTCGGTTCGTCGACGTCCCAAAGACGAACTTTGTCAAGTTGCGCAGTCAATTCGAATCGAGGCTCATTGTAAGTTGGCCCGCTGTACTGAACGAATTTCTCTGCGTCGGAGTCTTGGAGTCGACCAGTACGAAAAGTTACTCCGTCGACTTTCTTTTCGAAAATCGTCTCGCCATTCTCTCTCTTCTCCGTAATGCGAATACCAACGCTAGCGTCTTTGTACGCGTCTTCGAGGTCGGGGCTCAATCTTATCAGAAGGTCTGCAGAACCTGAAGTTGTGGTCTCCGGTTGAACGTCCGCTACAATCCAAACGCTTCCTTCCGGAAGCCACAGTTCGCGGGAGGTTACGATCAGATCAACGTTGCGATAGATTCCGGCGCCAGGATACCAGCGTGAACGATGCTCGCGCGTATCGCAACGGACTTTGATCAGATTCTCGCCTTCATGAAGGAATGGCGTCGCGTCGACTTGAAATCCGAGGTATCCGTAATCCCAGCCTCCAGCATAAACGCCGTTAATCGTTACTTCTGGAAAAGCCATGACTCCGTCAAAGGAAAGAACGTAACGATTCTTCAAATCTTCAGCCGAAAGAGTAAGCGTTTTCGAATAGACGCCAATTCCGCGCCATGGCAATTTTCCCGTGTGCCCGTCTATAACGGCGTTGAATCCTAATTCTATCGCCCAATCGTGCGGGAGACGAACCGTCTTCGATTCTTCCGTTTGCTCTGTTGGAGGAACGTCGCCTACTTTAAACGTACGAATCGGTTCCGAACGATAGTTTTTAGGAATAACGCGAGCGAACGTCCAGTCGTCGTTAAAATTGCGTGTTTCACGTCCGAAAAGATCGCTCGAGAGAGTGAGAGCGCCTATCGACGTCAGGAGTCCTAACCAAAAGAACTTAACAAATTGTTTCATTACCATATCGTACCCTTCACTAAGTCGTTTACGATTTCATCGCGCAAGCGGAGTCCTGTTTTGCCTTCCACAAAGGTTCTACGATAACGCCGAGTAAGATCAGGAAACCGCCAAGGACGTTCGCGACGGTAAAACGTTCTCCTAGCAGTATTACGCTGAATAGCGCGCAAAAAACCGGCTCCAACGCTCCCATAATCGAACCGATCGTCGATCCGGCGCGACGTATTCCGTAACAAACGAGCGCAAAGGCGGCGTAATTCGTAAGCACGGCGCAAAAGACGTGAATCGACCACGCTTTTGCGCCAAGCGTTGGAAGAAGGTACCCTCGCGTTGTTAGACAGTATACGCACAACGTCGCGGATGCAAAGAGAAAGGAGTAGAATTGCGCTTGAAAAGTCGCGACATTTTTTACAGCGCTATGCCCTGCCAAGAGCGTAACGGCGCCATAAGTCACGCCGGAAAACAGCGCTAAAGCAACGCCGAAAATTGACGCGGTCGTCCGTTCGCCGGTCAAGGAAAAAATTCCTATTCCGGAAAGAGCGAGCGCTAATGCGAGCAACGTGCCGATACGCGGGGGTCGACGTTCTAGCGCCGCTTCTCCGAATGACGCCACGACGGAGTGGCTCATATGTAGAACGGTGCCTATTCCCGCGCCTATCAGCACGTAGGAACCGTTCAATGTAAGCGCCGTCAAACCTGCGCACAGACCGAGCGCAGAAGCCGCGACGAGAGGACGTAAGCCAATACGGAAACTCTGACGCGTTGCGACCAAAGTTCCCGCAATGAAAGGAAGAGGAATAACGCAATTCAAAAGAGCAAGCGTCGTCGAATCGCTTCCTAAACGAAAAGCAAGGGGCCCTGCGGCGTCGGACAATCCGTAAAGAAAATACGACGTTATCAAAATCAGGTATCCCATTGCGACGTCCCTTTCACAAACGTTAGCGCTCCAAATCGAGTTTCGAATACAGACGATTATAAGAGCGCCAGACATTTGCTCAAGACGTTGTTTCCTCGACTCGTCGTCCTTCAATCAACCGCAATGAATTAAGGACAACAAGGAGCGACGACGCATTGTGAACGATCGCGCCGTAAACAGGGGACAGCGTTCCCGTTAAGGCAAGCGATATGGCGACGGCGTTGACAACGCATGAAAACGTTAGGTTGACTTTAATCGTCCGATAGGTCTTACGCGCAAGCTGAATTACATAGGGGACGTCGACAATTCGAGCTTGCGAAAGAACGATATCCGACGCGTCCAGCGCGACGTCCGAACCTACGCCGCCTAGTCCTGCTCCAACGTCGGCGCATTTTAACGCTAAAGCGTCGTTGACTCCGTCGCCGACCATACAAACGGATTTACCTGCTCTTTGGTACGCTTGAATTTCGCGGACTTTCTCCTCTGGTAAGAGTTCGCCGCGAAACGCGTCAAACCCGAGCTTTTCACTGAAAACTCGAACGATCTTTTTCGAGTCTCCTGAAAGAACGACAGTATCCAATCCAAGAGCTTTAACGGCGTTGATCGTCTTACGAGCCTCTGCGCGTTCTACGTCGATAAGCGCGATAAAACCGACGAGCTTGCCTTCAGTCGCAACGTAAACGACGCCCTTTCCGATATCGACGCGTTGGAAGTCGGAATCGTTTCTAGCAGGCGTCAAGTCGACTCGTAACGTGTTCATATACCGTTCCGATCCAATTTGGTACAAAGCGCCGTTTACGACGCCTTCAACGCCGTTACCGGGCAAATAGGAAAATTTGTCGACGGTCGGAAATCGTAGACCCATTTCCTTCGCGCGCTGATTTATGGCGCGACCAACGGGATGCTCGGAAAAAGATTCCACGCTTCCCGCTAAGGCGAGAATTTCGGAATCGTCGAAAGCCGAATCGAGGCTTTTAAACGCGGCGACGGATAACTTTCCCTGAGTTATCGTTCCAGTCTTATCAAAAGCGACAATTTCCACCCTAGCCAAATGCTCAAGCGTGTCGCCGGATCGGAATAAAACGCCGCGCCGAGCGGCGGATCCCAACGCGGCGGCGATCGCCGTAGGCGTCGCAAGTACGAAGGCGCAAGGACAAAAAACAATCAACACCGTCGCCGCTCGCTTTAACCCAAGCCCGCATGCAAAAGCTAGGATCGCTATTGAAACAGCTAAACAGACCAACCAAGCCGCCCAGCGATCCACCAATCGCCCAACGCGCGTTCGAGTTGGCTCGACTTCTTGCAATAATCGCACAATGCGCTGAATAGAACTGTTGGAATCAACCTTCTCCGCCGTCATATCGAAGCTTCCACAACGACTGATACCTCCGCTCAAAACCGGATCGCCTACTCCTTTGTCGACGGGAAAAGACTCGCCGGTCAAAGCTTGCTCGTCGACCGCTCCGTTCCCGCGAATAATTTTGCCGTCGACCGGTATCGTTTCGCCGGGTAAAACACGGATAATGTCGCCAACTTTGACCTCCGAAGCGTCTACGAGAATCTCTTCGCCCCCATTACGAAGTATTCGCGCGCGGCGCGGAGCAAGTTTCGCAAGGTTTTCTATAACGGAACGAGTTTTACGCGTCGTCCTTTTTTCTAGCGTTTCGCCAAGTCTCATGATGAAGGCGACTTCTCCAGCGGCTAAATATTCGCCGATATACAACGAGGCAATAATAGCAACTAACACTAAAAGCTCTGCGGAGAAAGTGTGACTTTTCACCAGTGTTTCAACGACTTCGTGAACGATATAATACGCGCACAATATGGTGGCGACCCATGCGAAATTAAACGACGCGTCTTCTCCTTGGAAAAGACTAACGACCAAGGAAATCGCCGAGACGGTCAAGACAACGCCGTCTCTACTCGCGATGAACTCCGAAAGATTTTTAACGATAGAGTAAAGTTTCGTCATTGTTTATCTCCAATCTATACCCTACCAGGGTATAGTATATTATACGTCGATCAAAAAATTGACAAGATAAAAAAGACAAATCGACTGATTTTTTGCGAAAACGCTTCAGATCAGCTTAAGTCCGATCATGCGCAGTTGCACGACAAATCAACATGTTGAATAGAATCGCCATATTCCTTATAATAACCGCTGGGTCGTTTGGAGCGTTTTCGCGGCGCGCGACGATTCATAGACCCGATTACTCGCTTTGTCATTGCATGAATCAATAAACGAGGAACTGATGAGCGCAAAATCACAAATTTCCGTCGGTTTGTACGGTATTGGACTCGATACCTATTGGCCGCAATTTGAAGGACTCCACGACAGGCTTGTTGGTTATCAGTCTCGAGTTGAGCAAAAATTACGGGCGTTAGGCGCCAACGTCGTCAACGTCGGACTCGTTGACTCTCCTCAGAAAGCAAATGAAGCCGCCGCGATTTTCCAAAAAGAAGACGTCGAAATCATCTTTCTATACGTCTCGACGTACGCGCTCTCATCGACCGTCTTGCCGGTCGTCCAGAAACTAAAGAAGCCTGTCGTCGTGTTGAATTTGCAACCGACCTCAAGAATAGACTACAAGACCTTTAACTCTCTTGGCGATCGCACAAAAATGACCGGAGAATGGCTCGCCAATTGCCAGGCGTGTAGCGTTCCCGAAATTGCCAACGCCTTTTTGAGGGCGGGAATCAATTTCTTTCAAATCACCGGAGTCTTGGAAGACGACCCCATTGTCGACGCTAAAATGAACGATTGGATCGACGCCGCTCGAGTCGCCGTAACGATGAAATCGAGTCGCGTCGGCCTAGTCGGACATTACTATAACGGTATGCTCGACGTCTATTCCGATTTGACGAAACTCTCCGCTCAAATAGGTTCGCACTTTGAGATCCGCGAATTTGGAGAGATCCTTGAACTCCGCAAACAGGTCAATGAATCGGAAATTGACGAGCGCGTAGAACTCATTCGCGAGGAATTTGACGTTCAGCCCGACTGCTCAACCTTTGAACTCCGTCGAGCGGCTCAAACGGCGGTGGCGCTCTCAAAGTTCGTCTCGATTCATGATCTGCAAGCGCTCGCTTATTTCTACAACGGACACGGGGACGAAGAGTATCAAGACCTCATTGCGTCCGTTATTATTGGCAACTCGCAACTCACCGCTCGCAACGTGCCCGTTGCCGGCGAGTATGAAGTTAAAAATTGCCTCGCGATGAAGATTATGGACACGTTTGGAGTCGGCGGGGCATTTTCCGAATTTTACGCGCTTGATTTCGACGACGACGTCGTTATGCTCGGGCATGACGGTCCATGCCATCCGAAAATCGCGCAAGGTAAGACTAAGATCAAGCCGCTTCTCGTATACCACGGTAAAGTCGGCGCCGGACTAAGCGTCGAGACGTCTGTAAAGCACGGCGACGTTACGCTCCTCTCCGTTGTCGACGCGCCCGACGGGAACGTCAAACTGCTCGTTGCGGAAGGCGTCTCCGTTCCGGGGCCGATTCTTGAGATCGGCAATACGAATAGTCGCTATCGCTTCTCGATCGGCGCGCGAGAATTCGTCGACGCCTGGTCGAAGCGCGGACCGTCGCACCATTGCGCAATCGGCGTAGGACACATCGCCGACAAACTTCAAATCTTGGCGAATATTCTCGGCGTTGAATTTATTCGCGTTTCATAATTACGAAAGGTCGAAGAGGTTTCACGATGAAAAGATTCCTTGTATCGATCGCTTTCCTCGCGATCTTGGCAACGGCGTTTAGTAGCGTTCACGCAGTTGAATCCGACGCGATCTATTCCGTCGACTTCTCTAAACCTACGGGAAAAATCAAACCCGTCAACGGCGTAAACTTGTGGGCAAAGTTTTCGCGCGTTACTCTCGAAGATCGTCGTGTGTTTGCCGAAAAATGTCATTTTTCGACGGTAAGACTTCACGACGCGCCTTGGGACAACGAGGGTATGCGTCTCGTTGACGTTCACCAGATCTTCGGAAATCTCGACGCCGATCCGAATGATCCCGATAATTACTTCTTCGAACCAACCGACGACTACATTGCCGACATTCTCAACGGCGGTTCCGTGCCCGTTTATCGTTTGGGAACGAGCATAGAGCATACGGCGAAGAAGTATTTCGCTAAAAAGCCGAGTGACGCTAATCATTACGCCGATATCTGCGCCGGTATTGTTCGACACTATACCCAAGGCTGGGCCAACGGTTTCAAATGGGATCTTCCATACTGGGAAATTTGGAACGAACCCAATTTGATTCCGCAAATGTGGGACGATCCCGATTGGAATTCCTACGTTGAATTTTACGTTACCGTTGCTAAACGTCTTCGTTCCGAATTCCCGACGATCAAAATAGGCGGTCCGGCTCTCACGTTCGCCGATCTTGACAAAATCCGAATCCTTGCCGAACGTTGCAAAAAGGAAAACGCGCCTCTCGATTTTGTCTCCTGGCACTGCTACGCGAAAACTCCGGAACAGCTCCTCGATCCGCCTTACAAGGTGCGCGCTCTCCTTGACGAGTTGGGGTTTGAGAAAACGGAACTTCACCTCAATGAATGGCACTATTTTCCGACTGAATGGAGCGTCGTTCACGGAGTTAACGGAGGATGGGAAGCGAAACGAGAATTGAGCGTCTCTCCGGAAGGTCTTCACGGCGCGGAAGCCGCCGCTTTTATCGATCTTGTCTTGACCAGATGGCAAGACGGACCGTTGGACATGGGCAATTACTACGCTTTTGGACTCGACACTTGGGGGGTAATTGACATTGTTGGCAAACTTCGCCCCACATATTACGCCTTCCTGATGTTTGGCGAAATCACGTCTCAAACGCCCATCCGCGTCGAAACGACCGATCCCGGAGACAACGTATCGTTACTCGGGTCCGTCAACGAATCAGGGGACGTCAAAAGACTGCTCGTTTCGTGTTATAAACAGTCGGATCCCCAGACTATTCAAATTAAACTCGGCGGCGTTCCTACGGAAGGGGAAGCGGAAGTCGCGCGAATCGACTATGACGTTGATTATGAGGTCGAAAAGGTTCAATACAGCGACGGCATTCTTACTTTGAACCCGCAAAAATCCTCCTCGTTCCTTATTCGTTTTTGATTCGCTTGATAATCAGTGCGATCATGTGAGCACAAGCCTAACGAGAAACCAAAATGAAATTCAGACTAGTACGAATATTCCTGACGGGCGCTCTTGCTTTGCTTCTTTCAAGCGCCGTTTTCTCGCAAGAAGGACCTAAGAAAAGCGATGGCTCGACTTCGCTAGATCAGGAAAAGTCAAGCGACGTCGCTCCTATTTTCAATTTTGCCAAGGGGTTTTCGAATATGCTCGGAGCCCCTAAGACAACCGCCGCAACGCCAAACGAAGAAAGAAAAGCCGTTCGAACGTCCGGAAAGTTGATGATTCCGCAAGGCGTCGACGCATACGCAAAATTTACTTCTTTAAGCAAATTGGATGAAGAAATCGGCGTCTTCTTTGAACAGACCGGCGGGGATGCGTTCAGCGTTTTGAGCGCTTTAAAATTAACGGATTATCGTCAGGCGATCGCCTTGGTCGATCTCAACGCGCCTGTTGCGGTTCTCGTCTTTTTCAATTCGACGACCCCGCAAATCGCCGTTGAAATTCCCGTTGCCGAAGGAAATCTCAAGCCCTTTGTCGATAGACTCGTTAAGGCTTCAAAAGGAAAGATAGGCACAGTTTCCAAGGATCAAAAGACTATAGACTTTACCCTCGGACTCCCCAACGCGCCTTCCCTGCGCGCTCGCCAGATCAACTCTGGCTATGCCCTGCTAACGAACGGAAACGACGAACCGGTCGCCGAGCTCTTTGCTTCTGACGCAAATCAGCTTCCGGAACCGCCCAACGCGTTTCGGGAATCCGTCGTTCGCCTCGTCGTTACGCCTCAAGGTGTGCGGCGAATTGCGGAGCCTAGTCGCCCTCTCTGGCGTGAACTGGCGCCTCTCTTTGACAATTTAAAATCGTCGGCGCCAACGTTGGCAGACGTTCAAATTGACGACGTTCGTCAGTATATTGCCGACAACATTCTCAGCGTCGAATGGGAACTTGCTTTAGACGACTACGGATGCTATCCCGCGTTGACTGTTCGACCAACGCCTAATTCGCCCAACGCCAAACGTCTGGCTTTTTATCGAAGTCTGACGCCTATTAACTTTGAGGCGGATCGCTTCTTTGGCGTGTTGCCTGACGTCGAGTCGGCGCTCGGCGGACAGATCGAACTTCCGAAAGAACTCGCGAAAACCTTGCCTGAGCCTTTTAACCGAATTCAGTTCGTCGAATACAATTTTGGCTTGCCTGCCGACGGCGAGTACGCGGCAGAATCCTGGCTTTTCTACCTAGAAGTTGACGACGCGGAAGAATTTGCTCGTGAAATGATTGTTCCACGAGCAAGAGAGATCGGTCGTTACGTTGGTTCCAAACAAGCGGAAAACGCCGCCTCTCAAATCTTTGGCAACGTTGCGGAACGCGCTCGCGAACGCCAGCTCAATCGTCGCCGACCTCCAAGACGAATTGCCGATCCTGAACGCGCGTCCGCAACCGGCGCAGCCCTTGGTTCCCTTATCGGCGGAATGATCGGAGAATCTTCCGGCGAAGAATCCGCTATGAAGGAATTTCGTATCAACGGATTCAAGACTTACGTATCTGACATCGAGACCTTTACGCGCCAAAGCGCTCTCATGAAGGCTGAAAAAGAAGGAACCTACGTTTCCGAAAGAAAGTCTCTCTTTTCGGACGGTAGTCTTTCGATAGTCGACGCGGCCATTTCGGTTATTAACGGGGGCGATCAATTGCAACGCGCGCTTCTGCAACAAGCGAATAACGAAGCTCTAAACGTTGACGATTCGCCGCTAATTGCGTCAAAAGGTTACCTAGTTATCCTCGACAAGAACACCATTCTCTACTCCATGGGCAATCAACAATTGCTCAGGCTCGGGATTAACAACTATCAGGCCTCGCGAAGACCAAACGTGCGGTATCAAACGCTCGTTAATGAAACGGATTCTATTCAATCGTTGAACAAGCTCGCGTCTAACGTCGCCGATTTTTCTAAAGTCAACGTTGTCGGAACAACAAGATTTGATCTCGCAAACGCGCAAGCTTACTATCGCTGGTTGCGGGAGTATTACGTTCCGAACGCTCCCACCATCTCCGGGGCTTCGTTGCCATCCGACACGCCTAAACCCGTACTGCTCTCGAGCGTCGACGCCGGCGCGCAAGTTCAGCGCATGGCCATTCCATATAAGCTCGTTTCCAATATAACCGCCACTTACGCAGACGGCGCGAATCCACTTGAGTTAGTCTTAAAACTCACACAAAAGAAAGATCAAGAATCGAACGACGCGCCTGACGGTGAAGTTGAATTTGGTTTCGACGAAGAATAGTCCGAGATCCAACGTTGCGTAGTGAGTTTACAATGACACTAAAAGGAATCATGAAAACGATAGCGACGGCGTTCGCTGTCTGTTGCGCCTTATCCGTTGCTGATTATAAAGGCGCATTAGCGGCAGAAGAAAACGTTTCGACTGTTTTCTCGTGGGATTTCAACGATCAACAACAGGTGGATCAATGGGGACGAAACTGCTTTCAAGACGTCGTTTGCGACGCCGACGCGGTGAAAGCGCGCCCTACCTCTTGGGATCCCTTTCTCGTGAGTCCGCATTTCGCGTTAAAACCGAAAGTCGGACAATATGTTGAAATTCGCATGAAGTCTCGATACTCCGGAAAAGGCGAGCTATTTTACGCTTCGTCTGACGAAGGAAAGTACAACGGGTTTAGCCAAGATAAATCGGTCTCTTGGTCGATCAACAGCGACGGGGAGTTTCACACTTATCAAATTATGCCGTCTTGGCTCAACGAGCCTCAAATCATTAAAATCCGCGTTGATCTTGGCGCTCCGTTAGCCGATGAGATCGGGAAAAATGGAACTATTGACGTCGATTATATTCGTATTGTCGACTTCAATCTCGATCAGGCGCAAGAAACGCAAACCGCCGACTGGCAAGCGGAAGATCTCAGGGAGTTTTTAAGCAGTTCAAACTTCGACGGCAATCTTTGGATCAGTCCCATTCGGAAGATTGACCCGCAAAAAGTCGGCGGAAATCTCTATCTCGAGTGGAGCGTCGATTCGACGTCGGAGGATTTGCCCCTACCGATCGCATCGTTGCGTTGCGTTTCCGACGACTCAAACGGCTCCGTTAGTTTGGAGATTCCGTTATTCAATCTTTCAACCCCTGAGGGCGGGGTCTATTCCAAGAACATCGATCTTTCCGCTTTGAGCAATTGGGGCGGCATGATCTATCGGTGGGAAATCTCAACGCCAGGCGCCGTTTCGCTCAAACGCGTCGCCCTTTCCAAAACGCCTTTAGGCGTAGGCGCAATCGAGTACCTTGACGGTTATCAAACGTATCCTCAACGTTTCCACAACGGGAAGGCGACCATAGAGCTTGAAACGACGATACGTAACTCAGGCGGAGAAGATCTCAACGATTTCGAAGTTGTGCGACTATCGTCAAGCAAAAGCCTGACGACTAAATTTTGCGCGACGCAGAAGATCGACGTTGATCCCTTTTTAGGAACGAATCCGACAGGCGACAGACTGACGACGCAGTCTCGCCCAACCACGTCGAACACAGAGACGACGGAATACCTATTTAACGCTCAAGGCGTTGCTCGGCGCGCCGAAACAGACGTTTTGAGTCCAGGCGAAGGCATGCGCGTCCGTATCGTTTGCGAAGTGCAAGACGTTGATTTGAAATCCGTCCGATTCCAAATCAACGCAAGGTCGACCGAGAGCAATGAAACGGTTCAGACCTCGCCGATCGAAGTTCCGTGCGTCCTTTTACCGGAGGGAACGTTGCCGCAAAACGTCAAATACGCTCCTGAACCGACGCCTGTTCATAGCGCCTATGAAATTGGCGCTTACTATTTTCCCGGCTGGTCAAAGCGCGCAGGATGGGACAAAATTGAAGACGCGGCGCCAATTCGAAAACCTCTGTTGGGTTACTACGACGAAAGCTCTCCTGAAGTTGTCGATTGGCAAATTAAATGGGCTTCGGAAAACGGTATTCAATTCTTTCTCGTCGACTGGTATTGGCGACATGGTCAAATCCATTTAGACCACTGGATCAACGCGTTTCAACACGCGCGTTATCGTTCCTATCTCAAATGGGCGGTTATGTGGGCCAATCATACAGGTTCCGGCACGCATTCGTCGGAAGATTGGGAAGCCGTTACAAGGTACTGGATTGACCATTATTTCAAGACGCCTGAGTACTATACGATCGACGGCAAGCCGGTTGTCGTCATTTGGGATCAGTCGATCGTCGACAACGATATGATCGCTGAAGCCGCAAAGCGCGGCGAAACCCTAAAAAGAGGGGAAGGTTGCGCTCGAGCGTTCGAGATTTCGCGGAATATCTGTCGCGAAGCGGGACTACCCGGCGTCTACTTCATCGCGATCAAGTGGCCTGAACACGCAACCGACGAAGGTACGATCGCTAATCTGAAAAACGGTTCTTTTGACGCCACGACAATTTATCACTTCATGTATCCCGGCGACGAGGCTAAGAATAAAAAACTCTATTCTTTCCGCCAGATTGTCGAGGCTTCAAAACCTAACTGGGAAGCTCGTGCAAAGACCGGGATCCTGCCGTTCATGCCGAACATTTCAACAGGCTGGGATTCTCGACCCTGGCATGGTTATCGCCAAATCGTCGCGTATGATCGTTCTGTTGAGGAGTTCCGCCGACTGCTCGAGGAATACAAAGAGTTTGCAGATGAAACCGGCGTGAAACGCGTGGTTCTCGGACCCGTGAACGAATGGGGAGAAGGTTCTTACATCGAACCGAACGCCGAATTTGGTTTCGGTATGTACGAGGCAATTCGCGACGTCTTATGCGATAAACCTAAAAACGGTTTCCCGATGAATTACACTCCTCATGAAGTCGGACTTGGTCCATACGATCTTCCTAAAGATCAAATTTTAAAACCGGAAGACCATTTCTAGGAAGCAACGAAGGCGGTTTTCTGCCGCCTTCACGACCTCCATTACTGCATTCCAAACCGATCGACAACTTTCAAATCAAGAGATCATGTTAATTTTTCAACGCGTCATAACGACGGCGAGTTTCCTCCTGTGCGGCGTATTATCGTCGTTCCTTTATCTTCCTACTTGCTTGGCAGGGGAGCGCGATTCATCGCCTTTTTACGTCTTTGATATTAGGTCGCTCCGCGAAGTTGATCGTTCCAATCTCGACGACGTTCGACGCGTTTGGGATGAAACATTGCTGATTTCAGCGCTTCAAGGTCTTGCCAATCGCGACGAGGCCGCGTTGTACCTATTCTATGTCAACGGCTTTGGGCATGAGACCGATGAGTTTTGGCTCGAACGCTTTTCTCAGCCGATCCCCAATTCTAATCCTATCCGAAAAGGGTGGTTGCAGGATCGCGAGCGACGCCAAATCGCCAATTTAAACGACGCGCTCGAAGTTTTTCACGACAAATACGACGGCGTCGTGCTCTATGACGAAAAAGTCCCGGCAACCGTCAACGTTGCGCTTACGATCTGCGGCGTCGAGAATCTTCTTCCATTGCGATACGACGAAGCCCCGGAGTCGTTGTACAATAGGCTTGTCGTTTCTGAAAACGGTTTGAAACTTCCCGTCAAAGCCCGCCTGATCAATGAAGACGGTTCGTCTCTTTTTACAGGCGAAGGGAATATTCCAGGGACCAACCAACCGTCCTCCGGTTCGGCAAAGACTGACGCCTACCTTTGGATGATTGAGAATTACATTAACGCTCGGCGCGTCAACGCTGCGGAAGGCGGATATTACATCGACGCGTTCTGGATTTCTCATCCGAACGGCGCGGTGCAGAATCATTGCCTAACGAATCGAGACTTTGTCGTTGCCAATCGCGGTTTTTTCTTCGATCTATCGCCTTGGGAGGACGAAGCGCCTAACGACGATCCAACCCAACCGTTAGGCGCCGACTTCAAAACCTTCAACGCCGTTATGAAAGCTGCGTATGACGCGACTGGCGGAAAAAAGATCATTCGTGTCGCCGGTTTTACGCCGTGGGATACGAAATACACCGACCACGGTAACTGCGGAGGAAAACACGGCGGGGTGGACACTGAATGGCGACACGCAGAAATTCTTTCAAGCTACAACGGATATCTCGACGCGGACGCGCTCGGAGTAGGCGCAATGGCAAACGCTTCCTTCTATCGGCATTTTCCGCTCGACGATTTTTACCCTCAAAAGAAACCGACCAAAGAAGATCTCCGAAAACGCGGATTAGTCGATTCAAACGATCGTCCGATCGACAAAACGTTCGTGGCGATTTACGTCGGGGATTACGATTCCGCAGCGTGGGTTTATCAATCTGCGCCTGCTTTTTGGCACGACGATGCGCGGGGAACCGTTCCGATCAGTTGGGCGTTCAATCCCAACCTTGCCGACCGCTTTGCGCCTGGATTCGATTATTTTCGACGAACCAAGAGCGATCTCGATTTCTTTATTTCCGGAGACTCCGGCGCCGGATACGTGAATCCTACGTGTTTTGAGGAACCGAGACTTTCCGGGCTTCCCGACGGTCTCGACGTTTGGATTGAGCATTGCAAAAAATACTTTAAACGATGGGATATTTCGGGCGTTGGTTTCCTCATCGACGGTTCCGCGCGAACGAGTGATCGAAATACGCTCGCAAGACTCTCGGAATATGCTCCAAGCGGAATCACCACGCATCGCGGTTCAACGATGGGCGTCGTCTCCAACCCATACGGAAGCAAGACGCCTTACCGACCGATGAACTTCGATCTCGCAAATCCTGAACAGGGGAAAAATATTATTCTCGGCGACGTTCGTCATAATCTCGGTCCTCAATTCAATATGTACAGAACGATATTATGGTCCCCTACCCAATTAAAAAGCCTTTACGAAATGGTAAAAGCCGACCCTGATCGAGGCGACAGAGTAGAATTCGTCGATGCGTATACGTTTTGGACGCTCTTGAAGCTCGAAGCAAGCGCAGTCGGGAAAGAGGAACTTGAAATTCGATTGTAGTGGGAAAGACGTCCGATTTTATCAATCAACCCCTGGACAAATTGGAATCCGCTTATACAATACCGACGTGGTTTTTTCGACGGAGAGAAAATTTCGTCGATTTACCGCGTGAATAAGCACATCGTTCCCGTTGGGTTCGACGGGATCAGTTTTAAAGTCGCGATCGAATAATCGCGCTTTATCAAACGACGAGGTCCTTTTCAAAATTCGTCATTACGCGTTAAGCGCAGGGCCTTCTCAAAGGTCGGCGCGTCGTGAGTCGATATCGGCGTGTGGCTCGATTTTGAATTTGGAACGTCTTTTCATTTGACTAGTGAGGAATAAAGAATGGTCAAGCTAACGTTGCGTGATAAAGAAACTATCCAAGACGCGGTGCATCGTTTCCGCAAACTCGTAGAACGTTCCGGCATCAAAAAGGAGATGCGTCGTCGCGAGCGCTATGAGAAACCGAGTGAAACCAAACGTCGCGCCAGACTTCGCGCCGAACGCCGAGCTTTCCGCGCTTCTAAAATGGCCGCTCGCTAGTCTTCCTTAAAGGAGATCCGTTGATCGCTCACGTTAGTGAGATGATTGCGATATAGAAACCGCGTTCGACAAGGGCGCGGTTTTTGTTTTAACCCCTCGTGTCGACAGTTCTCTTTAGCTTTTCGTTCGACAAAAAACGCTCTTGTCTCAAGAAGGATATTTGATTAACATTCCCTCCGATTGCCGAAAGTATCGGCAATTTGAAAGTGAATTGAGCGGAACAATTCGTTTCGATGTCGCAACGTATGGTCGCACGGATGCTAAAAATGGATTTGCAAACTCGTCTGTCGTCGAGAACTCAAATCGGTAAACGATTGGGAAGAATCGAACTTCTTATGTTCATGACGTTTCTCTCATCGTTCGCGATCGGTTGCGCGACCCCGTTCTTTTTTACCGACAACAAGGTTCTTCTTTATTTGCCCGGCACAGGACGGCGAAGCGACGAAATTCCCGGAGTTTTGCGACCGTGGGAACGGGTTCAACTCATCGAAGAAAAGGGAAAAAAAGGCGCTAAGGCGTCCGTTGAAGAAAAAGACGTGCTATTGGCGCAATTGTCCGACGAGTACGACAAAACGGATAGTCCCAATATTAAACGTTCCGTAATCGACGCGATGGCGCGCATTTCCAAAAACTACGCCAACCCCGCCGCAGAAATTTATTTTCAAAAGGCTCTTGACTCTGAAGTCCTTGAGCTCAACTTATCGGCGTGCAACGCATGGAGCGCATACTGTTCCGAAATTGCCGACAACCATGCCAAGGAACGCGGTATGGCAATCGAAGTTTTAGCGTTTCGCTATCGAAGTCTTCCATATTCTATTGAACCTGGCTCTGAAGAAGAGAACTCCAAGCGAAAAGACGTGAGAATTGCCATTTTGCGCGCGTTGAGCTCATTCAAACCGGAAGATTCCGACACGCTACTGGAAATTCTGGAATTCGGACTGAACGGTGAAAAGCTCGACGACGGAGCGCTCATGGTCCAAGCCGCCAAGACTCTGCACGAGGTTACAGGAAAAGATTACGGAACGGACGGTGAAGCATGGCTCAATTACCTGGCGTATCGTCGCGGCGATTCACCGACCGAACCACAAGAAAAGAATTTTATGTCGAGGCTACCGCAAATTTCAAACGAAACCGGCATTTTTAAATGAAATGATTTGCTACGTCTCCCTGAATTAAAAGATAAAGTCAAAAGCAAGGTGTAGAATGACGCGCCTAACCGCTCAGAACGCAACGGCTCTCATCGTCGATCTTCAGGAAAAAATTGTGCCGGCAATGTCAGATTCAGAGGCGCTTCTGACAAGATCGAAGTTTTTCCTTGGCGGTTTGCGCGCCTTTGACGTTCCAAGCGTTTCCACAAGGCAGTATCCTAAAGGACTTGGCGATACGATAATCGAAATTAAAAGCTTATTTGGCGACGTCAAGGTGTTCGACAAAACGTCTTTCAGTTGCCTCGACGCTCCGGAAATTCGGAACTACTTCGTACGCGATTCGCGACCGAACGTGTTGCTCGCTGGTATAGAAACTCATATTTGCGTGCTACAAACGGCTCTTGACCTGGTAGAGTTAGGGAAAAAAGTCTACCTTGTTCGCGACTGTGTTTCTTCTCGTTCACCACTCGATACGGAAACCGCGCTACTAAGACTGTGGAACGTCGGCGTTGTTCCAACAACGTCAGAAGCCGCGCTATTCGAGATTGCGCGCGTTGCCGGAACGCCTCAATTTAAAATTCTCAGCAAGCTTGCGACTGGTCGTTAGCGTTCGATCGATTACTGCATATTGGCAAATCGCTTAATGGCTTCAGTAAATCGAGCGATCGACTCCTCCGCATTGCCCTTTTCTACGCTTTCGAGAATACAGTGATTCATGTGTCCCTCAAGGATAATTTGCCCTACCTTATTTAACGCCGATTTTGCGGCGCTGATCTGCGTAAGAATATCCTCGCACGGAACGTCCCCGTCGATCATACGGTCAATCGCCTGAACCTGACCGATAATTTTCTTTAACCGCGCGTGCACTTTCGCGGAATCTATATGTTGTGTCATAAGGTCGCCTTCTATTCCATTCAGTTTTGAATCGAATCACTTCTACGTTATTCTATCGATTCCTAAGTAAAGAACAAGATTTCTTTCTCGGTTTCGGGACAACGATAAGGGCAAAATCCCGCCATTCCGCAATAATATTTCTCCGAAAGGATCTCAAATTGAGGAAAAAAGATTGACGCCGCCGAAGTCTGTTCTTAGAATATTCCTCGTTCGGACGAACCGACGAAATGCGGTCGAAACAATATTCCGCCGAGGGTGATTACAGTCCGTCAGCACATAACATTGTTCGAGAAGGAATCGCACTATAATGACTAGCTCGTCGACTAATTCGCGACGTCTACCAAGCGCGTTTAATCAATCGATGCGCGCGGCGCTCTTAACGGCGTTCTTCGTGACGGCGCTCGCTATCCTAACCTTTGGCGTTAAGACGAACGTTCTCGCTCAAACGGTAAGGTCGAATTCGAAGGCGCCTGCGACAGACTCCGGTCTCGCCGCCATAAAGCAGTTTGTTAATCGCGACACCCTTTTGGTCGCGCGATTAGACCTTAGTCGCGTCGACTATCAAAAGCTCAGCGTTACCTTTGAGTCTCTCTTCAGTCAGACGCTTGATCTTGCAAATCTACCGAAGGAATCGAAGGACGCTTGTTGCGCTGAATTCCACAAAACGGCGATCGCGCTTGCGGACGCGCTCAAAGAGTCGAACGGTTCCTTGCAAGAATCATACGGGACGACCGTGTGTTACTATGTTATGCAGACGCCTCGAGCCGACGGGGAGTGCTTTATTATTCCGATTAATGACGTTGAACCGGCAAAAGTCGAGAAACTTAAGACGCTCGCACAGAGACTCAAGTTATCTTGCGCCGTCTATCAAAAGGAATATTTGATAGCGTCGCAAACTCCGTTAAAAGAGATCGGCTCTTTCTACAAATCTTTTACTCCAGCGACCAATAAACAACTTGAAGACTTTTTCAAGTCGCATTCAGACAAGGCGTTCGCCGTTCGTTTCGGAAGAATTAAGATTCGTCCTTTATTCCACGCTTCGCAACAAGACGACGGAGCCAAAACGGCGCGCGTGCGTCAGTACGATCCCTTTTCTAACTCGCCACGTTCAGTAAAAGATATCGTTGAACTCATCGATTCGACGCTCGTCGACGGTTTCGCCTATTTTGACGCGTCAGACCTTCGATTGTACGCTAAACTCAAATTCTCCGCTCCGATCAACGCTGGGTCTTGCCGAGACAAACTCTCCGACGCGTTCGACGAATTTAACGCGTACTATTTCAAGCTCCTTGAAGCTTCGTCTAAATCGGCAAAAATAAATAAGTACGCGCCCGGCGCAAGCCTTACCTATTTTTCAGACAAAGTTCTTGAGAAATACCATATGTATTCGTGGGTACGCGAACTGTATGCCGGCAATCTCAACCAGCTTTTACCAACGCAAGAAGGCGCCGATCTCGTACTTGACGTCTCGGCGCTCGGTGAGCTTAAGAAGATTGGTTGCAATACGCTGACTGTTTCGTATTTCGCTAACGATCAAGTTAAAATGGCGGCGCAACTCGTCGAAAGAGCGACAAAAATCGCTGAAGAAGACGAATCGGCAATTAACCCGTTTGTTCCTGCGTTAAAAAGTTATGAGTCTAGCGACGAATCGACGGCGGTAGGCTCGAACCCGTTTGAAGAATTTCTTACCGACGCAGACTTCAATGACCAAGACTCGAACGCCGAATCGGCGGATTCTAAGTCGAACCCGTTCGACGAATTTCTCGTTGAGGACGGTTCGGAAGACCAAGAGTCGGAAGACTCGCAACAAACTCAGGAAACTCAGTCGGACGACGAAGATGAAATTGAATTTGATCAGTAAAGTCCGACTTCTGAAATTACGGTAGACTTGAACGCAAAGGCCTCGTATCGAAACGGCGCAGTCCTATGAAAAACAAATTTTCTACTCTCCTGGTCACATTCGTTTGCGTCGTCTTAACCGTCGGGTTGACCTATGGGCAAGACGCAAAAAAAGTTGAGAAGCGATCTATTTCAACGTCGGCAACGGATCGTATCGCGCCTTTTATTAGCAACGACGTATTCCTTGTCGTGCGTTTCGATTTCGACGCGCTCGATTCGGAACAAATAATCAATACGGTCGACTCAATTTTTCTAGGTTATCTGAAAGAGCGTGGATTTGATTCAAAACGATCTCTTCAAACAAACCGCGAATTTAAACGGGGTCTTGAAGAGCTTCGCTCCCAAATCGACGCGATTCTCGACTTGCGCCAAACGCTGTCGGTTCGTGAACTCTTCATAATCGTTCAAAATCAGACGGACAATTCGGCTAGGTTCTTTATTCCTATGAGCGCGTCGAAAAAATCGATCGTTCAATCGGCCCTTTTAGAAGATTTTCCCGCTCTGAAATTTGTCGATCTACCCGGCGGCATAGGTTTTGTTTCCGATCCCGACAAAGATAAAGCGATTTATCGCAAGTTTGAACCGCGCCCGAATCCTCGCTTGAAAAAGTTTTTTGAAGAGTCCGCCGGTTCGACTATTCAGATTTACTCCTCCTCTATCAATTTCAGCTCCTTATCCGGATCGTTTGGTTCCGAAATCAAAGAGAGCTTCGCGCAACTTCCTCCTGAAACGAGTAAAGCGTTCGCTTCTCTCGACTCTTACTTCCAAGAGTTGCGCGTCTCCGTAGATCTTAATAAACTCACGATCAACGTCGCGATTGTTTTCACAACCGCTGAACGAGCTGAAGAATTCCGAAAAAGCCTCGATAAACTCTTTAACTTCCTTGTGGACGATTACTTCAAAAATCATCCGGAACTTATGCGAGACTTCTTTCCGAATCTTACCAATGAAGAGATTGAGAAATACAACCTTCACAACTTAGCGCGCGAAATAACGCGCGCGGCGGTTCTTAAAATGGTTCCCGAAAGGGACGGCGCGACCTTATCGTTGCGATTTACTTCAGACTCAAAGGACGCGTTACGAAATAGTTGTCTTCTTCAAGTTCCTCTCGTTCCGGCATTGATAGATCAATTGTCAAGAATTTAACGTGTTTCGCAAAGACGCAAGCCTTGGAAAAGTAAGAACCGAACGACGGACAAATTCGATTTGTCCGTCGTTCGCAGGTCTTAAAGAAATACTTATGACGGAATTAACTAACAGCTTAACGGCGACGCATAAGCGTAAGATCGTCGCCGAAATCATTTCTATCGGCGACGAAATTTGCTCAGGCGCCATTTTAGACACAAATTCGCAGTTCATTAGCGCGTCGCTCTCAGAAATCGGCGCGCAACCGCTTTATCACACGACTGTCGCCGATAATGAAGAGGCGATGCTCAACGCCTTCGCGCTCGCGTTTCGTCGCGCCGACGTCATCGTTTGTACCGGCGGTCTCGGACCTACGCAAGACGATTTAACGAGAGTCGTCGCCGCAAAAACGCTTGGCGTTGAATTGCGACTTGATCCCGATTCGCTCGAACACACCAAAAGTCTTTTTCTCAAACGAGGACGAGTTATGCCTGAATCAAATCTGATCCAGGCATATTTCCCTGAAGGTTCGCGCGTCATTTTCAATCCCAATGGAACTGCGCCGGGGTTCATTATTGAAGAATCGCGCGACATTTTAGCCCCTTTGTCGACCGAAACCGCTCAATTCAAGGCAGGTTCTGAAATCCGAGGAGACTTTATCGCGCTCTTCTTCCCAGGCGTTCCGGCGGAATTAAAGGAAATGTGGGTTGGAGATAATGGTCGCGAGGCAATTCGTCGGTTCATTTCTAAGGTTACTCATGGCGCGCCGACTTTTTATCGAACGAAAAAAATTCATTCTTTTGGCTTAGGCGAAAGCGCCGTCGAAGAGAGACTCCCCAACCTAATCGCCCGCGATCGGTTCCCTCTCGTTGGAATAACGGCGAAAGACAGCGTGATCACACTGAGAATTTTCGCCGAGGGAAAATCGGAACAAGAATGCGACGAGCAGATTGCCGATATTTCTAAGATCATTTATGACCGCGTCGGCGAGTACGTCTTTGGTGAAGACGACGAAACCTTTCCTCAGGTTTTTTCTCGGAATTTGCGCGCGCAAGCGATAAAGGTCGGCGTCTTTGAATGGGGTACTCAAGGGGCGTTCGCTAAAAGACTTGATTCGGAGGTATTAGGCTTTGGGCACGTCTTCGGAGACGGGGAGCGAGATTTATTTCATAAACTTTTCGGGGATTCCTCTCCATCGGCGTCAACTTCCGCTCAGCGCGCCGACGCCTCGACCTTCAGCGCCTCAAGCTTTGAAGAAACGACGTTGATTTCGCCGCTTTTAAAGCAAAAACTCGCGGAGTTTTCGCAAGACGAACGTCTCCTCTTCTGTCTTGCGATCGGACCGTATCCGCGTGAAGAGGAACTACGTGAAGCAGCTAAAAAAAATCAGCCGGCTCCTTCAGTCGACGTTGTGTTTCTGGACTTGCGAGACGCCCAAGCTCCGAAGCAACGCCGCGAGCGGTTTGTTTTTGGCGGTCAGCCTGCAATGATCGACGCGCTGTTTTGCAATCGCGCTATGGCGGAACTTTTGAATAACCAGTGAGCGCTTCCAGACGCCGGTTGAAGATTTAAGTTCTAAATGCGCGCTCAATAGGGTCTAAAACTTAATAAGGGCGACGTCGAGTTAATTGACGTCGCCCTTACTCTATGAGCTAAACTCTTTCAGGAACTCTTGGACGAACTATTGGACGATTTCGATCTCCTTGGGCGCGTCGACCTTTGTCTTAATCGTGCCGTCCGCCTGTTTGTCGCAACGAATCTTAATTTGTCCGTACGGAGTTGGAACGGAACCTTCAATCCAATCCAGGTCGCCAAGGAACGGTTTGACAAGCGTCTTTTTGAAGCCTGGCTCGATAGGCGTTACGCCGAGAATATGCGCGCTGATCCACGCGGCGGGTCCGGACGCCCAACCGTGACAAAGAGAATGTCGCAAACCAATGTAGCAGTACGCGCCGCGATCACCATGAAGACTCTCAAGTCCCTCCGGAGTCGGTTCGTCAATTCGTCCTGCGTTCTCGAGCCATTTTAGATCGAAATCTTCCCAGAACGTCGTTGCGCCGCGATCAATCATAGCGCCCCAGTATTCGCGCGCAACGTCGAGCGCCACTTGGTCTTCCCCGCCTTTGGAAAGCGCTTCGAGCATATAGTAGCCGTAAAAAGTCGAGAAGTTCTCGGGACCGTTCTTCGCGACCGTCGCTACGTTCGACTCGCCTTCCTTCTCAATTCCAGCAAGTTCGAGGAGCGCGGCAGCTTGCTTATTGCCAACGTTGGACGGGGCGTAAGTTCGAACAAGCGCGGCGGTCTCCTTCGCGAGCTTTTCCATCTCCGAGTCGCCGACGACCTGAGCCATTTCCGCGACTCGATCAAATCCGAGCGCAAACATAGCGTGAGTTCCAGCTTTCAGCGCTTCTGGCTTATCGTTCGTCGGCCAATCGAGGAACGGATTCGGGAAGCCAGCCTTCCCGTCTTTGCCGACGTAAGGCAAAAGTTGCTCAACGAGTCCGGTTACATACTCCCACTGTTCTTTAACGAGTTCCGGATCGCCGGTGTGACGATACAGATCGCCGATCGTAATTAGCCACCACAGTGAATAGTTCGGCATACCGTTCATCCATTGCGGCAGTTCCCACGTTTCCCGCGCGTAATATCCGAGCGTGTCCCGCAACACTTTGGAGTCTCCGTATACGCGGAGCGCGGTCATCGTCTGAGGCGTGAAGTCGCCGTACCAAACCAAGCGGTCGCGTTTAGCCCCTTCAAAAACGTACTGCTGCATCGTGAGGAGCATCGTTCGTGCGGAAACGTCCCAAACTTTATTGAGTCGTTCGTCGGAGGATTTAAACTGTCCCAGTCGTGGAAGATCGCGATAGATGAAGATCGCACGCGCAGAATCAAAGAGAATTTCCGCGTCGTCGTCAACTAGATCGATTCGAACGAAGCGGAACGCGGATTCCCCGCATTCAACAGCGCCGAGCCACGGAACGGCGATAATCTGATCGCGCGTTGAATGTTCGTTCACCGCGCCTTTCTGCCCTACTTCGGAATTAGCTTCATCAACGGATTCACCAAAGCGCACACGCAACTGAACCGTGCGTCCTACGCTCGATTTACCCGGCTTGAGATCGCGCGCTTCGACTCGGAAGCTACCGTGAATCTCGCATCCAAAGTCGAGCAAAACGTACCCGCCTTTACTTAGCGTGCAAGCGCGCGACTGATCGCTCATATGAGACGTCGAGGTCTGTCCCAAGACAGGCTTCAAAAGAAGTTCTGCATTCTTTACGCCGGTCTGAGAGGTCGCCACAATACGTTTAGGATATAGGTATTGTCGAACGCGCTGATCTTGCACGGCGTTTGGAGCCAAATCGTCGGCGAAGCCTTCGGGCAACTCTAATTTCGCCGCAGGATCAACCGATTGGGCGCGCGCGACGCGCGCCTGCCCCATCGTCGCAATGAGTGTCAGTACGGCAAGCGCTCCGAAAAGAGCGTAAGCGAATCTTGATTTCATTTCTTTCTCCGTTTGAGATCTCATAAAGTCGCGCTCAATCGCCGCGACGCGTTCATTATACAACGATATTACGCCTGTGCAAGAAAATAATGAGGAGAACTATCGGCGGCAAAAGTCGCTTGTTGTTTTCGGAGCAAGAAAGTCCCAATATCTTTTTGACTAGCACGAAATACCGAGAAGCATAATATAATCGTTAAAAATCATATTGTCTTGATCGTTTATGGTATCCCACTTTAATTTTCCACTTTTTCAAATGATCACCATGCAAGTGTCGAACGGCATTGTTCCTTCTATAACTGAACTTTCCCAATTTGTCAATGTGATCTAACCTTGCGATTTTCCTCGGAGGAATGACTGGAATAATGTTGTGTTCTTCTGCCTTACGGTATACCTTTGCTTTGTCGTATCCACCGTCCCCGCAAAGTTTCCTTATCGGATTTCTGTATCTTTTCCTGACTTGATCGATCAGGCGAACGCATTCTGTCGCGTCGTCGACTTTCTCGGAGGTTACGTAGACGCCGCAAACTTAGAAACTATCGCGGTCGATGATAATATGAACTTTCTTCCATTCGCGCCTCTTGGATTTGTCATGTGCGCAAACCTTCCATTCTCCCTCTCCGTAAACCTTCAATCGAATCAACAAGTAAATGTAACGGTTCGTGGTTCAGGAATGTTCGAACCTGAATCGAAAGCGTTTTAGCTCGTTTACATATCAAAGTATAATCGGGCGCGCGTTTGTATGAGAGTTTGAGCAACTCAAAAAGCGACGCGGCAAATCCTGCGACACGTCTATGTGTAAGGTGAAAAAGTTCGCGTAGCGTTAAGAGCGTCTCGATCGCTCCGTCGCTATACTCTTGCGGACGACCGCGACGTCCCGGAGACTTTGGACTGCGCCATTCCGCCAGCGCTTCAGGCGTCAGCACAGTTGAATTTTCCCCTGGTTAACTTGAGCCTTATTATACTCGGATCAGTTGCGTTTTTTTCCTGTGTGGGTTCCATCGTGTTTCTCCTTTGTATCCGTTGGGGGATCGATGAACTTCAAGGTTCACCTCGCCGTCTTAATACGCTCCTTTCACACAAAACACTAGCTTTTTCAGGAATTTTCAACAACGCCAAGCTAATCAAAATTCTCCAATATTCTTTCTTTAAGAAACCCTACTCCATGATATAATTTCAAAACGCAGTCTAGTAGCGTAATGGACGCTGGTAACGCACGCTTTGTCGCAACGCGCGTCTGAAGTATACCACGAAGGTCAATTAGGAGACGACGACATGAAAAGAACGTATTCACTCGAAGAACTCGCCGTCGCGCTGAAACGCACGACGAAAGAGTTGCAGAAGCTCGCGGAAAAGGGAATTCTGACCGGAAGAAAAGTACAAGGCAAATGGACCTTTGCCGCGCCTGACGTCGTCGATTGGCTTGAACACGAAATGACGAAAGGCGAAATGGAACGGGCTGAGAATCTTCCAGAAATCGCCAACGACGCTGAGTCGTCAAGGGATCAGCCCCTCGGCTCTTTTTTCAAGCCCGGTCTGATCGACGTCAATTTTTCCGCCAAGACGAAGGCTTCGGTCTTCGTTGAACTCACCAATATGGCGACGAACGCAGGATACCTTTGGGATCCCGACGCCATGGCCACCGAATTGCGGAAACGAGAGGAAATGGCGTCGACCGCGCTTGAATACGGCGTAGCAATTCTGCATCCGCGACGCCCTCGTCCTGAACTCATCGCCGAAGATTTTCTCGCGCTTGGAATAGCCGGTAGAGGCGTGCCGTTTGGAGACGCCGATCTTACGCGCTACTTCTTCTTACTCTGTTGCGGCGACGATTCGACTTATCTCAAGACTCTTTCCAAACTCGCAAAATTAGTTCGCACTCCTGAATTCCTCGACGAACTCCAGGAGTGCGATTCAGAAAAGACCGTATTAGAGCTTTTTGTTCGCTATGATTAGTTCAAACGTCCCTCACACGTCTTCGTTAGAGGAACAATGAGACCGTAACTTGCGCAAGCACGATTCGCAAAAACATAGTGAGCGGATAAACTGTCGCGTATCCAATGAGTGGACGACTATTCCCGGCGAGTTCTGCGGAATACGCAAGGGCAGGAGGATTCGTATAGCTTCCGGAAATCAGCCCAATTAAAGTAAAGTAGTCGATTTTCAGGAATCGGAACGAAAGTAACCCAATAATCAAGATCGGGACGATTGTAATTATGGATCCAAGCGCAGCCAGTTTTAAGCCGCCGTGCACAATGGTTTCATAGAAAGTTGATCCGGCGCCAAGTCCGACGGAAGCGAGAAATAGTCCGATTCCTATTTCGCGCATCGACAACAGAGAGTTCGGCGGCAACAGCGTGTTCGCATGGAACTTGTGATTCAACGCCCCAATTAAAATTGCAACGACAAGAGGACCTCCTGCCAATCCCAATTTCAACGGTTGAGCCATTCCCGGCGCCGGTATTGGGATACTTCCGAGTACGACGCCGAGGAGCATTCCGAAAAAGGCGCCTCCTACTGTCAAGGAACTAACGCGCGGTTTGACTTCTGGCGTCGTACTCTCTTTTTTCTCTGATTCCTGAGCGGCAAAACGCTTTCTCTCTTTTTCAAGATCAAC
Source organism: uncultured Planctomycetota bacterium (assembly GCA_900317365.1). GTDB lineage: Bacteria > Planctomycetota > Planctomycetia > Pirellulales > Thermoguttaceae > RUG369. The sequence goes on from ONGM01000143.1 coordinate 96,627, forward strand.
TTTGAAGAAAAAACGGAGAAAAATAAAAACGAGTATCGTGCCGATCACGCCCATCGGATATGCGGTGGCATACGCATTGGACAGCGCAACGTCATCAAATCCGGCGGACGCGTACACTGATTGCGCGGCTCCCAAACCCGGCGTGTTTGTAATTGCGCCTGACATGACGCCAATCATTACAGGATAAGAAACTCCGGAAAGGTAGCCAAGCGCAAGCGTTAACGCAACGCCGGAAAGAACTATCGAAAGCGCTACGATATTCGCTTTAACGCCGCCTTTCTTAAATGAAGAAAAGAAATTGCCCCCAACCTGAAGTCCGATCGCGTAAACAAAGAGAATCAGACCGTAGTCCTTGACGAAATGCAAAATGCTCGGATCGACGAAATGTTTAATGCCGTTCGCGTCGGCAAATAGGTTTTGAGGATATTTAGTTCCAAAGTGACTAACAGCAATTCCAACGAGAAGAACGAACGTTGCTCCAAAAGAAATCCCGCAGATTTTAACGCGCCCAAGGCACAGACCCAACGAAATGACAAAAGCAATAACAAAAAGATTATGTCCGGCGCCGCTTCCAAGAAGCAAATCCATAAACCACTGCATGTCGATATATCTCCGAATTGCCGAGTTAATTTCAAAACTTTTTTATCGATAACAAAATATCGATAAAAGCATTTTATACTATTCTCACTATTTGTCAATGGATAAAAATCAAATAGATAGTTCGGTCTTTCGAAACGCCAAACAAAAACCGCCGAGTCTTACTCCATCCAAAAGAAAGTTTCAAAACCGCCGAGCGTTCTCTGGAGCAAATGAGAAAGAAAAGATGGTGAAATGCTTGGAAACAACACCTTGAGACAACTGAAGCGTTACATACGTCAAGAGCGTCGAGTTTCTATGACCACTCGACGCTCCACTAACAAAAACTACTTGAGAATACCTCTGTTATCGATTGTTCCGCGATCCTTTTCGCAACCCAAACCATTCTTAACAGACTAAAAGTCGCTATTCGCAAGGAATCACTTCGATAAGTTCGGCGTCTTCCAACGGCACTGTAAATATCAAATCGTCAATCTTCACTTTAACGCTTTCGTCGTCGCCGGAATTTTCGTCTTTCACAATATGCAACGTCTTATGAGAACTCCAGTAGGTAACGGGATATTCCGGACGATCTTGGAGTTCGTCGCCAATCTGCACAAGAATCAGCGAATCATGATCGTTGCGCAATTCAACCAGCGTTTTCGCCTCGCGATGAACGTCCGTTAAATCAACGGTTCGCCCAGAATGAACGATCTCGTCCAGGCACCCGTGAATACACATCGCGCAATAATGATCGTTATTCTTTTCGCGACAATGGTAATCGGAACGTCTGAACAACGACGCGCCGATTCTCGGACAGCTATCGACAAACTCGACAAACTCAACGAGCCTCGTCGTCACTTCACCGCTCATTGCGTGCTCGAGGCGACAGGCCGACTCGTGCGATTCCTTTCCGTCGACCCCTAGTATTTTCTCCAGAAAAATCTCCATTGCCCTGTGCCGTCGAATGATTTTCTCTGCTTCTTGCTTACCCAAATCGGTCAGAGTAATCGGAACATAGGGCGAATAGACGACCAGACCCTTATCCGCCAAAGAACGCAACGCGCTGGTAACCGAAGGTCTTTTGACGTTCAGTCGATCCGCAATACTACTGCAACGTACGTTCTTTACTTCCTGCATGAGTTCGTAGATCGCTTCGAGGTAATCCTCCAAGCTTTGCGTTAATTCATGATGATCGTCCATCGATCTTTCCCTTTCTGCACGGAGTCAGACGGCGCGTTGACAAACAACCCGAGCGTCCTATGGACTCAGATTCGACGCTATTATTTCACTCGACTACGAAGAACCCCTAACTTCTCTATTTCAACCTCAACGATATCCCCTGAATGGAGGTAAAGCGGCGGACGGCGCGCGTCCCCTACCCCGTTTGGCGTGCCGGTAAAAACCAAGTCGCCCGGTTGTAACGTCATAACGCCGGAAACGTACGATATAATTTCCGAGACCTTAAAAATCATCCGACTCGTATGAGAACTCTGAACGGTAACGCCGTTGAGGCGCGTTTCGATTTTCAGAGAGTTCGGATCGCCAACCTCGTCAGCGGTAACAATCATTGGACCAATCGGGGCAAATGAGTCAAAGGATTTACCTAAGAACCATTGTCCGCCAGGTTTGCCCTTTTGCCAATCTCGCGCGGAGACGTCATTGCCGCAACAGTAACCAAATACGTAGTCCAACGCGCTTTCAACGGAGACGTTCCGACACGTCTTGCCTATGACCGCGACCAACTCGCCTTCATAGTCTACTCGCGAAGAGGTCTCTGGCAAGACGATATCGCCGCCGCTATGATTAATCGCCGAACTCGCTTTGCAGAAAATCAACGGTTCCGTCGGGTACTCGTCTCCAAATTCGTCCGCATGATCGCGATAATTCAAACCAATCGCGACAATTTTGCGTTTGGAGTCGAACAAATTGGCGTCTTCCAACTCGCCGCTTTTATATGTATGCGCCCCTAAGAAGGCAATGCGCTCAGGCAATCTCTCCGTAAGCTTCCGAAGCGTTTCTTCGTCGAACAATTGAGACCAAAGACCGTTTCCGTATGAATCTTCTGATTCACAAAGAACCGGAACCTCGAGCCAACAATCAGAACCCTCGCCCAAACGTTCGACATATACGAGGGTCATCGATCTGTTAGTATTAGGTTTTCGAACGACGGTAAAACGCATTTGATACCTCGCTTTGCCAAAAATACCCTATAACCATTCCTCCGAACGCCTGTTCGTCGGCGTCTCCTTGCGTCAAGACGCCGGACGAGCAAAGGAAGGCTCGTTCGGCGTCTTTTCGTCGTTATGCGCAGTACAAACGACTCTCGAGTCGATTACGCTTCGTCGAGAAGTTCGACCGCAACAAATTTCTTACCTTCGAGCATTTCGAGACTGGCGCCGCCGCCCGTGCTAACGTGCGAAACCTTGTCGGCAAAACCGAGCTTTTGAATCGCAGCCGCGCTGTCGCCGCCGCCGATAATCGAGATGGCGTCGCTCGCCGCGATCGCTTCGGCAACGGTTCTCGTTCCAAAGTCGAAGGGCGGCATTTCAGAAACGCCCATCGGACCGTTCCAAACAACCGTCTTCGCGTCTTTAACGATATCCGCGTACTTCGCGGCGGTTTTAGGACCAATGTCAAGACCTTCGAAGCCGTCAGGAATCTCGCCGGACGCGACAACAACTTTATTGCAGTCGGAAGAGAACGCGTCGCCGCAATGAACGTCGAGCGGCAAAACGAGCTTGTCGCCGCCTTCTGCGAGAAGTTCTTTGGCGAGATCGACCTTATCAGGCTCAACGAGGCTCGAACCAACTTTTCCGCCCTTGGCGAGCGAAAAAGTATACGCCATAGCGCCGCCGATGAGAACCTTGTCGCAAATACCGAGCAGGTTCTTAATGACCATGATCTTGTCGGAAACTTTGGCGCCGCCGAGAATCGCAATGAACGGACGTTGAGGAGCGCTAATCGCGTCGGTCAGATACTTAATTTCCTTCTCGACGAGGAAACCGCAAACGCGCGGCTTGCCGGACATGGCGTTGGGGACGGCGACCATCGAGGCGTCGGTACGGTGGCATGTGCCGAACGCGTCGTTGACATAAACGTCGGCGAAAGAGGCGAGTTTAGCGGCAAATTCCGCATCGCCTTTCTTTTCGCCCGGTTGGAAGCGAAGATTTTCGAGCACGACGACGCCGCCGGCTTGGAGGGCGGCGACTTTCGCTTGCGCGTCGTCGCCAACCGTATCGGTCGCGAACTCGACTTTGACGCCAGGAAGAAGTTCAGCAAGTCGCACGGCGGCCGGTTTCAAGGTAAATTTCGGATCCGGCGCGTCTTTCGGACGACCAAGGTGACTCATAAGAATAAGGCTACCGCCGCGTTCGAGAACGGATTTAATCGTCGGCAAAGCCATACGGATACGACGGTCGTCCGTGATATTGCCGTTTTCATCGAGCGGAACGTTAAAATCGACGCGAATCAAGACTTTTTTGCCGGCAACGTCAACATTAGCGATCGTTTTTTTCGCCATTGAAAAACCTTCCCATTACATATAAACTACGAAGGAACACGATTCCGCGCGTGAGGAAACGGCGTTTCCCGGCGCTCCGAAATCGGGAAAATTTCTCCCAAAAGCGGGTTTTCTTCGTTGTTTTCCAACCTCCGACTGTTAAAAAACAACGAACCGCATACAATTGCATTATACTAAAAGCATCGGCGAATGAAAGGGGGCGCGCCTTCAGCCGAAGAACGGCAGTTCCATTTCGCGTAGCGCGTCCCGCCCCTCGCCTTTTCAGTAACAAAGAATAAGCAATCATGGCGCCATTAGTAAGCAAATTGATCATTACCCGGAGTTTTATCGTAGCGACCGTCGTGATCGTCGCGTCATTTGGCGCGCTTGTTCAGAACGAGTTGACGTCTTTTAACGTCGGCGTTGCCTTTGCGCAAGACGCCCCTTTAGATCTATCCGCGCTCGACGACGACCTTCCGACCTATGACGGTGAGGAGCAGCAATCGCCGCCAGACGTCCCGGCGAACGCGACGAGCGGTAGTGAATTAAACGAGCCTTCTCATACCGCACAAACGGGAAAAACGTTTCAACTTGTCGCCGCCAGCGGATGGATTGGCGTTATTCTTCTCGTAGCCTCAATCGTGGCCGTTACGCTGATTATTCGCCTCCTTTTAACAGTCCGCCGCGTTGTCTTTATTCCTCTAGACGTCAAAGAAAAACTTGCCGATCACATTGGTCGAGGCGACTATGAAGGAGCCCTCAACATCGCTCTCCACTCCGAATCTTTCCTAGCGCGCGTCGCGTCCTTTGGACTCGCAGAAGCCGATCGAGGATGGAACGCGATTGAAAAAGCGCTGGAAGACGCGGCGGCTGAAGAAACGGCGAAAATATATCGCAAAACCGAATTGCTCGCCACAATCGGGAACGTTGCCCCTATGTTAGGTCTTTTGGGAACCGTGCTCGGCATGGTCTCCACCTTCGGCGAGCTCGCCGTTTCCGACGATTCCGGACGCAACCTCGCCAACGGAATTTATTTTGCTCTCGTTACGACAGTCGACGGACTTATTGTCGCGATCCCCGTCTTGGTCGCACGATCGCTAATTAACGCGAAAATCGCCTCCCTCGTCTCCGAAACAGTCGAGACGTTAAATCGCGTTTTTGCGCCTCTTAAAAGGGAGATCCAAGCGGAACGTACGTCGCTCGCTCCCGAAAAAACCGCCTCGTCGTCGCCTTCTGCGACGGCTCGATCAAGAAGTTTAAACGCCGCGTCAAACTCGTCTGCCCGTCCTCAGACTCCTTCTGGCGGCTTGCGCGAAATACCGAAACCCGCCGAAGTTCAGCCTGTCGTACCTCAACGCGAGTCCGCGCGACAAACATTGTCGTTACGCCCTGAAAAACGAGAATCGACGCTACCGTCAGACCCGCATTAAACGCCGCCTATTCGCCTATACCTCACCCTTAGTACCTGACAAAACGTCGTTATGGCAAATTCGTTCAACGCGCCCCGCATGGGATTGGGACTTTCAGAAGAGCGAAGAGCGACTCTCCAACGTGAGAATCGGCTCAAGCAGGAACTTTATGCTCAGCAAAAGAAAATTCAGTTCTCCAATCTCCTTGAACGCTCCAATCAAGACGTCGACGCGTATATTGAGTCTCAGAATAACGTTTTCATACCTCATCGGAACGCAGGAGAATCCGCTGGTCACAATGTAAACGGCGCCCCATCGGGCGGTTCGGCCGCTAGCGCCGATAATCCGTCTCAAATCGAACCGGACGACCTCGACGGCGCGGACTTTTTTTCTCGACAATTTTTCCGAACGCGCGACAAAACTGTTTCCAAACGACGAGCACAGTTTATGGCGCTTGACGATGAAGAACTGGACTTCAACCCTGAAGCGCCCGTTCAAAAGACGTTGCCGGAATATCTCACGGAACAAATTAATCTGGACGTGAAGTTTGAAGGACTCAATCCGGAAGTCAAAGATTTATGCTACAAGATCATCGATTCACTTGATCCCGCCGGTTACTTCAAAGTGACCGACGACCAAGCCAAAATTCTTGCGACTGAAAATCTTGTCGCGTATCCGGATGAAGACGACGACGAATTGCTCGCCATTAACGATTTTGACAATCTTTTCGATCTCGTTTCCACACGCGATCTCCGAACGCGCGCGAAGAAAGCTCTCGAGGATTATTACGCTGTCGAGGTAAAATCCAAAACGGCTCGGCGCTTTGCTCGCGAAGAGTTTGATGCGATTATTGGACGCAAGACCACAAAGGAAGAACGGGACCAAGCCTATAAAATCCTCGCCAAAATCAATACGGAACTTCCCCAAAGCGATCCGCTCCGCTCGCTCTTTTCAACGCCACCTTCGCCTGAAGAACTCAATCTCGCAAGCCAGGCTCTCGCCATTGTTCAATCTCTCGATCCGCCAGGGGTTGGGGCGAGAGATCTACGTGAAAGCTTACTGCTGAGGTTGCGTCCAGACGCGAAAAATCACGACGTTTTACGTCTGTTAATTCAAGATTATTTTGACGACTTCATCAAGAAACGAATCGGGGTTTTAGCAAGCAAAACCCATCTTTCCCACGACGTAATCTCGCAAATTTATTCGGCGCCGTTTCCTTTTGAACCGTCCCCAGAAGAGCTCTTTGCGCAACCTAGCGCGCCAACTAGATGGATTCAACCGGAAATTTACGTCACACAGAACGAACTCGGGAAATGGGTTGTTAAGTTAGACGAAACCAAGGAAGATCTCGAACTCGATCCATACTACCGAAAGCTTTTAATATCGAAACATGTTGACAAAAAGACGAAAGAGTATCTCAAGAGACAACTTGTCGAAGCGCAGGCTCTCGTCGACGCATTAAAAAATCGCAACACAACCCTTCTCCGCGTCGCCAAAGCAATCGTTGATTTTCAGCAGAGCTATTTCAGCGATCCAACGTCCCACCTTAAACCTCTCACACAACAAGTTATCGCCGATAAACTCGGACTCGATTCTTCGACGGTTTCACGAGCGTGCAATGACAAATGGCTTTCGTCGCCGCGCGGATATGTCCCACTCAAAGATATGTTTCCGAAGGCTGTCGACGGTGAGACAACGAGCGTCGGTATTTCAGAAAAAATCCGCGAACTTATCGATCATGAAGACAAAGCGGCGCCACTAAGCGACGAGGACATAACGCTTCAATTAAAGCGGCGCTATTCAATAGAAGTCAGTCGTAAAACGGTCCAAGAACATCGCGATCGATTGCAAATTCCCAATAGCCGCGCTCGTAAGCGTCTTGCCAATAATTCATAGAATAAGGCTTTGTAGTCGCCGTTTATGCTTCGAATATTTTTCCCAAAGTCAGAAAATATATCTTGACAAAATTGATTATTGGGACAAAATACTGAGGTCAGAATTGTGAAGTAAGAAGTAGGCGCTAGATCGAGTTGTTTTTTATGATTTAAAAACTCTGAGTTTGGCAAGTCTTTCTTCTTGACGTCGACCGCGTTGTTTTCTTGACTTTCAGCGCGATCGGTCGGTTTTTAGTGTTATTTTAACCCAATACTTAAAGGGCGTTACCATGACTATTGAAATTACGCAAACCTCCGCCGCCACTGGTGAAATCCGACTCGACAACCTTTCTCCTATTCGCGTTTTTGGAACGAAAGAAATTTGTGAAACGATCGGCGAAGAAGCGTTGCAACAAGCGATAAACGCACGACGTTGCCCCGGAATTACCGGCGTGGCGCTCACTCCTGACGCGCATATCGGGCACGGAGTCCCTGTCGGATGCATCATGGTCTCGCCTTCGCATATTTATCCGGGGCCGGTCGGCGTTGATATAAATTGTTCGATGAGTCTACTGCAACTAGATCTTCCAGAAGAGAGTATCTCTGATAAAAGGTTGCGTCGCGCAATTATCAATGCGATTACTCGACGCGCGTCGACCGGATACGGTCGCGGTCGCGGTTCTGCAGCTCCACGTTATTCTTCCGAGCTTCTGGAAATGGCCGTAGCGCTTGGCGCAACACCTGAGATTTGCAGCGAATTCTGCATTCCTCAAGACTGGCCCCAACGATGCGAAGACGCTTCTCGCGCCGGTCATAACGGAACATACGATTCGCTCATAAATCGATTAGACGTTATCAAGTACGAGATCAAAAAGGGTCTGAGAGATTTTAAATGGTTTGACAGTAAACTTAATCAACTTGGAAGCTACGGCGGCGGCAATCACTTTGCTGAGTGCGAAATCGTCCGACTTTCAGAAGAGGAAAAAAGCGCGCAGGTCGACGACGATCATCCGAGCGTAGCGGAAACTTTCGGATTGCGGGACGGGTGCGTCGCCTTTCTTTCACACTGTGGATCGCGCGGATTTGGCAACTCACTGGCGAGAAATCAATTTGATCTTCTCAAGCAAAAGTTTGAGTTGTGGGGAATCCCGCTTCCGGCAGGAGATCCCTCACTGGTCTACGCGCCGCTCGGCACAAAGGAAGCTGACGACTATATCGACGATATGATGTTAGCGGCAAATTTCGCTACAGTGAATCACCTTCTCCTCAACGCGTTCGTTCTTCAAGCGTTTCAGGAAGTTATTCCCGGCGTAAAGGGGAACTTTGTGTACCATATCAGCCACAACGTTGCGCGTAAGGAGATCGTTGACGGTCACCCGGTCTGGGTGCATCGTAAAGGCGCGACGCGAGCATTTCCGGCGGGACACTTTGCTCTGAAAGACACTGAATTTGAAAAGACCGGTCACCCAATTCTTCTGCCGGGCGATCCGATGCGCGGTTCCGCCGTTATGGTTGCGCTTGAAAACGCAAAAGACAGCTTCTATAGCATCAACCATGGCGCCGGACGTGCTCTCGGACGACGTGTGGCGCGAGAAACGCTCAATCAAAAGGCGGTCGACAAGGATTTCAACGAAGCCGACATTCTCGTTAATTGTCGTCAGTACCCGCTCGACGAGGCCCCCGCCGCATATAAAGACTTCGATTCCGTGCTTCACAGCGTTAAAGAAGCAGGTCTCGCACGCGAGGTCGCGCGACTTCAGGCGAAGTTTGTCATTAAGGACGAATCCAAGCCGGACGACTAATCTTTAAAACAAGGCAAACGGCTACAACTGAAAAGCGTCAAGCGAATCATCAATGACTATGGCGCGACAGCAATCGGTTCTTCGATTGACGTCGCGCCTTATATTTTCGCAAGATTAGGCATACGCGTTATTCTGTAATCCACTTCGATCGTAGCAAAATCTCCGCATTTTCACGAGACCATCCGACATTATCTTTTTCTCCGACAATAAGACCGTCGTGAAATGCGCATTTGGGTTCGTAAACCATAAAAACGCGATTAAAGCGATCAAATCCTCGCGACATAACGTCAGACGGATCCGACGTATGCTTTAGACCAAAGGCGTGCGATAGCTCATGCCACCCGGCGCCGAGTGTCGAAGCCGTCAACGCCCAACGGGTTCCTCGATATGCGGAATCTTTTAAATAGATCGCAGGAATCGGGCTGGAATCAGAGAAACTTGACGCAACGACAGCAATCGACTCAGGCCACGCGATCGTTCGTTGCGCGTCTAAGAGAGAAAAAGAGTCGACCCCCAACGCAATGGCGTCTTTCGAAGAAAAATCCGATTCGTTCTTCGCTCGCGAGTCGAAACAAACAAAGAAGACCAATTCTCCGATTCTTTGCGAGTCTTCAAGGACTTCGCGGCGAATCGTATTAAAACGCTCTCTCGGAGGGAGTTCCCGATATTCTTTTGCAAGGCGTTTTCCGCGTTTTCTCCAGACAACGACCTCGCCGGTATCGTCGGTCTCCAAAGCAAACGTTCTGCGACCATATCCAAGATCAAAGAGTCTTTCGGCGGTAGCAGTTTGCCAGAGCTTTGCCGCGACCACTAATTTTCTCACAATCTCTCCGTCTTCCATTGGAATTAACGTTTCGTCATTTCCTCCATTGCTTAGGGCGGAGTCAGAAGGAACAAACGAAATTAAACGAACAACGTTCTCGTTAAAACTTCTCCGATAGATCAAGGAAAAATTCAGTCGTAGCGAACCATTGCCAATCAAAAAATCATTTCGACCAGGAACAAGCTCCACGAGAGCTTTAAAACGTCCTTGGATAACGTTCGCGCGTACAATCCGCGTTTCTTTATCTGACGAAACATTCTCCACGACAGCGATTCCGCTATCGCCATTGGAAACAAGTCCTCGCAAGGTTACGACCGAATAACGAACGACGTCGGCATCAGCGTAATTCTCGATAGAAATAGCGGATTCCCCGACCTTGTTTGCCGAGGAATCCAGTGAAATATCCTGCGCCAAAAGAGAAGGCATAAGCGCAAAAATAAGCGCTAACGTTCTGACAACCGTCATAACGTAATGAAATTAACGTACCGATTATGCGTCTTCTTTGCTCTTCTGGTCATTCGTTTCGTCTTCCAATTTAGGCGACGCAGCGTTCTTTTTGCCACGATAAACACACCAGCCGATAAAGACGAGCGCAATTACGATTCCTAGCGCATAGGACAGATTAAGCGGAAGTCCGCTAACAGGAGCGTCTGTCTCAACGTCAGTTTTACCCGTAGCAAAGCCGGCTTTCAGCGCGGCGACGAGTCCATAAGGTCCATTGTTGGCCGGAGAACTCCATAGTATATAACTGGACACGATAAAAGTCATGAACGCGCCCGGCAAAGCGGCAATCCAACCTTGTTTGCGCATTCCGTAAATCCAAACGGTCCCTGCGCCGAGCGTACCTGCTGCCAAAACCTGGTTCGCCCAAGCAAAGTAGTTCCAGAGTTTACCGAATGATGAGGAATCGTGATTGGACCACCATAAGAGCAACGTAGTGATTAGGATTAGCGGCGCGCACACTGCAAGTCGATTGGCAAATTTCTTTTGATCGACGTTAAGAATTTCAGCAAGACTCAAGCGCATACTACGCATCGCTGTGTCGCCGGAGGTAATTGCCAAAATGACGACGGCGATTACCGTAACGGTTCCGAGTCCCGATCCAAGGAAATTCGTCGTGATTTTCGACAGTACGTCTGCTGGCGGAACGCTCCACAGCTCCGGACTGGCATTATAAATCGCGAGCGCCGCGCCAGCCCAAACCATAGCGATCAAACCTTCGACAACCATCATACCATAGAACGAGGATCGAGCCTGGCGCTCGGACTTCATGGTTCTCGCAATAATCGGCGACTGTGTAGCGTGGAATCCTGATAAAATACCGCACGCGATCGTAACAAATAGGCAGGGAAGGATTGGTTGATTCGTTAGAAAGTCCGATTTGAGATTGGCGAACTCTTCGGACTCGACGAGAATCGAAGGATCATTAAATCCGCGAATCATGAGCGCAACGAAGAGCGCGGCGCTACCGACGAGCAACATTCCTCCGAAAATCGGATAAAAGGCGCCGATTATCTTATCGACAGGAAACATCGTCGCCGCGATGTAATAGAGGAAAATGAGTCCCACCGCCCACCAAAAGAACGGAACGTCGGGTAAGAACGTCCCATCGATCAAGTGCGCGGGAATATTGATGAAAACGGCGACAACGAGAAGAAGGAGAAGCACCATGAAGACGGAAAAACAACGATAAAAAGTTGTTCCGAGATTCTCCTTAACGAATGTTGGTAAATTGGCGCCATTATTACGCAACGACGCCATACCGGAAATAAAATCGTGCGTCGCGCCGCCGATAATGTTCCCGATCGGAATCAATAAAAAGACGATTGCGCCAAACTTTATACCCGCGATTACGCCGATAACTGGTCCAACTCCAGCAATGTTCAGCAACTGAATCAACATGTTTTTCCAATGCGGCAAGACGACAAAATCCACGCCGTCGGCATACTTAACAGCGGGCGTCTCGCGGTCGTCAGGCGCCAGAACCGATTCTACAAACCGACCGTAGGTGTAGTAACCGACAATCAACAGGACGACCCCAACTAAGAACAACGTCATTTTTCATCTCCTTAGGCTAACCGAACTCGCCGGCCGAATAGGCGCGCTCAGCTCGAGCTATTGTATTCTATTGAGACATTGATTCAAGTCGTGCTTGGCAAGAGAACAAAACTTCGCTTGAAAAAACGGCGCGTGACGATTATACTAACGTCGTGCGCGTTGCGCGATAGAAGTGGAATATTTAGCGCCGATTCGAACGGAGTTGCCTTACCAATATGAACAGCAGTAAAAGCGAAGCGATAAAGTCCGCGTTAATCGGTCTTGCCGCATTGGTCGCATTAATCGCGTGGCTAAAATTCCAACCGCGTCTACCCGACATGGAACCGCAAGAAAAAATCGGGAAAATTCTTCTGGATCGTTTTTCCGATATTAGCGCCGCCGCGCAAATTGAATTTGTCTGCGTCGATCCTTCAAGCGGCGAACCCAAGTCGCTACGACTGTCGCGAGAGAAAGACGCATGGACAATACCGTCAATGTTAAATTACCCGGCGGAAAATCCTGAACGTCTCGCAAAGGTACTCTCGCCGCTAACGCAACTTGTCGTTCTCGACACGCTCAAGGCGTCGAACTCCTCCAATTCAAAGGAAATCGACGAGCTACATCGCGAGTGCGGACTTCTCAATCCGTCGAACTTCATACCCAACTACTCTGAAGAAAACGAGTCAAATCTTGCGTTCGGCTCCGCGCTGGCGATAAAGATCGACGACGAGTCCGGCGAACGACTAGTCGATCTTCTAGTCGGAACTCGCGCCCCTCAAACTTCGGAAACACGCGACGCTCGCTTTGTGCGCTTTGCCAACGACGACGTCGTTTACGTTGTTGATTTCTCCGTCGATTCAACGCAAGAAGTCGGAACGACAGAATTCACTGAATATCCCGACCGCATATCGTTTGAGCCTGTTGACTGGATCAATCCGGATCTTCTGAGAATCAGTCGCTGGAATATCCAGCTCCTGACGGTAATGGATTATGGATTATCCTTTCAAAAGCATGAAGGCGAGGCGCCTACTTTTGAATTCAACGCAAAAGGAGTCGCCGTCTTCAAGCAAACCCCGGACAACTCTCTTTCTCGCGTTTGGTCGCTCTTTCGTAGAGTTGACTACGCGACGGGCGGAAGTTGGAACGAGCTCACGGCAGTTAACGAGGAATCGGCTCAAAACGACGCGCTCAACGAAACTGCGGACGCGCTGGCAAGATTAAGAATTGAAACGGTTCGTCGAAAACCAGACGCCTTGCGCGCGCTCTTCAAAAGCGGAAATATCGGATCCGCGCTAACGTCCTATTCTGAAACGCTCGCAGATTTGGGTTTTGCCACGTATGATCGCGATCCGCTGGACGCGCAAAATATCGAGCCGATCCTCGTCGGCGAAGGGGGCGCGATTGAAGCGACGATGAAGTCCGGAGAAAAACTGTCGCTTATTTTCGGACGCAAATTTGACAATATGCGAATTTGCGTCGTTACCGCTCAGTTCGACAAGCAAGCGCTTATTAACAATGCCAAAGACGAAGCGGAAGTCGCGTTTTACGCAACCGACGGAGAAAAAGAATCTCAGAAGGACGCCGATCGTTTCGCCGATTGGTTTTATTTTGTTACCGAGGACGCTTACGAAACGTTGCGATTTCGATTTTCGGACGTTTTGAAATAGCGCTCAAGCGGACATGTTTCCGAGAGACTTGTATGTCAAGCTTAATCGAATCGAAATTGATCGCGCTCATTTCCGTCAATCCGAAAGCCGGAAGACGATCCTCACGCATACTTGTGGATCGACTTGTCGAGGCATTGCGAAGACGCGACTTTGAAGTTGAGACGTACGACAATCTAGCCGCCGTTGCCACGCGCGCAAACGAGCTCTTTTCCGCAAGACGACTTCAAGCTCTAATTGGCGTGGGCGGCGACGGCACGGCCGCTGAACTTGTAAATCGCACATTGCCAGGCGTTCCTATCACGCTTCTACCGACCGGCACCGCAAATCTCATCGCGCGGTATTTAAAGCTTCCGAAATCTCCGGAAGAATGTGCGGAAATGATCGCCGACGGCGCCGTCTTGACACTCGACGTCGGAGTTGCAAACGATCGCCTCTTCCTAATTATGGCGAGCGCCGGCATTGACGCGCAAATCGTTAGGGAAGTCGACTCCAAACGCAAAGAACGTTTCGAACTCCGTCCAAACGATCAAGGCGGGCATATCGGGTATCGTTCATACGTTCTTCCCCTAGTCAAATCCGCTAAAACCTATCGATTCCCGCAAATCAAACTAGAAACGCTTTCCGAGACCGGAACCGTCGCGAATTCCACAATTCTCGGCAGGTGGTCTCTTGTTTTTAACCTTCCTCAATACGGTTGGGGACTTCCTTTATCCCCCGGTTGTTCAGGGTTCGACGGTCAGCTCAATCATTGCGTTTTCAAAGGCAAGCTTGTCTCGGAAATCATAGGAGCGATCTTTGCTCAATTTTGGTCTTTACACCGTATTCTTCCAAACGTCAATCTTGGTCGCGCCGTAGCGTATCGACTCTCGCCGACTGAATCCGACGCGATTATTCCGTATCAGCTTGACGGCGATCCATGCGGCTTTTTGCCGATTGAAATTCGAACAATACCGAAACGCTTTACTGTCATGACGCCCAAAACGACCGTTCAAAAGCTTAAAAGCTCGCAAATCGACTAAATCAAACGCCGCTTCTTTACGGTATTTCACGGTATTTCGGCAAATCTCGAGCAAAATGTAGATTTTATTTTTTGCGTGAGTACAATAGTACGGAGTCTTGGTCGTTCCAGGGCGTTGAGTCGTAGCGAGCGGATACTCGTAGGATTCGTTCATTTATAATCGTCGAGGCGACGCTAGCGTCGCGCAATTCAAAACAGGTTGAAAAATGGGACTGTTTTCACTCTTTGGTAGTAAAAAGCTGGATTACAAGAAGCGTTTTACGCTGATGAAAGCGGCGATTTCCGGAACGATGTCCGATTTTTATCAGGCGAAAGACAAAGAAACAGGGCAGATCGTCGGTCTCAAAATCCTCGACAAAGAAAAGACGAAAATGGTCGAAGACCGATACCGACAAATGAAGGGCGTTTATAAACCGAGAGAGGGTGAAATCGCCATCAAAATGAAGCACCCTTATATTGTCGACACATTCGAAGAAGGCTTCACGACAAATGGCGAACAGTATTTGATCATGGAGTATCTCGAAGGAACGGGACTCAATAACATTTTGGTCATAAAGCAAGATTACCTTGCAGGTGGGAGGCTCCGCTATATTCGTCAATGTGCGGAGGCGTTGCAGGCAGTTCATAAGGCAGGTTTTATTCACAGGGACTATTGTCCTCGTAATTTGATTTTTACAGGGGACGGCACGATCCTGAAGCTCACTGACTTTGGGCTTTCTCTTCCGAACAAAGCTCCGTTCACGGATCCAGGCAATCGAACGGGCACTCCCAATTACATGGCGCCGGAATTAATTCGTCGCCGCGCGACGGACGAACGTGTCGATATTTTCGCATTTGGCGTTACGATGTACGAACTTTGTACGCGCGAACTTCCCTGGCCGCGTGGAACTAACGGTTTGGCGGCGATGACTCACGATCAACCGCCGGAGCCAATCACGACATACCGACCAAATATCAATTCCACGTTGGCGAAGGCGATTCACTGGTGTATTAAGGCGGAACCGCGCGATCGATGTCCCTCAATGGGCGAATTTCTGCGTATGATAGAAAAACTCGAATACGAGGATCAGATTTAATTGTTTTGGCCCTATCCGTCGAATTCTGGGTTATGCGAAATAAACTCAAGCCCGAACGCAATTCCAACGCGTCATGTCGGCGGAACAATTGATTTTTTCGATGAAACGTCGACGTCGTCGTCGCGTAACGATAGTTTAGGACGAACTGATGCAACCTGAATTAGTCCTGTCTGACCGAACGAACGCCTCTTCCGATCTTTCAGTAGCTGTGATTGGAGGGGGACTCGCCGGAATGAGCGCGGCGATCGAAGCGCGTCGACGCGGCGCGCGAGTCGTTATCTTCGATAAGATCAAGCGTCTTGGCGGAAGAGTGGCGTCTTATGAATTTGGTCAAAGCAAAGTGCGACTCGACTTATGCGAGCGCGTTTTGCCGCCGACGTCTCCGACGCTCGATAATTTCCATCGCGCGCTCGGCGTCGGCGATTACTTTGAAGTCGTCGAGACCGTCAGCGCGAAATCTCATGACTCAGGTAAAAGAAGCGCGCTGGATTATTTCAATTTGGCGCCGAACGCATTGCTTCCCGCTCAAATCCGCGTTATTCGCCAAATACTCAATAGTTCGTATTTGTCCTGGAAGGATTCGTGGAATTTACTCAAAACTTGCAGTAAGCTTGCGTTAGAGCCCGACGTGAAGTCGACTTCGAACGAGTTATACGCCGTCGTTGATTCTATTGCGGCTAGACAATGCGCAGAGCAACGCGCGCGCAAACGCGAAGGCGTCGAGCTTACAGAAACGTTTACGACCGCGTTAAAGAATTCCGGAGCTTCTGACTCGTCGATCGCCTCGTTTTGGCGTCCCCTTTCCCTATTCGCCGCATCCGAATCGCCTGAACTCGCCGCGTATCAGGCAATGATGAAACTAGCGCTTTCGTTGAGTTCTCCCGATTCGAACTTTTTCTCCGCAACTCTTCCGAACCGTTCGTTAAGCGAGATTTACAACGAGAAAGCGCAGGAGACTTTTCATAGCCTCGGCGTGGAAACGCGGTTCTTCAGAAAAATTGACGGTTTTGTCCTTGAAATGAACGACGACGATTGCGTAACGGAAAACGAAGCGATAACAATATCGCCGCCTTCCGACCGGAACATTTCTGTTGTTGGCATTTCGCATCAAGGCGAAACGGAGCTATTCGATAAATTTGTGCTTGCAACCGATCCTTTTGAAGCTAGGGCGTTATTGAATCGCTCCCACCTCAAAGACCTTGCCGATTCAATAAAGGTAGAAGACTACGAATTTGCCGCAATAACGACCGTTCACCTTTGGCTCGACAAGCCCTTAACGTCGGCGAGATCTGTAATTCTAGACGGCGCTCCGTGCCAACGTTTATTATCGCGCGAGACGCCGACTCTTCCACTCCCTAACCCAACTTCCGGCGAGGCGGAAGGATACTACTATCAGGCGCACATTCGCGGATCGCACCGCATACTCGACGACGTCGAAATCCTAGCGCGAGGTTCTCGTGATCTTGTCGCGCGCGTGTGGAATCAGCTAACGACTTCCTTTAACGTCTCAGAATCTTCCGCGCCGAGAATTCTAGCGTCGCGCGTTACTACGGTTCTCGACGCGATTATTTCCCCGACCCCACGCTTCTATCGCTCCCGCCCTAGTCAAGTCACACCTTTCCCCAATGTCGCTCTCGCCGGCGCATGGACGGAAACGGGGTTGCCCCCTAATATGGAAAGCGCCGTGCTAAGCGGAAAACTTGCCGTTCAGGCGATCTTAGGGAAATGAGCTTCGAGCGGCTTTGACTCGTCTTCTTTCTCTTCGATAATAAGTTGGCGCTCGCTGAAACGCTACCGAAGATCGATCGACGCATCTTTCGACGATAAACTCAACGGCCTCCGTATCGTCTCAGGCGTAATTTAAATCGAGGAACAAAGAGGAGCGTCTTCAGTTTAACTCGAAATGAATTAGGAACACGCTAACCTGGTGGTAGAGATGTATTTCACATCCGCAGACTCGAAAAGAAGACGATTCAAATGACATAAATAAAGGCGCTCTTCTTCGACTCTGAAGAAGGGGCGTACCGAGATATTGATTTCGATCACGACAAGCACGGGGCTCATATTTCCCCACTCCGTTCATATTTGCATTTGCCGTTTTGTAAAGAAAGAAGCAAAAGGGAAGAAAATGAAGAACATTTGGGATCCAAGGGTAGTGGGGGACGCATGACAGGAAGAAAATGGAATAACGAGTGTTGACACAAGCGAAGTTGACGAACACGTCCCACATTTTACAATGCGCGACGTTCAAATCGCCCTGTCTTGCGGGCGTGAGTTTGAACTTGAATACAAAGGCGTTCAGGGTTTCTGTCAACCGAGCGATAGTGGGTGGAGTCTGTTTTCACGATGGAACGGAAAAGAAATTGATTATGTAAACGAAGATTTAGACGACTTTGTGCGGTTTGCAAGTTTTGGTCCATACCTATTTCGAGATATTATCGAAGATTGCAAGATAACTTGGTTAGCTTAACGGGCACGCCGTCGAACCGCCTCGACGGCTTTTTTAATTTTGAAGCGAGGCGTTGCGAGCGCCTGCCCTAATCCACCTAGAAGAAACTATTCGAATCATCGATCATGGCTAGCCGTCGGAGTTCGATAGCTCTACGGAGGCGGCGAAGGCGAGTACGACGAACTTGATTTGTGCGTTGCGATTTTTAGATCGTTTTGCGGCTTGTCGTTGACGGAACAATACCCCCGCCAAACGGGCGGAACAATGACGTCCTCAGCTCTGTGTTAGACCGCGACAGGAGACGTCTCGTTTACTTACGGCGGAACCAAATTTATCTTTCGGCTCAACAGTAGCGCTTTCGACTACTTTCAACGCTTCGTAGGAGTAGAAGAATCGGACGACGATACGACGCGCGTCGTTTGCTTCTGCTTTTGCCAGGCGCCTTGTCTCTATCGTTAAGGGAACGAGCTAATGGTCCCTTGTAAATACGCAACGATTTCGAGCGTTTGACTTCAAACAAGGCGGCGCAGTCGATCCGCATTTCTACAAATATCGGTTGACTTCAGCGCTGCACAATCAGGCTCCAACACAAAGTCAGAACAACGTCCAGGGGGGTATGAAACGCCGAACGATATTGCGTCCACCAGCAAATCCAAGATCGCAACAGAGCGAGCAATGCAGTTTATTAGGACGGGGAGGAATACAACCTGTTTGTCCATTTGAGACGAAAACAATAGTCGCTCTTAATATCAAACTCCAAAGACTCCAGAGAAAGAAAGACCTTTTATCTTCTTTTGAACGCAAAAGCGCGCCGAACCTCTACGCGAGGCGCGGCGCGCTTCTTTGACAAAAACAACGACTCAGGCTGAGGCGGATTACTCTTCAAAGAGTCTCATGAGCGCGGCGGCGAAAATCTCCATGCCGAAATTATTCGGGTGATTGATATTATTCGTCATCAGTGTATTGTACGGAATACCGGCGCGCCACATTTTGCCGTAGAGGGTCGGGGCGTCGGCGTAGGGTATTTGCTTGTCGAGGGCGAAGGCGCGCAAGCCTTTGACGAGTTGGCGCGGGTCGACGTCGCAGTCGCGTTCGGAAGCCAAGCCCATCCAATCGGGACGAACGTAATGTGGTCCGAGGATAATCCAGTCGGCGCCGATTCCGTTGAAGTCGTTCAGAATCTCGCCGTACTTCTTGGCGACCGTCGCCTCGTCCATAAACATATCGTTGACGAACTCGGAGATAATGAGGTCAGGCTTCAAATCCAGAACTTTTTCCTTGTAGTTCTTCTCGCTTCCCGGCGGCTCGTTGCGATAGGAGTCGGTATTTCGCCCACCCCACGCTTCAGTCATGAGGACGATTTTCGCATTCGGGAATCGCTTCTGCAATTTTTCCGTAAATTTGACCTGCCAACGCTGATCGTCGGGTAGGAATCCGCAGGCGGTAACGCTGTCGCCCCACGCGAGAATGCGGACTTCTTCACCCTTCGTTAATTTTTCCCACGTCTTCGGAAGGTATTTCTTAACCGCGCCGACGTCGGAAACCGGCAAGATCGCGGAATCTCCGTTCTTTGCTGAGTATTCCCCTACTTTCTCGACGAATTGAACAGCGTCTAGCGAATTTGAAGAATCGGCAAAGACTTCGTCGATCGGAAAGATCGCCGCGTCCGTTAGGTCGTCCGCCCAGCCCGTCGTATAGACATTGACGAGACGTTTTGCCCCGGCGTCAATAATAGGCGGTTCCGGAGACAGCACGATCGGTTGGCCTTGAACGAGCTTAATCGTTCCGTCCGACTCGGCAATAATCGAGTCAATACGAGATTCAACACATCGATAACTAATTAAGGCGGAGTTCTCCGCTTCGAGTTTTCCACCTTTCAAAATACCGAGCGCGCCTGTGGTGTTTTCAAATTCATAATCGACGCCGCGCTTTAATACTTCCTTTGAACTCGCCAACTTCACAACAACGGATTCCGGATCCAAGGCGAAGAAAACAGCGCACTCACAGGCGTTGACCCCGCGCAAGACGCGACCTTTTCCCCACGGACTCGTATTCGGATTGAAAACCGGCAAATTGTCGTACCGTTCGTCGACGACCGTTTTGATCGTCTTCTGCGGGATTTCAACGGCGGTCGTTTGACCGTTGTAGCCAACCTCGACGATTCTCGAACCGACAATTTTTGCCGAAGGCGCGGCGCCGCGCGACGCGTTCGTAAAAAGCGACGCGCTTATAAGCGCTAAACAACAGAGAAAAAATTGACGACTACCTATCTGCATCTTTGTCCTTTCCACTATGCAAAGCGCGCCGCAATGACGCTAACGGTTGCGGCGCGGAGTCAAAAACGCTCAATTCAAGCGACTTGTTCTGATATTAGACCCGACGTTAAAGGAAAGTCTTAGTCAGGATCCTTTGCAAGTTTACGAAGCGCGTCGATACCGCGTTCGATCGTTTCCACGCTCGCCGCGTAGGAGAGACGGAAGCACTCGTCCCTACGGCTAAAGACGTTGCCAGGGATAATCAGAAGCTTGTATTTCGTAATCGCCTTCTCGACGAAGCTCGTGCCGGTACCCCACGGAACGCGCGGAAACATATAGAACGCGCCGCGCGGATTGCCAAGATCGTAGAGGTCGGAAAGTCCTTCGATAAGCATATCGCGCTTTTTACGATAGAACTCGAATTTCTCCGTCATGTCGATATCGAGCGCGGCGAGAGCGCAGTACTGAGCAACGTGAGGCGCGCATACGAACGTGTACTGCTGGAATTTCGTCATTTCCGCGATGAGTTTCGAAGGACCGTGCGCGAAACCGATACGCCATCCAGGCATGCCGTGCGACTTACTGAAACCGTCGAGGACGATCACGTCTTTATTGAACTCGGCGGGCGAAACGAAATCGCCGTCGCCGAAGCATTTATAAATCTCGTCGCTAAGGAGAAGAATGTTCTTTTCAGCAGCGAGTTTGGCAAGACCTTCAACTTCTTCGCGCGTCGCAACGTGTCCGGTCGGATTGCACGGCGAGTTAAAAATAATCATCTTCGTCTTTGGCGTAATGGCGTCGCGAACTTTTTGCAGATTATAGCCGTAGGCGTCGGAATAGGTGTCGATGCAAACGGGAACGGCGCCAAGCATTTTCGTCAGCGACTCGTACATGACGAAATACGGGTCAAAGAGGATCACTTCGTCGCCTGGATTGACGAACGCCAACGCGGCGAGAAGCAAACCGCCGCTCGTGCCGCTCGTGACGAAGACCTTGCGATCCGAGTCATGATATTTGGCGTCGACGTCGGACTGGAGTCGATCGATCAACGGCTTCATTCCTTGCGTCGGGGTATAACTACTCTTTCCGGCTTTAATCGCCTCGAAAGCCGCCTGGTGAGCGCCTTCCGGCATATCGAAGTCGGGCTGACCGATCGACAGATTAATTGGGTTCTCCAATTTGGCGCCAAGGTCGAAAACCTTGCGAATACCCGACGAACTAAACGTGCGCGAGCGATCAGACAACCAACTGTCCAACATATTCCTCTCCTTTATCGAACGCTACGGCGCCCTTGCAAATCGAAGGGAGCGTAAACTAATCAACGGCGAAAAAAAGATGCGCGCTATTGCTCTAACGAATGGACGCCAAGGGATTCCGCCTTCGCGGCGTCCTCGCATTCTTGGAGACGCGCTTTCATCTCTTTTGAAAACTTATACTGTAAATTTGCTCTTGCAAGACCGGCTCGTACGAGTTCCTCGTTCAGAGAAACCGCATCGTCCGCAAGGTACACAAACGCCAGTCGACGACCGTACCGATCCGTTGGGTCGCCGTCGGCGACTAACGTTGCGATATTTCCAGACTCTGCGACGCGTTTTTTCGTATATTCCGACGCTTCGGGACCAAACGGCTCCACAGGCCAATTCGACTTGACCGTTTCCGGCGTATTGGCGCCAATCAATCTTACTCGCTGTTGCCCAGCAGTCGACTGAACGATAAGCGTATCGCCGTCGACAACGCGCTCAATTAAAACGCGTTCGGTAAGGTCGTCGATAATGTACGGAACATTTTCGCCGCGCTCAGATTCGTAAGCGACAGGGTTCGGCGAAGAAGCGTCCTTATCTTCCGGCAACGGATTGCACTGAGACCAGGCGCACATAATAACGACGAGTATGAGCGGAATAAACGAGAATCTGTTTGGACCCTTACGATTCTTCCTTCTCGAGCTCTTCATCATTTGATCGACGAGCGTCTCGGCAATTCGACGTTCAGTCGACGTTCTCCGAACCATACCGTACTCCTAATTATATGTTGATAATTGCCGTTGGTCGAGCGTCGTGCGTTTGACGGGAAATAGGTCAAAGATTGCGCGACGTCTGATCTTTTTCAATCTGAGCAATTTTGTTCAATCGACGCTCATGACGAGAACCGTTCCCTGAAAATTCCGCGCGCAACCATGCGGCAACAATTTCGTTCATCGTCGTTTCAGCAAGCATTTCCGCAGAGAGACACAACACGTTCAAATCGTTGTGGCGGCGGCTTAGTTCTCCGGAGAACACGTCGGAAATTGGAGCCGAACGCACACCGGGAAATTTATTCGCAACGATGCTCATTCCCACACCGGTGCCGCAAATCAAAATACCGCGAACGTCCGATCCTTCTGAAACAGCGCGAGCGACTTCAGCCGCAACGATCGGATAATCGGTTGGAGTTTGGGAACTTTTCGGACCAACGTCAACCGCTTCGTAGCCTAACGACGACACGAGTCGGACAAGATTCTGACGCGCGTCAATGCCGTGATGGTCGCTTCCTATTAAAATCTTCATTTCTACGACTCGCTAATACGACGTCGCCGAACGCTTAAACGTTCGAGCGACGCCAAAATCTCGCACCACGATCAAAGTCGATTACTTATCGTTCATAACGCGTTCGACTCGGTCGCAGAGCGCGTTAGCCTGATCCTCGGTTGGAGCCTCCGCGATAATTCGCGCAATCGGCTCCGTATTGCTCGGACGGGCGAGAACCCAGGAATCGGCAAAATCGATTCGAACGCCGTCTTCGAAGTTTTTATCGTCGTCGGCAAACGCTTCGGAAAGCGCCGCGACAACCTTTTGAAACCCTTCGGACGGCAGACCAACCTTACGTTTAACAATCGCGTAGCCGGTGATATCGTCAACTATTTGCGACAACGTCTGGTTATTGCGCGCCATCATTTCGAGAACTTGGGCAATTCCCACAAAGGAATCGCGAACGTATCCAACAGAAGGGTCAATCGGTCCGCCGTTCCCTTCCCCGCCGTACAGGGCTTTCGTCTCAATCATGAGGTCGACGACGTTCGCCTCGCCGACAGGAGAACGTCGGCATACGCCGCCAAATTGTTCGGCGATATCAATCGACATTCGACTCGACGCGCAGTTAATCACCAAATTCGGCGAATTATTTTGCCCGGAAAGTTGAGCTTTTTGAAGTCTGTTTTTGCAACAAATCGCGGTCGTGTACTCTTCCCCGATATAGCGTCCATTTTCGTCGATGAGCGCCAATCGATCGGCGTCGGGGTCTTGGCAGAACCCGATAACGGCGCCTGATTCGACAACATGAGAAAGAACGGATTGAAGATTCTCCGACGTCGGTTCAGGCGTATGGAGAAAATCGCCGTTCGCTTGATCGCCAAGAATTGTCGCGGAACAATTCAACGCGCTAAGCAGTCGCTTGCCAAGTAGGCTTCCCGACGCGTTGTTCGAGTCGAGCAAAACGCGATAGTTCTTCGATCGGATCAATTCGACGTCGACGGTTGCAAGCGTCGCTTCAAGGTGCGCTTTTTCGGAATCGGCAATGCGCACGCGTTCTCCCAGTTTCTCCACGTCGACGTACGCAGGCTTCCAGTTGGGATCTTCTTCCGCCGCTTTGTATATTTTGAGAACCTTTTCGCCCTCGCTTTTCGGAATAACGCGACCTTCCGCAGAAAACAGTTTGAGTCCGTTGAACTGACGCGGATTGTGGCTCGCGGAAATTTGAATTCCCCCGGCGGCGCCAAGCGTTTTCACGAGAACGCCAACGGTCGGAGTTGCGGCGACTCCGGCGTCGAGAGTCGTTCGTCCGACAGCGTTGAGAGCCGCAGAAATAGCGTCGGCAATTAACGAACCGGAACGTCTGCCGTCGTTGCCGATAACAAACGGCGCTCCTTGCGGCGCGTACTGCGAATACGCCAACGCATAGCGAACGGCAACATCGATCGTCAACGACGATCCTATTTCACCGCGCATACCGGAAACGCTAATAATGAGTGGATTTGCCATTTCATGCTCCTTAACAGAATGAAAACTGCTCGCGCGTTCTTTAAAGTCGGCGTTACTCGACAACTCAACGAAGTCGTCTCATGAACAATTGTAAGAAACGCGTCAAAATAATCAAGGGAACGCGATCTTTAATTGAGACAACTTCGGGATGGGACTCGCGGGAAGACATGAAATGCGGATAAAAAAATCGAATTTTCATCGGCAATTCGACATCTAAATTGCATACCTTAAGATGAGTGTGGCGTCGACGGCGCGCTCAACCTTGTCGTGGAATCTGAAAAGATAACGCGCCGTTCAGACGTCAATTGAAAAATTCTTTGTCGTGTGTAAACTAATAGGGGCGGTCAAAAATCGACCTCAAGCCTTTAAACGTGGGGAAAGACTAACTCCTACAAGTCTTCTCGTCATAGTTGCGGCGGTTACGCCTGGAACGAACACAGGAGTTTTCAATGACCTGGAATCATAAGTTGCGTTGGAAAACCTCGTTTATTACGACTTTTTCCCTTTTAATCGTCGCGTGTTGCGCGACGGTTCCCCGATTGTGCGCAGGTCAAACGTACGACGATACTGCGCTGTACATAGACGATCCCACCGTTTCAAGCTTCAACGATTCCGTTTCTGCAACGTATGTTGATCAAGAGCCGTCCCCTGACACTGCGTATCGCCAACTAGTGGCAGGCAACGCCCGTTATCTTAAGGAAGATCTCCCCGCAGCGCAGGCTGTTCCTCGAATCGCCGCCGGTACCAATCAGTATCCGATCGCGACTATTGTGTACAGTCCCGACATGCCTGTTCAACCGACCACATTGACGCAAACGAACACGCGAAACGTCTACCTTACGCCTATTGATTCCGGCGCAGTTTCCGCAGAGGATCTACCTGCAATCGAATACGGACTTGTCAACTTACAGACTCCGCTACTTGTCGTTTTGGGGCATTATCCGAGCCGCTCCGTTGCGGCAATGATTCGCGAGTACGACGATCTGAAGGTTAGGGCAAAAGTTGAATCCGAGCGTATAGCGCAGTCCGGAACACGAACAATTCCGAACGGCGTTTCGACTGAGCAAATGAAACGGTACAACCTCGTCGGACCGGCTATCGCGCGCACTCGGGAAGCTTATCCCGACCTTCAAGGTTATGACTTTGGCAATATTGTTTCCGAAGCGCTCGTATGGCAGTCTCTTGAAACGATCCTTATGAAATCGACGGTTGCCCAGGATCTCATTCGCGTCGGAAGGCTCAACGTCATTGCCGCAATTGTTGACGATAAAACCGGTAAAATTTACTGGCTGGGTTCGCACCCGCTACAAGACGAGTTTCTCAAACCAATTCCGCAAAACCTCGCGAACGCCGAAATAACGAGCGATGCGCTCTACGAATCCGATCTTCCGCAAGCGCTTGACGATACGGCGGTGCAAACCTACGTCGACTTGTACGAAAACAGTTCGTATTACAACCAGATCGTCTACGACTACTATTCCGACCCTCAGTATTATGAGCCGTCTTGGGAATTGTTTAGCCAACGCGCCTGGCTATATCGACCTTGGTACGGAGTCTGGGTTACTTCATTCACGCCTTGGCCTTACTGGAGTCCGTGGGCGCCGCCTCAGGATCAACCGGGTCTCGGCGTCTCTTTCTGGGACGGAGGAGTAAACTTTTTCATAGGTTACAATCGCGGATATGGAGCGCCTGTCTATTACGATCCTCATTTTCGACCGCGAGATCCATGGTGGGGACGAGATTATTACGCGCGCTTCGATCCAAGACGACACGATCCTGTTTTTGGACTCATTATTGACGGTCGACGTTCGGAAATTGTTTACGGGCCGCCGCCAGCTCCTTGGGATCGACATGAACCAGGCGGTTATCGTCCCGGCGCAATTCGACCTGGAGTCGCTATTACGCTTGGCGCGTTAAGAATTGCGTTCGGCGATTCTCCACGCGGTCCGATCGATCCGAAAGCGATTGGCAATCCTCGAGGAGGAAGGCCCGACGACCTAACGCCTCCTCGCCCTGGCGGTCCAATGCCGGCGCGCCCCGGCGGATCTGCCGCTCACAGACCGGGAAACCCTTGGGGATCAAGACCCGGTTTCCCTGGAGTTCGACCCGGCGGCGGAACGCCCCCCAGAGGCAACTTCCCGATCAATCACAGAGACAGAATTCCAGGCGCTCGACCAGGCCAGGCGGACCCAACGCCAGGCGCTCGACCGGGCCAGACGAATCCAACGCCAGGCGCGCGTCCGGGGCAGGCTGACCCAACGCCAGGCGCTCGACCAGGCCAGGCGGACCCAATGCCAGGCGCTCGACCGGGCCAGACGAATCCAACGCCAGGCGCTCGACCGGGCCAGGCGAATCCAACGCCAGGCGCTCGACCGGGCGGCCGCCTCGCCCGAGAACCTCGCGTAGCGCCGGAAACGTCTCC